>NZ_JAAIYB010000228.1 GCF_010894475.1 Myxococcus vastator
GGGGTGGGGGGCGAAGGGCTTGCTCTTGAATTCAGGGTGGAACTGGCAGCCGACGAAGTAGGGGTGGTCGGCCAGCTCAATCATCTCCACCAGGTTGAGCTCGGGGTTGGCGCCGGAGATGACGAGCCCCGCCTCCTGCAGCTTGCCACGGTACGCGTTGTTCACTTCGTAGCGGTGGCGGTGGCGCTCCTGGATGGTGTCCTGTCCGTAGAGCTGGTGGGCGAGCGAGCCGGGCTTCAGCGCGCAGGCGTAGCTGCCCAGGCGCATGGTGCCGCCCTTGTCCTGCACCTTCACCTGGCTCTCCATGAGCGTCACCACCGGGTGGGGCGTGTGCTCGTTGAACTCCAGGCTGTTGGCGGCGGACAGGCCCAGCACGCCGCGGCTGAACTCCACCACGGCCATCTGCAGGCCCAGGCAGATGCCGAAGAAGGGCACCTTCTTCTCACGCGCGTAGCGCACGGCGGCAATCTTGCCCTCGGTGCCGCGCACGCCGAAGCCGCCGGGCACCAGGATGGCGTCCACGCCGGCCAGCAGCTTCTCCGCGCCCTGCTCCTCGACGTCCTGGCTGTCGACGAAGTGCAGGTTCACCTTCACGTCGTTGGCGATGCCGCCGTGCAGCAGCGCCTCGTTGAGGCTCTTGTAGCTCTCCGTGAGGTTGACGTACTTGCCCACGATGGCGACGCGGACCTGGCCGCGCGCGGGCTCGTACACCTTGCGGATGATGTTCTCCCAGCGCTCCAGGTGCGGCGCCCGGCTCCAGATGTTGAGGACCTCCGCGAGCCGCTCGTCCAGGCCCTGGCGGTGCAGCTCCAGCGGCAGCTCGTAGATGCTGCGCACGTCCGGCGAGGTGAAGACGCTGCGCGTGTCCACGTTGCAGAACATGGCAATCTTGTCCTTCAGCTCGCGGGACACCTCGCGGTCGGTGCGGCACACCAGGAAGTCGGGCTGGATGCCAATCTCCCGCAGCTTCATCACTGAGTGCTGCGTGGGCTTGGTCTTCACCTCGCCGGCCGCGCCGATGTACGGCAAGAGCGTGAGGTGGACGTAGACGACGTTCTCACTGCCCACGTCGTAGCGCATCTGCCGGATGGCCTCGAGGAAGGGCAGCGACTCGATGTCGCCCACGGTGCCGCCCACCTCGACGATGACGACGTCCGCGTCCTGCGCCGCCTGGCGGATGCTGGACTTGATTTCGTCGGTGACGTGCGGAATCACCTGGACCGTCTTGCCCAGGTACTCGCCCCGCCGCTCCTTCATGATGACGGCGTGGTAGATGCGGCCGGAGGTGAAGTTGTTGAGCCGGCTCATCCGCGCGTTGGTGAACCGCTCGTAGTGGCCGAGGTCCATGTCCGTCTCACCGCCGTCCTCGGTGACGAACACCTCGCCATGCTGGAACGGGCTCATCGTGCCCGGATCCACGTTGATGTAGGGGTCCAGCTTGATGAGGGTGACGGCCAGCCCACGGTTCTCCAGCAGGGCGCCAATCGAAGCGGAGGCGAGGCCCTTGCCGAGGGAGCTGACCACTCCGCCCGTCACGAAGATGAACTTGGTTTTCTTGGAGCGCATGTCCCGTTCTGCCAACTGAGGCAGGGATGCGTCAATTATTCTGTTTCCGGTGGACGGTCGCCCGCTGGGGACCGAGGGGCGGCGTCAGTTGCCGTCCCAACCACCCGGCCGGGCGACCGCGAACTCCTGGGCGGTCGGCTGCCCGACGCGAAACTTGCGCAAGTCGCAGTTCCGGCAGCTCCAGCCCTCCCAGCCCCGCTTCACCACCAGGTGCAGGCAGGCGTCGTAGTTGGGGCAGAAGAGGTTGCGCTGCGAGTCCACGGACTCCTCGTCCCGGAGGGCGGTGGGCAGCGGGCTGGGGCATGGGGTGATGGACACGGCGGAAACTCCCGGATGAAACGTGTTGGGTCGGCCTCTCCCCCCGGCGCGCTCCGAACAGGAGGGGGGGGCCGGCATTCCCGAGCCGCCGCAAAAAGGCCCGTCTCCCTCGCGGGAAACGGGCCCGGAACTGCCAGCGTCTGCCACCGCTTCGGCGCCTTCTCAGGCCAGCGAAGCGGAGGTGGACGCCTTGGAGTTGCTGTCGTTCAAGGCATCACCTCCTTTCGGAGCCCCAGACTTAACCGGGAGCCAGAAGGCGCGCCACTGTCGTCCGGTGCGTGGCGAGCGCCGTGTGGGCACCAGGCGTTCAGGCTGCGACAAACTGCCGCTCCACCAGTCGCCGGTACAGGCCCTCCTGGCTCATGAGGGCGGCGTGGGTGCCGCTCTGGATGACGACGCCGCCGTCGAGCACCAGCACCCGGTCCGCGTTGGCCACGGTGGACAGGCGGTGGGCGATGATGAGCGTGGTGCGGCCCTTCATCAGGCGCTCCAGCGCGTCCTTCACCAGGTGCTCGCTCTCCGCGTCCAGGGCGCTGGTGGCCTCGTCGAGGATGAGCAGGCGAGGGTCCTTCAGCACCGCCCGGGCAATGGCGACCCGCTGCTTCTGGCCACCGGACAGCTGCACGCCTCGCTCGCCCACCTGGGTGCCGTAGCCTTCCGGAAAGCGCTCGATGTACGCGTGGGCATTGGCGGCGCGGGCGGCCTCCTCCACCTGGGCGTCGGTGGCGCCGGGCCGACCGTAGCGGATGTTGTCCGCGATGGAGCAGGAGAAGAGCTGGGGCTCCTGCGCCACCATGCCGATGTTGCGGCGCAGCCACTCCGGCTCCAGGGCGATGAGCGGATGGCCGTCCAGCAGGACCTCGCCGTTCTGCGGGTCGTAGAAGCGCGACAGCAGGGAGGCCAGCGTGGACTTGCCCGCGCCGGAGGGGCCCACCACCGCCACGACCTCGCCCGGCCGCAGCTCCAGGTCCAGGCCCTGGAGCACCGGCACGTCGGGACGGCTGGGGTAGGCGAAGTGCACGCCGCGGAACTGCACGTGCCCGCGCAGGTCGGTCAGCTGCTCGCCGCCGGCGCCGATGGCGGGCTTGCGGTCCAGCAGCTCGAAGACGCGCTCGGCGGCGCCGCTGGCGCGCATGAAGTCCGCCCACAGCTCCGCGATGCCGCTGAACGAGAAGGCCACCAGCATGGTGTAGATGAGGAACGAGGTGAGCTCGCCCACGGAGAGGCCGCCGTCCACCACCAGCCGGCCGCCGTACCAGAGCACCGCGGCGATGGAGCCATACCCCGCGATGGAGGCCACGCCCATGAAGACGGAGGTCTGGAGCGCGCGCTTCTTCGCCAGCGTGAAGGAGCGCTCCACGGCGACGCTGTAGCGCTCCACCTCGTGCCGCTCCGCGGCGAAGGAGCGCACGGTGCGGATGCCGGACAAGTCCTCCTCGGCCACCTCGCCGCTGGCGGCGAGCGCGTCCTGGGCCTGACGGGAAATCGCCCGGACCCGGCGCCCGTAGAACACGCCGCCAATGGCCACGGGCGGGATGACGGCCAGCATCACCAGCGTGAGCTGGACGGAGGTGTAGAGCAGCAGGCCCACGCCGCCCAGCGCCGTGACGACGTAGCGCAGCACCATGGACACGTTGGTCGTGACGGTGGTCTGCAGGACGGTGGTGTCCGAGGAGAGCCGGCTGGTGAGCTCGCCCGTGCGGCGCGAGTCGAAGAAGCCCACCTCCTGGGACAGCAGGGCGCGGAAGAGGTCCTTGCGCAGCCGCGACACCACGCGTTCGCCGGCGTTGGTGAAGAGGTAGATGCGCAGCGCCATGGCGATGCCCTGCACCGTGAACACGGCGAGCATCAGCATCGCGAGCCGGTCCACCACATACCGGTCGCGCGCGGTGAGGGCCTGGTCCACCAGGTCGCCAATGGCGCGGGGGTAGGCCAGCGTGGCCCCGCTGCTGATGAGGAGGAAGAAGGTGCCCGCTGCCAGTGGCAGCAGCTCCGGGCGCGCCAGCTTCAGCAGGCGCCCCACGGTGACACCAGGGGGGGCACTGCTGTTCGAATCGTTCACGGGGGAAGACACCGGCGGAGCCTAACGCGAGCGTCCAGCCCGCGCACCGGCTGCCTGCGTGTGCGTTGAAGCGGTATTAATCCTCTCGAAGCAGGTCATACGCCGAGTCAGGGGGAGTGCCATGGAGCAGCGTCCATTCGGAAGCACACGGGTGTCCGTGCCCATTCTGGGCCAGGGGACCTGGCAGATGGAGGAGGACGACCGGGCAGGCGCCATCCGCGCCCTTCGCGCCGGGTTGGACCTGGGAATGACACACGTGGACACCGCGGAGCTGTACGGCCACGGCAAGGTGGAGGAGTCCATCGTCTCCGAGGCCATCGCGGGCCGGCGCGGCGACGTCTTCCTGGTGTCGAAGGTGATGCCGTCCAACGCGTCCTACGCGGGCACGCTCGCCGCCTGTGAGCGGAGCCTGAAGCGGCTGCGCACGGACCACCTCGACTGCTACCTGCTGCACTGGCCGGGTTCGCACCCGCTGGAGGAGACGGTGCGCGCCTTCGAGAAGCTGGTGGCGGATGGAAAGATTCGCGCCTGGGGCGTGAGCAACTTCGGGGTGGAGGACCTGGAGGAGGCGCTCGCGCTCGCGGGGCCCGGGCGCATCGCCTGCAACCAGGTGCTCTACCACCTGGAGGAGCGCGCCATCGAACACGCCGTCCTGCCCTGGTGCGAAGCCCACGGCGTGGCGGTGGTGGGCTACAGCCCCTTCGGCAACGGCCGCTTCCCCCGGCCCGACAGCCGGGGTGGGAGGGTGTTGGGCGCCATTGCCCGCGCGCACGGCGTCACGCCGTACCAGGTGGCGCTCCGGTTCCTGGTGCGCGGGCCGTCGCTGTTCGCCATTCCCAAGGCGAGCCGGGAAGCCCACGCGCGCGACAACGCCGCCGCCGCGTCGCTGGCGCTGACCGCCGACGAGCGGGCCCTCATCGACGCGGCCTTCCCGCTGGGGGCCGAGCCGGCGTCGCTGCCCGTCATCTGATGCCGGCGGCGAACGCCTTGCGGAAGGCGGACACGGTGGGCTCACCCGGGCCCACCGTCACCGTGCCCGTTTCGCCTTCCACGGCGGCGCGGGTGCCCGGGCCCCGGAGGAAGCGCACGGAGGTGATGCGGCGCAGCACCTCGCGGCCCTGCTCCTGGGCCAGGGCGCGCAAGGCATGGCAGGTGACATTCACGGCGGACTCCAGCGCGCGGCGGCCCGGCTCGTCATCCAGGCCCACCCAGTCCACCTCGAAGCGCAGGGGCTTGCCGCCCAGGGACGCCTCGCCCGGCCAGAACTGCTCGGTGAGGGCGTGGGGCAGCTTCTCCAGCAGCGTCACCACGTCCTGCCGCGTGGGGTTGGGCCGCACGAGCTGCGTCAGCTCCAGCAGCTTCTCCGCGTTGCCCACCGCCACCGCCACCACCGTGGACAGGTCCACGTAGGCCACCGACTCCGAGCGGCGCAGCCCTTCCTTGCCCAGGGCCATCAGCACCGACTCGCGGGGCACGTAGTCCACCACCTCGCCCGTCATCGAATGGCCGTGCGCCAGGTGGAGCGTGACGGTGATGGTGGGGACTTCCTCGCCCGAGCGCGCCCGCGTGGCGAGCGTCCCCAGCTGCTCCAGCACCCGCTCCACCTTGCGCGACACCAGCCGCTGAACGCCCTCCATGTCCTCGTCCTCCTGCTGCTGCTTGCGGGTCTCTTGCGCGCGCTGGGGTTTCGGAGGCGCGGGTGGTTTCGGGGCGGCTTCGGGCTGGGGCGCCGTGGGCGCCTGGGTGGCTGCTTCCGGGGTGGGGGACTCGGCGTCCGCCTTCGCCTCGCCACCGCCAAACACGTTCTTGAGGAAGCCCATGGTCAGCCCTCCCGCGCGCGCATGAGCGCCTCCACCTTCTCCACGTCACCGGGGAGGTCGACGGCCACCGTGTGCGAGGTGACCTTCGCGCAGCGGATGGGGATGCCGTGCTCCAGCGCGCGGAGCTGCTCCAGCTTCTCCGCCTCCTCCAGCGGCGTGGGCGCCAGCTTCGCCAGCGACAGCAGCACGTCGCGCCGGTAGCCGTAGAGGCCGATGTGGCCCCAGCGCTGGACGGGCGTGCCCGGCTCGCGGGTGTGGGGCACCAGGCTTCGGCTGAAGTAGAGCGCGTCGCCGTTGAGGGCGAGCACCGCCTTCACCACGTGCGGGCTGGCGGCTTCGTCCGCTTCGAGCGGGCGGACCAGGGTGCCCATCCGCACGGACGCGTCCTGGAAGAGGCCCGCCAGCCGCTGGAGCGCGGCGGGGTCCACCAGGGGCTCGTCTCCCTGGACGTTCACCCAGATGTCGACGTCCGGACGGCCGAGCGCCACCTCGGCGACCCGGTCGGTCCCCGTGGCGCAGGCGGGGTGGGTCATCACCGCCTTGCCGCCGAAGCCCTCCACCGCGGCGCGAATGCGGTCGTCATCGGTGGCAACCCACACCTCGTCGAAGGCCTGGGCCTCCTGACAGCGGCGCCAGACGTGCTCAATCATTGTTCGGCCAGCGATGTTCGCCAGCGGCTTGCCCGGGAAGCGGGTGCTGGCATGTCGGGCGGGAATGACTGCAACGGTCCGGCAAGATTGCATGACCCCTCCGTCTATCAGGTTCGCGACGAACGCCTGCCCCCGGGATTGGACATTCGCATCATGGGACACTGGCCAGCGCGGCTCCAGTGCCTAGCTTTGGTCGCAACATGAAGAAGGTCATTCATATCGTTGGGGCGCGTCCGAACTTCATGAAGGTCGCGCCCATCTATCGCGCCATCGCCGAGCGTACGCCCCTGGAGCAAATCCTTGTCCACACGGGGCAACACTACGACGCCAAGATGAGCGACGTGTTCTTCTCCGACCTCGGCCTGCCTGCCCCGGACGTCCATCTGGGCATCGGGTCGGGCAGCCATGCGCAGCAGACGGCGCGGATGATGGTGGAGCTGGAAAAGGTCTTCCTGGCCCACCCTCCGGCGCTCGTCTCCGTGGTGGGAGACGTGAACAGCACCATCGCCGCGGCGCTGGTGACGTCGAAGCTGGGCATCCCCCTGGCGCACGTCGAAGCGGGGCTGCGGAGCTACTCGCCACACCAACCGGAGGAGATCAACCGCCTCGTCACCGACCGCCTGTCGGACCTGCTGCTGACGCCGTCACGTGACGCGGACGCCAACCTGCTCAAGGAAGGCACCGACCCGGCCCGCATCCACTTCGTGGGCAACGTGATGATCGACTCGCTCTTCGCCTCGCGCGAGAAGGCCGACAAGCTGCCGCTGCTCAAGGACCTGGGGCTCATCCCCCACGGCTACGCGGTGTGCACGCTGCACCGGCCCTCCAACGTGGACGACCCCAAGATTCTGGGCAACCTCCTGTCCGCGGTGGCCCACGTCGCCACGCGCCTGCCGGTCATCTTCCCGGTGCACCCGCGCACGCGGAAGGTGATTTCGGAGCAGGGCCTGGACACGTGGTTCGAGCGCACGCCGAACCTGCGGCCCGTGGAGCCCATGGGCTACCTGGACTTCCTGGCGCTCACGTCGAAGGCGCGCCTGGTGCTCACCGACTCCGGCGGCCTCCAGGAGGAGACGACGGCCATGGGCATCCCGTGCCTCACCCTGCGCGAGCAGACCGAGCGTCCCATCACCGTGGAGGAGGGCTCCAACGAGGTGGTGGGCACCGACCCGGTCCGCATCCGGCTGGCCGCGGACCGCGTGCTGGACGGTGAAGGCAAGCAGGGCCGCGTTCCCGAGTTCTGGGACGGCCGCGCCGCCGAGCGCATCGCGGACCTGTTCGCGAGCTTCCTCGGCGTCGAGGACCAGCCGATTCAGGCGGCGTCGGCCTGACGGCGATGGGCGGGTGGGGGCCGGCGCTTTGCGTGGGCCCGCCCGCTCGTCCGTCCCCGCCTGTGCAGGAGGGCCCGCCGTGGTAGAGCGCTGGCAGGCCCATGCACCGCGCACCGCAGGAAGAAGCCCCGGAGGGCTACGTCGACATCCGCTACGTCGTCGAGCCGAACTACGCGGGTTGGCGGCTGGATGCGTACCTGGGCGAGAAGCTCCGCCGGATGACGCGGGAGCGGCTCCAGGGCGTCATCCTGAGGGGCGTCATCTGCGAGGAGCGGCGTCTGAAGCCCTCCACGCCGGTGTACCCGGGGCTGGCCTTCCGCATCCGCCGCCGCGCCAGCGAGGAGCCGGACACGCCCACGGAGTTGCCCGTGGTGTTCCAGGACGACTGGCTGCTGGTGCTGGACAAGCCCGCGGGGCTGCCCATCCACCCCACGGCGCGCTACCACAAGGGCACCCTCGTCACGCTGCTGCGAGAGCGCTTCGGTGAGCGCTTCGCCGAGCCCGCGCACCGGTTGGACCGGGAGACCAGCGGGCTGGTCGTCTGCGGGCGCACCACGGCGTCCTGCCGGGTGTTGGGGCGGCTGTTCGTCTCGCGTGACGTGCGCAAGGAGTACCTGGCGCTCTGTGAGGGGCACCCGCCCGAGGACGCGTTCACCGTGGATGCGCCCATCGCGGAGGGCACCGAGCTCATCCGCATCGCCGTGCGCATCGACCCGGTGGAGGGCAAGGAGAGCCGCACGCGCTTCCAGGTGCTCCAGCGCTTCACGCGAGACGGCGCGCCCTTCGCGCTGCTGCGCTGCTTCCCGGAGACGGGGCGCCAGCACCAGATTCGCATCCACCTGCACCACGCGGGCTTCCCGCTCGTGGGGGACAAGATGTACGGGCCGGACCCGGGCTACTTCGACCGCTTCAGCAAGCACTGCCTGGAGCCCGAGGCGTGGCCGCGGCTGCGCCTGCCCCGCCAGGCGCTGCACGCCGCGCGCATCGCCTTCCCGCACCCGGGCTCTGGCCAGGACGTGGTGTTCGAGGCGCCCCTGCCCTCGGACCTCAGGGACTTCATCGAAGGCCGGCACGTGGCCCTGCCGGCCTGAAACGCGAAGGCCCCCGGCCCGGACTGAAGCGGGCAGGGGGCCAGGGGCGTGGAGCCGGTGGTGACGTCAGGCGGTGAGCTTGCTGGGCTCGGAGCGCTGCTCGCCGAAGTCGCCGATGAGGTACTTGCCGGAGAAGCAGGCGGTGCAGAAGCTGGCGCGCTCCGGGTCGCCCACCGCGCGGCCCAGGCCCTCCTGGGAGATGTAGCCGAGCGAGTCCGCCGTCACGTACGTGGCAATCTCCTCCACGCTGTGCGTCGCGGCGATGAGCTCCTGGCGGCTCGGCGTGTCGATGCCGTAGTAGCAGGGCCACTTCGTGGGCGGCGAGGAGATGCGCAGGTGTACCTCCAGCGCGCCCGCCGCTTTGATCATCTTCACGATTTTGCGGCTCGTGGTGCCACGGACGATGGAGTCGTCCACCACCACCACGCGCTTGCCCTTGAGCACCTGCCGCACCGCCGACAGCTTCAGCTTCACGCCGAAGTGGCGGATGGACTGCTGCGGCTCGATGAAGGTGCGGCCCACGTAGTGGCTGCGGATGAGGCCCACGTCGTAGGGGATGCCGCTGGCCTGCGCGAAGCCGATGGCCGCCGGGACGCCGGAGTCCGGCACCGCGATGACCAGGTCCGCGGCGGGCGCGGGCTGCTCCTTCGCGAGCTGACGGCCCATCTCCTTGCGCACCTCGTACACGTTGCTGCCGAACAGCGTGGAGTCCGGCCGCGCGAAGTACACTTGCTCGAAGATGCAGCGCGCCTGACGCGGCGGCTCCGCGAAGGGCTTGCTGGTGCGCAGCAGCCCGTTCTCGATGACGAGCAGCTCGCCCGCGTCCAGCTCGCGCACGATATCCGCCTCGATAAGGTCCAGCGCGGTCGACTCGCTGGCCAGCACGTAGGCGCCTTCCTTCATCCGTCCCAGCACCAGCGGCCGGATGCCGTGCGGGTCCCTCACCGCGACGAGCTTGTTCTCCGTGAGCACCAGGAGGCTGTAGGCGCCCGTCACCTTGCGCAGCGCCTCCACGAGCTTCTGCTCGAAGGTCGCCTGCTTGGAGCGCGCCAGCAGGTGCAGGATGACCTCCGTGTCCGCGTCCGACTGGAAGATGGCGCCGTCGGCCTCGAGCTGCTGCTTCAGCTCGACCGCGTTCACCAGGTTGCCGTTGTGCGCGATGGCGCACTGCCCGCCCGCGTACTGCACGAAGAGCGGCTGGGCATTCTTGAGCCCGCTGCCTCCCGCGGTGGAGTAGCGCACATGGCCGATGGCCGCCTGCCCCGGCAGGGTGGCGAGCACCGGCGCATCGAAGATGTCGGCGACGAGTCCCAGCTGCCGGTGAGCGCGCAGCCCCATCCCGTCAGAGGCGACAATACCCGCGGACTCCTGCCCCCGGTGCTGGAGGGCGTGCAGTCCCAGGTACGTCAGGTTGGAGGCCTCGGCGTGCCCCACGATTCCGAAGATGCCGCACATGGCGCGCTGCCTTACTCCTTTCAAGCGGTGAGCGGAACAGGAACGCATGCCCCTCTGGTGGGTATTCCACCCGACGCCAGAGTCGTCTCATGTGGGCAGTCAGGCGTCCCAAAGCCCAGGCCCAGCGGTTAGTCTGGCTCGCGCATGGCATCCTCGCGCGCGGCCCGCTGGCGTTCCCTGTTTCCCCTGGTATTGCTCACCGTAGGCGCCGCGTATTCGCTGGCGTCCTGGAACTGGTGTGGCAGTTGGGCCGAGCGCGCGCCACGCCTTGTGTCACAGGTCCATGGCGAAGGGCCGCTGCGCGCGGGCGCGGCGAAGGTGACGCTCGCGCCGCCTTTCCCGGTGGTGGTGGCCGGTTATACGCCGCCACGGCCCGAGGCGGACCAGGCCGACGTGCCGCTCTTCGCGCGCGCGATGGTGCTGGAGGCAGGCGGGGCACGGGTGGGGCTGGTGTCGTTGGACCTGCTCCTGGTTCCAGACGTGCTGGTCAATCGGGTGCGTGAGCGCGCGCGGGCCGCGGGGCTGGAGGACGTGCTGGTCCTGGCCACGCACACGCATTCGTCGTTGGGCGGGTATGACTCGCGGTTGGTGGCGCAGTTGTCCGGCACCGGGCGCTATCGGGAGGACGTGGTGGACGTCATCACCGCGGCGGCGGGTGACGCGCTGGCCCAGGCGGCGGCGGCGCTCGCCCCGGTGTCGTTGGAGGTCGGCGAGGCGCGGAAGCCGGACTTCGTCGTGTCGCGCAGTGGCGGCGCGAAGCCGGATGGCGCCCTGACGCGCGCCGTGTTCCGGGGGCAGGAGGGGCCGGTGGCGGAGCTGCTGCTCTTCGCCGGGCACCCGACGATGGTGCCGCGTCACCGCGCCTACGTGGACCCGGACTACCCCGGCCGGCTCAGCGCGCTGCGCGAGGAGGAGGGAAGCGGCGTGACGCTGGTGCTGCAGGGCGCGGGAGGCAATGCGAAGGTGGCGTACTCGGAAGGGCAGGGGCTGGAGCGCGTGTCGGGCTTCGCGCGGGCGCTGGCGGAGCTGGCTGGCGACATGCCCTTGTCACCCGTGGGAGAGACGGTGCGGCTGTCCCTGGCGCGCGCCGACGCGGCGATGCCACGTCCGGACGCGTCGCGGTTGGTGCCGGCGCTGACGCGGGCGGCGGGGGACAACCTGCTGTGTGACTCCGCGCCGCGTCTGGCGGAGGTGGGCGCGCTGGTGCTGGGGCCGCTGAAGCTGGTGGCGGTGCCGGGTGAGCCCAGCGTGGCCGCGGGCGTGGAGTTGCTGCAACGGACCGACGCCACGGGCGTGCTGAGCCTGGCGGATGGCTACGTGGGCTACGTGGAGACGGCGGCGAACGTGGAGGGTGGACTGGGGGAGTCCAGGCGCCAGTACTTCGGGCCCGCGCTGCTGGAGCGGCTGAGCGTGGCGGCGGAGCTCGTGGCCGGGGCGGCGGGCTTCACGCCGTGAGGCGGCCGGGCGCCGCGGAGGACTTTCCGCGGCGCGGCCGGCTCGAGGCTGGCTAGAGCTTCTCGAACTTGGAGTCCTTCTCGCGCTTCTTGAACACGAGCGCGGTGCGGCCCAGGAGCTGCGCGAGCTCCGCCTGGGCGCCCTCGGCGATGCGCGCCGCGGCTTCCTGGCGCGTCTCCGGGCCCTCATTGATCTTCACCTTGATGAGCTCGTGGTCCTGCAGCGCCTGCTCGATGGCGGCGATGACACCCTCGGTGACGCCGGCCTGACCGACGATGACCACCGGCTCCAGGTGGTGTCCTAGCGCGCGCAGATGGCGGCGTTGCTTCCCAGTGAGCGGCACGTTCCTTCTCTCCTTCGTGATTTCGGGTAAGGGGGCGCACCCTACTTCTTCTGCGACGCCATGCGGATTTCTCGCTGCGCGTCGATGTGGTCCGGCTGAAGCTCCACGGTGCGCTTGAAGTGCTTGAGCGAGCCCGGCGCGTCACCAATCAGCTTGGCGATGACGCCCAGGAAGTAGTGCGCGGGGGCGCAGCGCTCGTTGCGTTTGATGGCGTTCTGGATTTCCCGGAAGGCCTCGGGCTGGGCGGCCCGCTTGTCCGCCGCCGTGAAGAAGCGCGCGTAGCCACGCCACGCGTAGAACTCCGCTTCCTCCGGGTTCAGCTTGATGGCCTCGTCCAGCATCTTCACGGCGTCCGGGAACTTGCGCGCCTTCACCAGGATGCAGGACTTCTGGAACAGCTCCTCCGCCATGAGGATGCCGTTGATGTCCACCCCGTCCCCGCTGCCGCCGCTCTTGAGCTCCTCGATGTAGCTGGCGCGGCTGTTGTCGTCGGAGAGGGTGCGGTAGGCGTCGCCGATATACGCGAAGACCTCCGCCTTCAGCTTCTCCAGCTCCGGCGGCGCCCCCTGCGGGAGCGTGTCCGGGTGGTACAGCTTGGCCAGCCGGAAGTACGCGATCTTCACCGCGCTGGCGTTCGTCTGCTCCGTCAGCCCGAGCCGCTGGAAGTGGTTCTGCTGCTTCATCGCCATCGTGAGCTGGCGCAGGGCGGGAATCTCTTCAGCGCCCGGTGCATTCGCGGGCGTCGCAGCGGCGGCGGGACGCTGCGCGCCT
This sequence comes from Myxococcus vastator, assembly GCF_010894475.1. GTDB lineage: Bacteria > Myxococcota > Myxococcia > Myxococcales > Myxococcaceae > Myxococcus > Myxococcus vastator. The sequence continues at coordinate 12,863 of NZ_JAAIYB010000228.1, forward strand.
TGCGCGGACAGGGACGGCGGCGGACGAGGCTGGGCGCCGGGCCCGGCGACTGGGGGACGCGCGGCGGTGGCGCCGGGGCCGGCGGTTGGAGCCGTGCCCGCTGGACGTGGGGCGGTGGCGCCGGGGCCCGCGACGGGCCGGGGC
>NZ_JAAIYB010000229.1 GCF_010894475.1 Myxococcus vastator
ATGAAAAGGCGCACCACCTGCCCCCAGTCGGACAGCGTGTCCCAGTCCTCCTTCCTCACGAGGCCCGCGCCCTCTTCTCCGCCCCACAGCCGCAGCCGTACCGGCGCCCCGAGAATGAGGCGCAACGACTCCCCCTTCTCCAAGGCCACCATGGGCTCCACCTGTACGAAGCCTTCTTCGGTGCCCTCGCCCCTTCGGGGCAGCAACGTCAACGTCGCCGCGTCCATGCGCAACAGGTTCGTCCACGGAGGTGTCGGGTCGGACGTGGTGGGCGAAAAGGCCTCCTCCAACCTGCGCACGGCGGCATCAACGTCCGCTGGGGTGACAGACTCCTGCGCCCCGCCGACCCCGGGTAACAGCAGCAACACGACGGCCCAGCTCCAATGCATGCCCATCGACGCCTCCGTGGGAGGCCCCAGCAGGGGCGCTCAGGACAGAGGTTCCCTGTTTGGTCCGACAAGACGGCGGACCGGGTGGGCATGGCACTGAAAGAGTCACGGGCAACCCGGCCCGTCGGGGTATAGACAGACGTGTTACGTCACCAAGACGGATCAACTCCGCGCACGGTGCCAACCGCGCGAACAGGAATGACCGTGGCGGCGCTCCTCAACGTCCGTCAGGCATGCTGCGCGACGAAGCGCTGTTGCTGAGCACGGTGGTTGATGGATGGGCGCCCCGTTTCGAGCGCCCTGATGGATGGGCTCCAGAATCGCAGGAAATCACGCTACCGCCCCAGCACCTTCGCCACCGCGTCCACCACCTCGTGGTCCGTGGGGAATGCGAGCGACGCCTTCCGGATGACGACCTTGCCATCCACGGCGACCTCGTAGCTGCCCGAAGGGCCCGGCAACAGCTCCGCCTCTACCTCCAGCTCATCCTTCAATGCGGCCGCCGCACGGGCGGCCCGAGGCCTGTAGCCTCAAGCAGTACAGTAGGTAATCGTCACCTTCGGGTCGGCCATGGCCATCCTCCTCACGTGAGCGGGACACACGACAGGCGCGCCCCGTGAGCCAGACTTAGTGCGCGCCGCCACCACACGCCACCCTGCCTGCTCACTTGCCCCCTTTTACCAAGGGTTCTCCGCACACCCGGTAACAGACGAAGGGACCATTCCGCACTCGCACCGGCACGGCTACGTTCCGCCGCACCATGACGGACTTCCGAGCGCGAATCGCCGCCGCCTACGACGCTGACGCCTTCCGCCGGGAGTCCCACCGGCTGATGGACATGCTCGCCGACTACCTCGCGCGCACCACCCGCGCTGAAGGCCCCGTGCTCCCCTGGGCCGCCCCCGCGGTGAACGTGGACCGCTTCGCCGCGGCCTTCCCCGAAGCCCCCACGGGCGACTTCGCCGACCTCATCACCCGCGTGCTCTCCAGCTCCAACCACCTGCACCACCCGCGCTACGTGGGCCACCAGGTGACGGCGCCCGTGCCGCTGGCCGCCCTGTGCGACGCAGTGTCCTCCCTGCTCAACAACGGCATGGCCGTGTACGAGATGGGCCCCGTCTCCACCGCCATGGAGCGCAACGTCCTGCGCTGGATGGCCGGGCGGCTCGGCCTGCCCGAAACGACGGACGGCGTGCTCACCTCCGGCGGCTCCCTGGGCAACCTCACCGCCCTGCTCGCCGCGCGCCAAGCCAGGGCCGGCTACGACGCGTGGAACGGCGGCGCCCACGCCGGCCCGCCGCTCACCGTGCTCACCGCCCAGACGACGCACTACAGCCTCGCCCGCGCCACGCGCATCATGGGCTTTGGCGAAGGCGGCGTGACGCCCGTCCCCGTGGATGAACACTTCCGCCTGCGCCCCGAGGCGCTCGACGCCGCGCTCGAGTCCGCCACGCGCGCGGGACGCAAGCCCATCGCCGTGGTCGCCAGCGCCGGCTCCACCGCCACCGGCGCCTTCGACCCGCTGGAGCCCGTGGCCGACTTCTGCGAGCGCCACGGCCTGTGGTTCCACGTCGACGGCGCGCACGGCGCCTCCGCCGTCCTCAGCCCCGCCCACCGGCACCTGGTGCGCGGCATCGACCGGGCGGACTCCGTGGTCTGGGACGCTCACAAGGGCCTGCTGATGCCCGCGCTGGTGACGGCCGTCCTCTTCCGCGACGGCGCCCGCTCGTTCGAGTCCTTCTCCCAGGAGGCCAGCTACATCTTCCACGGCGACGCGGAGCGCCCCTGGAGCGACATCGCCCTGCGCACCCTGGAGTGCACCAAGGAGATGATGGCCCTCAAGGTGTACGCCTGCCTCGCGGTGCTGGGCACCCGGCTCTTCTCCGACGCGGTGACGGAGTCCTACGAGCAGACCCGCCGCTTCGCCGAGCGCCTCTCCGCCGCCAGCGACTTCGAGGTCGCCGTGCCGCCCGAGTGCAACATCCTCTGCTTCCGCCACACCCCCGCGCACGTCCCCGCCGAGCAGTGGGACGCCCTCCAGACGAAGCTGCGCGAGCGCCTCGTCACACGCGGCGACTTCTACCTGGTGCAGACCAGGCTGCCCCGCGGCATCCACCTCCGTGTCACCCTCATCAACCCGCTCACCACCGACGCGGACCTGGACGCCCTCATGGACGCGCTCCGGGCCGCGGCGCTCCGCTGAACGCCGCGCCCCACCCGGCCCACACGTCCCGTGTCAGAAGGTCGCCCCATGACGCAAAATGCGGTACAGCCGCAAAACGCCATGCTCGTCTCACTCGTCATCCCCGTCTACAACGAGATTCCCACCCTCGCCGAACTGCTGCGCCGCTGCGTCGCCGTCGACTTCCCCAAGGAGCTCGTCCTCATCGACGACTGCTCCAAGGACGGCAGCCGTGAGTTCCTGCGCCAGCTTCAGGAGCAGGGGGTGGGCCTGTTAGGGGGCACGCCGCGCAACCGCAACGAGGTGCGCGTCCTCTTCCAGGAGGAGAACCAGGGCAAGGGCGCGGCGCTGCGGCGCGGCTTCACCGAGGCCACGGGTGACATCATCATCGTCCAGGACGCGGACCTGGAATACGACCCGCGCGACATCCCCAACGTCATCCAGCCCATCCTCGACGGGGACGCGGACGTCGTCTTCGGCAGCCGCTTCACCGGCACGCCCCGGCGCGTCCTCTACTACTGGCACACCGTGCTGAACAACGTGCTCACCACGCTGTCCAACATGACCAGCGGCCTGAACCTCACCGACATGGAGACCTGCTACAAGGCCTTCCGCGCCGAGGTGCTGCGCTCCGTGCAGGTGGAGGAGGACCGCTTCGGCTTCGAGCCGGAAATCACCGCCAAGGTGGCCCGCGGCCGCTGGCGCGTCTTCGAGGTGCCCATCAGCTACCACGGGCGCACCTACGAAGAGGGCAAGAAGATTGGCTGGAAGGATGGCGTGCGCGCCCTCTACGCCATCGCCAAGTACAGCGTGAAGCGGTAGCCCCCCTCCCTCACGCCTGGACGCCCGTCGGCTCCGGTGCCAAGGCAGGTGTCGGCGCGCCGGTGAGCAGGCTCTTGGCCGCCTCCACCGCGTCGTGCGTGCCCGTCAGCGCCAGCACGTCACCGGGCTGCAGCACCTCCTGCGCGGACGGCACGGACACGCTCGAGTCCCCGCGCCGGATGGCCAGCACCGTGGCCCCCGTGAGGCCTCGGAGGTTCACCTCGGCCAGCGTCTTCCCCGCCGCGGGGCTGGAGACCTCCAACCGCACCGGCACGGGCTCGCCCAGGCCCGGGAGCACCTTGGAGACGTGGTCCAGCGCGTGCTCGTCCGCGCCGGGCTCGCGCGAGTGGGACTGCGCCGCCAGCGCCTCCACGATGACCTGCGCGCCCGCGCGGACGTGGCCGTGCAGGTTGGTGGCGCCCCGCCAGAATGTCACGCCCAGCGCGCCAATCAGGGCCAGCACGACGAGGGGGCCCATGGCGCCCCGGAGGAAGGGCTGCGTAATCGCCACCACCGGCACGCTCACCAGCAGGATGATGCCCAGCTGCAGCGTCACCAGCAGCACGCGCCGGGGCGCCGCCGCCAGGTCCACGCGCCCGTCCTTGCGGCCCGGCAGCGCCGCCTCCGCCAGTTCCTCGCCCAGCCGGCGCGCCACCTGCACCACGCCCACCAGGAACGGGATGGAGAGCAGCACCGCGCCGCCCAGGATGATGTACCGGGACAGGTTCTCATCGATGCCCAGCTGCTGCTCGATGATGGAGGCCAGCTTGCCCGCCATCAGCGCCGTGCCAATCACCAGGACCATCAGCAGCACCGCGTCCAGCACCAGCAGCCGCGCAAGCCGCCGCACCGCCGCGCCGAACGTCTGGCGCCGGGGCGCGTCCCGCAGCCGCTCCACCCAGGTGCCGTACAACGTCACGAACGTCTGCAGCGGCTTGGGCAGCTTGCGGTCCACGTAGCTGGCCACCGGCCCCGACGCGCGAATCAAGAGCGGCGTGGTGAGCGTCGTTATCGCGGAGACGGCCACCGCCACCGGGTAGATGAAGTTGCCCGTGGCCTTCAGCGACAGGCCCAGGCCCGCGATGATGAAGGAGAACTCGCCAATCTGCGCCAGGCTCATGCCCGCCTGCACGGAGGTGCGGGTGCTGTTGCCGGTGAGGAACGCGCCCAGCGCCACGCTGAGAATCTTGCCGGTGATGACGACCGCGGTGAGCACCAGGATGGCGGCCCAGTGCTCCGCGACGAGCACCGGGTTGATGAGCATGCCCACCGACACGAAGAAGATGGCCGCGAAGATGTCCTTCACTGGCTGCACCAGGTGCTCCACCACCTTCTCCTCGCCGGACTCCGCCACCAGCGAGCCCGCCAGGAAGGCGCCCAGCGCCACCGAGTACCCGAAGGCCTGCGCCAGCAGCGCCACCGCGAAGCAGATGCCCACGCTGGCCACCAGCGTCGTCTCCGGCCGGTTGAGCTTCACCACGTAGCGCACCGCGCGGGGGATGATGAACAACCCCACCACCACCAGCCCGACGAGGAACGCCACCAGGCGCCCGGTGGTGAGCGACAGCTCGCCCAGCGACAGGCCCGTGCCCGTGGACACGGCCGTCAGCGTGGCCATGAGGAGGACGGCGATGAGGTCCTCGACGATGAGCACCCCCACCACCAGCTCCCGCAGCCGGCCCCGGATGTTCTGCTCGTCGAAGGCCTTGGCGATGATGGTGGTGCTGGAGATGGCGATGAGCGCCCCCGTGAAGAGGCTCTCCAGGGTGGTCCACCCGAAGGCGCGCCCCACCACGAAGCCCAGCCAGATCATGATGCTGCACTGGATGACGGCGGTGACGCCCGCCGTGGGCCCCACGGCGAACAGCTTGCGGAGGCTGAACTCCAACCCCAGCGAGAACATCAGGAGGATGACGCCCAGCTCCGACAGCGTCGTCACCACCTCCGGGTCGGCGACGAGCGGAACCGGCAGGTATGGGCCGACGACGAGGCCGGCCAGGATGTAGCCCAGCACCACGGGCTGGCGAAGCTTCTGGAAGAGGACCGTCGTCACGGCCGCGACGCACAGGACGACGGCAATGGCTTGGAGGACCTCGTGGGCTCCATGCATCGGGACACCTCGAAAGAACAAACCCAGCGGAAGATTGAGGTTCGGACCGGCCCGGCGGCGTGCGTCGGACCGCGCATCATGCGGGAGGCAGCGAATGAAGGCGGGCGCGTGAGCCGCCGTCTTCAGCCGCGCATCGTCTTCAGCCGCGCGCGGGAGGCCCGCGCAACGACTGGGTGACGAGCGTTGGCCGGTCACCGGCGGTGCCTCCGGGCGCCGTCAAGGCCGCGGAGCGCAGCAGCCGGACGGTGTCGGTGGCAACGGCCCGCCGCCGTTCTCGAGCCTGGCGGTGGGCCTCATGGAGGCCCGGCTGGAAGGCCTCTCGTGCCCGCCCCAAGGACGGCTTCGCCTTCGCCCCGGCCGGGGCGCTCAGCACCGCGGCCCAGGTATCACTCCCTACCCCGGCCAGGCTCCCACAGCGCCACTGCCGGGTGCGCTTGCCCACGAAGGCCGCGCCGCCCCGGTCCACCCACGCGCCGCTGCCCTCGGAGGCCCCGTACACGGCGTGGAGCTCGGCAGACACCACGAGTCCCAGCGCGTCGCTCCACGGCACGGACGCGAGCGCCGTGCCCAGGGCCAGGGCCAGCAGCATTCCGTGCGCGCGTCGCCTGGGTGGAGATCGCGGAGATGTCGGGCCGGCGGAGCACATCCGCTTCTCCTGTATTACGCGGGTGCCACCCAGTAAAGCGCTCCGCCGCGGCGGGAAAATGCCAATCCAGCGCTCGTCGGCCAGGTTTCTGCCGCGCCGACGAAACTCCTCCGCCTCATTTCCTGAGAATCCCGGCAGCCCTCACCCAGTACCGCGCCTGCTTTCAAGGCTCGGCGCTGCGGAGGGCCTCGGCTGGCCCGCCACAAGGTCCCAGCCGGCACCACACCCTTGATGCACGCACGCGCCGCGTCCCGCCCCCGCGAGACGACCCACGGCCGTGACAGCCTGGAGAAGGAAGCCCCCCATGGGAATCGGAAAACTGATTGGTGGAGCGGCGGACGCGGCGAAGCGGGCCGCGGAGGCCGCGGCGAAGCGTGCGGCGGAGGCGGCCCGGCGCGCGGCGGAGGCGGCGGCGCGCAAGGCCGCGGAGGCCGCGGAGGCCGCGGCGGCCAAGGCGCAGGAGGCCAAGGAGAAGGTCTCCAACGTGGCCCAGGAGCGGACCCGGGACGTCTTCGAGGGCGCCAAGGACAAGGCCGCTGACGCCGTGGGCGGCGTGGCCAACGCCACCAAGAACGTCGTCGAGGGCGCCAAGGACAAGGCCGGTGACGTCGTGGGCGGCGTGGCCAACACGACGCAGAACGTCGTCGAGGGCGCCAAGGACAAGGCCGGTGACGTCGTGGGCGGCGTGGCCAACGTCACCAAGAAGGCCGTGGGCGGCGTGGCCAACACGACGCAGAACGTCGTCGAGGGAACCAAGGACCGGGTGCAGGACGCGGCGGGCAACGTGCGCAACGCCGCCGGTGACGTGTTCGAGGCGGGCCGCACCGCGGCCACCGTCACCGCGAATGGCCTGGGCAATGTGCTCCAGGAGACGGTGAACCGGGCGGGCCCGGTGCTCGACAAGGCCACCGACGTCGCCGCGGACGGGCTGGACTTCGCGGGCCGGGCCATCCAGGACGCGCCCACGCTCAACCCCCTGCAGGGCATCGGCAACGACATCATCGGCGGGGTGCTCCAGGGCACGGCCGACGTGGTGCGCGACCCGGTGGACACGGCCCGGGCCATTGGCGACGCGGTCAACCTCAACCGGCAGGTGGACCAGCTCAAGCCGGGTGAGAGCACCTCCATCAGCCTCTATGCGGAGGCCAACGGCGCCACGCTGGCCGGCAAGGTGAAGGGCACCCTGGGCGTCAGCCGCAGTGAGGAGGAAGGCGGAGGCTACACGGTGTCCGTCACCGGCGAGGTGGGCGCGGGCGTCGCCGCCAAGCTGGGCGCCAAGGGCGCGGCGGACGTGGGCGCCGAGGCCTTCGGCACCGCCGGCGCCACGGTGGAGTTCCAGTTCGACACCGCCGAGGAGGCCAAGCGCGCCACCCGCATCATCGCGGCCTCCACCGCCACCGCGGGCGCCACCGCCAGCAACCCCGTGCTGGGCGCTGGCGTGAATCAGGTCCTGGGAGATCCGCTGTCGGACCTGGCCGGCCTGACGGAGAACATGAGCGCCGTGGAGTTCAAGCTGGGCGCCGAGGCCAGCGTCAACGCCGAGCTGGGCATGAAGGGCCTGCCGGAGGCCCTCAGCGCGGGCGCCGGCGCGGGTGCCGGAATCAACCAGAGCACCACGGCCCGCATCGAAATGGAGGGCGGCAAGCCCCAGAAGCTGACCCTCAAGCAGAGCCTGGAAATCAACGGCAACGCCAGCGCGTCCGCGGGCGTGGGCATCCCCACTGGCGGCGGGGACTCCGTGTCCCTGCCGACCAACGCGTCCGCGGGCGTGTCCGGCTCGCTCGGCGTGGAGCTGGAGCAGAGCGTGGAGCTGCCCGAGGGCTTCAACCCGACCGACTTCATCAAGGACCCGAAGGGCACCGCCCGCGAGCTGGGCGCCAGCGTGCGTGACACCCAGGAGGCCAGGCTGACGCTGACCGACTCGCGTCAGGCCAACGCGTCCGCGCTGGGCCTGGGCGGCGCGACGGGCCGCGAGGTGAAGGCGGAGATCAGCGGCAACATCAACGACATCGCCACCAGCGGCGCCTTCGGCAGCATCGCCCAGGGCGACGTGGGCCAGGCGCTGGAGCAGCTCAAGGACAAGGTCGACATCAAGGCCACCGTCCAGGACAAGCACAAGGTCACCGGTGACCTGGGCGTGGGCATCCACGCGGGCGTGGGCGGCGGCGAAGTCGGCCTCTCCACCGAGCGCACCTACGCGGGCGAGGAGCAGGACCTCACCGCGGCCCAGCTCGCCGAGCTGTACCTCACGCAGCGCTGGTCGGCCGGCATCCCGGGCTGAGCCGACGCTGTCGGGGGCCCGCCCGCCCTGGGCGGGCTCCTGGGCGTGTGGGCCCGTGTCGTCCGGGTTGGATTCCCGGCCATGGGGACAGGCACACCGTCCGCCATGGCACAGCCGCGGCAGGCCGTCAGCACTGGCCCGCGGGGCAGGAGTGCCCCTTTTGCGGGGCGGACTTAGCTTTCCGAAGTGCTTTCAAGATTCCTCGTCTACGGGTGTGTGGGTTGGGTGCTCGAGGTGATGTTCACCGGCACGGGCGCCGCGCTGAAGAAGGACCGGAGCGCCACGGCGCGCACCTACCTGTGGATGCACCCCATCTACGGAGGCACGGCCCTGGCGCTGGAGGAGGTCTCCGCCCGGCTCAAGCCCCTGCCCCGGCCGCTGCGGGCGCTGGCCTACACGGGGCTCATCTTCGGCGCGGAGTACGGCACGGGGTGGCTGCTCAAGCGCCTGCTCGGCCGCTGCCCGTGGGACTACGCGCCGCACAAGTGGAGCGTGCACGGCCTCATCCGGCTGGATTACGCCCCGGCCTGGTACCTTACCGCCCTGCTGTTCGAGCCTGTCCGTGACACGCTGCTCCACGTCACCAGCGAGGCCCTGCGCCAGACGCCGGAGTACCGCGACGCGGAGGCTCAGGGGACGCTGCCGCCCACGGCGCTCCCCGAGGAGAAGCCGCTGGAGGCGGGCCTGGTGGCGGCGCGCTTCGAGTCGGCGCAGGCCAAGCCCGCGTCCGTTCCCTGAGAGCCGGGAGCGCGCCCGAGTCCGCTGGCCGACTGCCCCCCAGGCGGATATGAAAGCCGCTACCGGCTTTTCTTCCTCCGTGCTGCGTCGCGTAGTACCTTGGCCTGCCTCTGCCCCCGCGATGACGGGGAAATTCCGCCGACTCCCCCGAAAGTTCCCGCCCCCGTATGTTTGACTGGCTTCACACCCTCTTCTCGCGTGACCTCGCCATCGACCTCGGCACGGCGAACACGCTCATCTACATCCGAGGCCAGGGCATTGTCTCCAACGAGCCCTCGGTGGTGGCCGTCCAGCAGGACTCGCGCGGGGGCAAGAAGGTCCTCGCGGTGGGCAAGGAAGCCAAGGAGATGCTCGGGCGAACCCCGGGAAACATCGTGGCCATCCGTCCGATGAAGGACGGCGTCATCGCGGACTTCGAAATCACGGCCGCGATGCTGCGCTACTTCATCCAGAGCGCGCACAACCGCAAGACGCTCGTCAACCCGCGCATCATCATCGGCATCCCCTCCGGCATCACCGAGGTGGAGCGCCGCGCGGTGCGCGAGGCGGCGGCCAACGCGGGCGCTCGCGAGGTCTACCTCATCGAGCAGCCCATGGCGGCGGCCATTGGCGCGGGCCTTCCGGTGACGGAGCCCAGCGGCAACATGATCGTGGACATCGGCGGTGGCACGTCCGACGTCGCGGTCATCAGCCTGGCCGGCATCGTGTTCGCCAAGAGCGTGCGCATCGGCGGCGACAAGCTGGACGAAGCCATCATCCAGTACGTCAAGCGCAAGTACAACCTGCTCATCGGTGAGCGCACGGCGGAGCTCATCAAGATGGGCATCGGCACCGCGTACCCGACGGACGAGGTCATGACCATGGAGATCAAGGGTCGCGACCTGGTGGCCGGCGTGCCGCGCACGCTGACGGTGTCCAGCGATGAAGTGCGTGACGCGCTGGCGGAGCCCGTCAACGGCATCGTCGAGGCGGTGAAGCTCACGCTGGAGCGCACCCCGCCCGAGCTCGCCGGTGACATCGCCGACCGCGGCATCGTGCTGGCCGGTGGCGGCGCGCTGCTGAAGAACCTGGACACGCTGCTGCGCGAGGAGACGGGCCTGCCCGTGTTCCTCGCCGAGGACCCGCTGTCCGCCGTCGTGATGGGCGCGGGCAAGGCGCTGGAGTCGCTCGACATCCTCCGGCAGGTCTGCCAGCCGGGCTGAGCCTCGAAGGCCTCGGCTCCACGGCGCCACCTCTCACGAGGCTGGCGCCGTTTCACGTTTCAGCGGTGCTTCGCATAGAGGCCGTCCCGCCACTCGAGCAGGTCCGGGAAGCGGGAGGCGAGCGCCGCGTCGCTCCACATCGCTCGCGTCCCTGGGCCCAGGGGAAGGTGGCGGTCGTCCACCGGCCGCACGAACTGGAGCAGCACCGCGGCCGTGACGTCCGCGTAGCTGAAGCGCGACAGCAGGTAGGGCCGGCCGCCCAGGGCCGCGCGCAGGCGCTCCAGCGTGGGGATGACCTTGTCATGGACGGCGGCGTCGATGTCCGCGGGCGTCTGGTGCTTGCGGGCCACGAAGCGCGCGCCCAGCCTCGCGGCCGGCGCCAGCACCGACCGGAGCCCCTCGGGCAAGAACGAGGGAAGGCTCTCCATCTGGGCCTGACGATTCTCCAGCAACGCCGCCACCACCCTGACGCGCGCGGCGGCGAGGCCCTGCTCGCTGTCGTCATCCCAGCGCTGAATCACCGGGAGGTCCGCGGCGGGGAAGAGGGGCTCCCCCTGCCCCAGCTCCTCCGCGCGCCGCGCGATGACGAACGAGCCGGGGAACGCCTCGCCCTCGTCGATGAGCAGCGGCACGGCGGGGCGTACACCCCGTGGCGTACGCCAGCGCAGCAGCGGCTCACCGATGAGCGGCAGGTGTTCGCGGTAGCGATAGGCAACGCGGTGGTGGTCCAACGCCCAGCGAGCCTTCTCCGTCCAGGGCGAGTAGCTGAGTCCGTAGAGTGTGCGCATGCCGCTCGGGACACTACGCCCGACGGCATGCGCGACTCCAGGTCAAGCCGTGATGACCAGTTTGCCAAACGGCCCGCGGTCCAGATGTTCGAGCGCCGTGGGCAGCGCCTCGAGCGGATAGACAGCGTCGACCACGGGCTTCAATGCCAGCCGGTCCACCGCGCGCACCAGGTTCTCCAGCCCGCGCCGGTGTCCGACGAAGATGCCCTGGATGACGCCGGAGGTCAGGAACAAGGGCTGCACCGGGAAGCGGCTCTCGAAGCCCTCGAACACGCCGATGAGTGAGACGCGCCCGTCCGACGCGAGCGCCTTCACCGAGCGGCCCAGGTTCTCCCCGCCCACCAGCTCCAGGATGTGGTCGGCCCCCGCGCCTCGCGTCAGGTCGAGCACCGCCGTGTGCCACTCCGGGGTGTGACGACGATGGATGCCGTGCGCGGCGCCCAGGGCCTTCACGCGCGCCAGCTTGTCCTCGTCCCCCGAGAGCACGATGACCTCCGCGCCCATGGCGGCGGCGAGCTGCACCGCGAACAGGGACACGCCTCCCGTGCCCTGCGTCACCACCGTGTGCCCCGGGCGCAGCCCGCCCAGCTCCACCAGGGACGTCCACGCGGTGAGGCCGGCGCACGGCAACGTGCTCGCCTGCACGTCATCCAGTGTTCCGGGCGACGCCACCAGCCACGGCTCCGGCATGAGGACGTACTCGGCCAGCACGCCCGGCGCGTTTCCACCCAGGCTGCGCACCGTCCCACGCGGCACGGGCCCATCCACCCAGTCCGTCTGGAAGTTGGCGATGACGCGGGCCCCTTCCTTGAAGCGGTGCGCGCCCGCGCCCGCCGCGACCACCACGCCCGCCATGTCCGAGGCCGGCGTGAAGGGCTGGTGCGCCGTCAGGTAGCCGCCCCCGTCGAGCATCAGCTTCTCGCGGTAGTTGAGGGAGACGGCCGACACACGGATCAACACCTCACCTGCACCCGGAGAGGGAATCTCCACCTCCGCCAGCTCCAGGTGCGCCCGTCCCGCCTGCTTCGCCTGCCAACGCTTCATCGTTGCGCCCATCGTCCGCTCCGCGTCCTGCATGAAAGTGATGAGGGAGCTATACGGACGAAGCAGCGTCGCCAGTGGCGACACTTTGTCGAGTCACTGGAGACGCGAGGGCACCAATGGGAGCAGCGTCATGATGGATCGCCTTGGGGGCGTCTTCGCCTTCGTGCAGGCCGTGGAAGCAGGAAGCTTCGCCCTCGCCGCGGAGCGCATGGGGCTCTCACGCTCGGCCGTGGGGAAGAGCATCGCGCGGCTGGAGGAGCGGCTGGAGACCCGGCTGTTCCAGCGCACCACGCGCCGGCAGAGCCTCACCGAGGACGGCCAGGCCTTCTATGAGCGCTGCGTGCGCGCGCTGGCGGAGCTGGAGGCGGCGGAGACGGCGCTGGACTCCGGGCGGCGCGCGCCCACGGGCCGCCTGCGCGTCAGCGCGCCCATGATGTTCGGCCGGTACTGCGCCGCGCCGCTGCTGCGCGAGCTGGTCCTCCAGCACCCAGGACTGGAGCTGGAAATGGCCTTCAGTGACCGGGTGGTCGACCTCGTCGAGGAAGGCTACGACCTGGCGCTCCGCGTCGCGCCGCTAGGAGCGTGTCGCGGTAATCGCGGTGGGGCTTGCCCGGAGGGAGGCCCGCGTGGTGAATGCCGGGGATGAGCAAGAAGTTCCGCCCCTGGAATGTGCAGCAGGCCTTCCTGCTGCCGCCGTCGCTGCTGGACTGGCTGCCGGAGCACCACCTCGCGCGATTCGTGCTGGAGGTGGTGGAGGAGCTGGACTTGGGGCCCA
>NZ_JAAIYB010000022.1 GCF_010894475.1 Myxococcus vastator
CGCCTCGGTGGGGCTGGGGGTGGACCATGCGCGCTGACGCTCTGCTGTTGTGGATGGCGGTGCTGGCCACGGGATGCGCTTCGGTGCCGCATGCTCTTGGGCGCGGCGGAACGCTGCGCTACGCGCCGCGCGTGGCCACGTCCCCCGCGTGGGACGAAGTGCCGAGCGATGAGCCCTCTCGCTCCCCTGCCGCTCCTCCGTCTTCTATTTCAGGGGTCGAGGTGCACCCACGGCGGCTGCGTCGCCAGGGACCACGCCACGACGCAACGGAAGCCGGGCCTGACACCGTGTCCGGAGCTGCCGGGGGTGGAGTGCGGAGCGGCGCAGCGGCGCGTCAGTCAGTCCTCGACGCCATCGACGAGGTGAAGCGCTCCCTGGAGGGCAGCGAGGCCGCACACGCTCGACTCGCGTCGCGTCCGCCCGCGCTCGGTGGCCGGGGACTCCATGGGGCGTTCACGCGCTACTTCGACCACAGCTCCAGGCAACGGGCCTGGCTCCGAGGAACGCTTGGGAGCGCCACCGCGTTGGTGGGAGTGGCGTCACAGGTGGGGGACTCCGACATGGAGCGGGGCCTCCTCCGCATGTCGGGGCCTCGCCTCCAGGCCGCGATGTTCGGAGCTCTGCTGCTGGCCACGTGGGTGGACTTCCTCCAACTCGCTGACGCCGTGCTCCGACAGTGCCCCGCCTATAGCGTCGAGAAGCTGTACGCGGACCTGCTTCGCGTTCAAGGCCTGATGACTCCGACGCTGGCAGACCTCGCCTCGGGGGACTCGGAGCGCGTCGAAGTGGCGGCGACCGCGACGCCCGAGCTGATGGGGAAGCTGACCCACGAGTTCGACGCGATTCATCGAGGCGCCCGCGCGGCCATGGAGAACGGCGCCAAGCTCATGGTGGCGGCGCAGGTGGTGGAGATGCTCACCATGATTTCCGCGATGAAGTTGTCACTCCCCCGGCTGCCCCCAGCCGCACCCGCGACGCTCGGCGTGGGGCTGGTGATGAGTCCGGGTGGCGTCATGGTGGGCTCTCGAATCGTCGTCTCCGCGGAGTGGGTGGAGATGATGCGAAGGCTCGTGCAGGCGGGCGTCCTCTCCCTCCCAGCCGTCAGCGCGGCCATCCGCATCCACGGCGGACAGGTGATGATGGCGCAGGCGCACCAGGACTTGCCCAAGGGCGTGCGCGACGCGCTGGGCGACAGCCCCGAAGTGCGCGGCATGCAGGTGACGGGCAGAGCGGGCGCGGGCATGTCCGACGCACCGAAGCATCACGTGCTGCCGAAAGAGCACCGCGAGTGGTTCGAGCAGCGCGGCTTCAAGGGCGACCTGGACATCGACCAGTTCTGCGTGCGGCTGGAGCAGGCCCACCACGAGGCGATTCACGGAGGGGGAAATTGGAAACTGGGGCGCACGTGGCCCGGTGAGTGGAACCGGCTGATCATGGAGGCACTGCGCGATGCCGAGGCCGAAGCTGGACGCATGTTGACGCGGAATGAGATCTTGAAGGAGGTCGCGATGCGTATGCGGGACTATAGAATCCCGATGAACTTTACGTCCGGGACAAGACGATGAACGGTGGAGAGGCTTGGCGGGGCAACATCAAGGCACGACTGTATGAGAGGGCTCGTGAGCGAGGCTACGACTCACTCACCTCCTTTGCTGAAGCACGCCCTGCCGTTCCGCTGTATGCCCTGGCCGACGAGCTTGGCAACGACGTGGCTGCCGTGCAGGTGTTGAGCGGGTTGCTCGCAGAGGCAGAGCGGAGCAGGAAGGTCACGCGCTTTGTTCGCGACGTCCTCGTGCGCGAGCTGTCTGAGCGGTTCCCGAAAGGCTGGCCGGGAGTGCTGGATGACGCAACCCGTGGAGAGATTGCGATGGCACTTGGGGCATGGTCCGCATACAGCCCAGAAACGCATAAGGAACGGGTCAAGCGAGCCAGAGCTGGGCTTCGCGACACTCCTCCATCCGCAGGCTGGCGCCCGCTCGGCCCTGACGACGAGTTCCTCCGGGCGCTCCTCCCCGACGAAGAAGCCTGAGCGTCAGCGGCGCGAAGCACGGGCCGCGCCGACAGCCCTCCCATGACCGCGCCTTCGCGCCCACAGATTTAACTCGGCTTAATTCAACGGGAGCGTGGCCGGGCGCGATACTCGGTTCATCGGGGCCGTGGAGGCCCAGAGGGGGAATTCCATGTCACGCATCCAGAGCCATTCATTCTTCATACCGTCGTCGACTCCGACGGCGCCGCAGTGTACCCCCGCGACGCGGGAAGAAGGGGTGAAGGAGGCGCCGCCCGCACCTCCGCGCAACCCCGTGCGAGACATCTTCGAGCACGGGGTGAGCCTCGATGCGCTGAGGCGCTTGCAGGGACTGGCGATGCAGGTGAACGTGGCGCCCCACTGCGCCGCCCCGCCGTCCCAGCCGCGGGGCGGTCCGCCCTCGCTGACCGACGCCACGGGCGTTGACAGCGTCGCCTTCAATCAGAGCGACCGCGCCGAGGATGGCCCCGTCACGCGCCTGCAGCAGTTCCTCGAGGGCGCGGGTTACCTGGACATGGGCGGCGCCGATTACGGCACGTTCGGGCGCCTGACGCAGGCGGCCCTGATGGCCTTCCAGACCGCCGAAGGCCTCAGCCCCGCGGACGGCACCATGAGCCCGGCCACGCTCGCCGCCATGCAGCGCCCCCAGCACCCGGCCGCGGACTCCACGATGGCCTCCCTGGCCCAGGCCTACGCGCCGCAGCTCGGGCGGCCCATGAGCCCGCTGGAGCCGGGCCGGGATGGCGCGATGGTGCAGCAATTCGAGCACGGCACCCTCACGCGCCTGCCGGGGGGCGAGGTGCGAGTGCAGGACCTGAACGGCGAGGACCTGGTGCCACCCGTCTCCCCGAGCACCGTCTCGACGCTGGAGGAGGCGACGGCCTTCCACGTCGCCCAGTGGGGTGCGGAGGGCTACAGGGACTTCAACGACGGCAGCAAGTACTACGGCGGCAATGACTGCGGCCCGGCCTCGGTGGTCATCGCGGCGACGGCCGTGGGCGCGATGGCGCCTCCGGGCGCGGCCGGAGCGGGCGAGGCCATCGACACGGTGCGGGAGAACATCCTCGACGACCCGAACTCGAACACGTCCGTGACGATGACCGTGACTCAGGTGGCCGAGGGCGTGACGGACGCGGGCGCCGTGGCCACCGTCGTAGGCTCGGCGGACGTCGACATGGCGGCCGTGGACGCCGCGCTCTCTCGCGGGCATCCCGTCATCCTCGGAGGCAATCCCTTCGGCAACGACCCCGACCACCAGGCCTGGGGGCCCACGGCGCGTGCCGATGACAACTACCTGATGGGCGAGAACTTCGGTGGCCACTGGGTCACCGTGACGGGCATGACGGAGTCGGGCAACTACATCGTCAATGACCCGCTCTGCCCCAACGGCCCCATCGAGGTGACGCCGGAGCAGATGGCCGAGTACGTGGATGGCAACCTCGGCATGGTGGAGGTGAGTCCCACGCCCGCTCCCGTGTCGTGATGCGGGTCCGGGGCCCGGCCGCGGAGCCATGGCTGTAGTAGCGTCGTCTGTCAGCCCGCGAGGACATGATTCCTCCGGCTGACACACGCGTGAAGGGCGTTCATGGCAACCCTGAAACAGGTCGCGTTCCAGATGGCGAGGACTCCCGCTTCAGGTGCCCTGGTGCGCTTCGGCTTCGCGCACGCGGACCGGCTCCTGCCGCTCACCTCCGTGGCGCGCTCGGCGCATGCCGCCATCTACCGTCACCCGCGTCCCGTCTACGGCACCTTCCACCACATCGCCGTCCCCCTGCATGGCGTGCCGGATGTCTTCGCCCTGGCGCACCCGCGCCATACAGGGCTCCGCGCGGACCTCTTCGCGCTCATCGCCAGCGCCCGGCAGCGGGCCCCGTCCTCGGTGCTCGTCAACGCGGGCCCGCGCCAGGACGTCGGGCAGGTGCACTTCCACCTCACGGACGGCGCGCCCTTCAGCGACGCCGTCCGCTCGGAGGCCCTCACCTGGCCGGACTGGGACGAGGCCGTCCGCGCGCTGACCTCCGTCCCCGGCATCCAAGAGCGTTATCGCGCCGGCTTCTCCCTGCTCCAGGACGCGGGGGACCCACGGGTGCGCCTCATCTGAGGCTCACGCCGCCGGAGACCAGAGGTCCGCCAGCGTGCCCGCCGCGTGGGCCTCGGTGTAGCGGCGCAGGTCCTCCGCGTTGTCCGCCTCGAGCCAGCCAGACGCGATGGGCACGGCGTGAATCGCCACGCCGTCGCGGATGAGGTCCTGGAGGAAGGCCGTCATCGACGTGTTCCAGTAGCGGGCATCCTGTGCCACGCGCAGGTCGAAGCGCTCGAAGAGCGCGTGCAGCACCCCGGGAGCGAAGCGCAGCAGGCCGATGTACTGTCCTTGCACTTCATCGACCGACCGCACCCGCGCGCCGATGTCGATGATGCGCTCACCCTCCAGGCGCAGCGACTCGCAGTCCGTCGTGGGGTCCTCCATCCGGAGCTCCCACAGGCGGCGCCACCGCGTGTCGACGGCGACGTCGATGTCCCGGGACGCGGCGAGCATCGTCCCCAGCACCTCGCGCGAGAAGACGATGTCCCCGTAGGCGACGAGGACGGGCTCGCTCCGGGACACCACGGGCAGGCTGAAGCGCAGCGTGGCGACCATGTTGCCCGTGGTGTAGGCCGGGTTCACCACCACGCGCACGTCGCGCCCCGCTTGAATCTGCTCCGGGTACGCGCCCGCCATCACCGTGACGTCGACGCCGAAGTGCTTGTAGACGGCCAACTGGTGGTCGAGCAGCGCCGCCCCGGCCAGCTCCACCAGACACTTCGGCCGGCTCGCCGCCAGCGGCCCCATGCGGGTTCCCAGCCCCGCGGCCAGAATGATTGCTTTCACAGGTTGTATGCCTCCATGAAGTCGAGGACCGCCGCCAGGTGGTGAGGCGCGCGCTCGGGGTGCCAGAGGATTCCCAGCGCGCGCCGCTGCCTGCTCGCGAAGGCCTCCACCGAGCCCTCCTCCGAGCGCGCGAGGACGTCCCAGCCGGCGGGCAAGGACTGCTCCTCCACGCCCCAGTGGTGGAAGCTCGCCACCTCCGCCGGGCCCCGCCACGCGCTGGCGAGCTGGCCGCTCAGCGCGTGGCGCACACGCACGTGTCCCTCGACGCGCACGAGCCGCAACCCCGCGGCGAGCGCGAGCATCTGCGCGCCCCGGCACACGCCGAGCAGCGGCGTCCCCGTCCGAGCGGCGAGCGACAACAGCACGGCCTCCGCCTCGTCCCGCGCGGGGACCTGCGCCTCACCCGTCCCCGGCGCGTCGTTGCCCCCGGTGAGGATGACGAGCGCGGGACGGAGGGCCTCGAACTGGGCGGCCGCCGCGGCGGCCACGTTCACCGCGGGAAACGGCACCCAGCCCGCCTCCCACAGACACGCGGCCCAGGAGGACTCGAGCGCGTCCCGCACCTCCGGACGCCCTGGGACGCGGTCGCTTCGCTGGGTGACCAGGACCACGCGTCGCTCACTCATGGACGAGCCTGCGCCCCCCGCAGTCCAGCGTCATCACCCGCCCGCCCGACAACCGCCGGAACTGCTCCCGGCCCACGCCGATGGCGGCGGGGAGCTGCAGCTCGGTGCAGCGCACGGCCATGTGTGAGTTCGCGCCACCGTACGCCGTGACGATGCCGGCGACGCCGAGCGAGAGCAGGCCGTCATAGCCAGGGTCGGCGCGCTCCAGCAGCACGATGGCGCCGCGGACGTGCTCCGGGTTTGGCAGGCCGTTGGCGACCAGGACCGGCGCGCGCACACAGGCCTTGGTGACAAACAGGGGTTGCTCGCCGCTGCTCACGTGGAAGAGCAGGTGGGACGTGCGCACCAGGATGTCCGGCAGCTCGATGAGGTTGACGGCGGCGGCGTGTTCGCGCGCCTCGTCCACGGCGTCACGGCACCACCGCCGCGCCTCAACGGGCGGGAGCCCGAGCGCCGCCTCCACCTGCTCCAGCGACAGGTGCGCCAGGTCATCCCGGCTGAGCCCCAGCGGCTCTCCCCACGCGGCGAGGTGCTCGAGCAGGCCGCTGAGCGTCTTGGTGAACACATGCTTGCCGTACTCGCGGCCCGCGATGGCCGCGCCCAGGTGGCCGAGGAACGCGTCGCTCGTCAGCGCCAGCCCCGCGCCCTCGAGGCCCGCGTCGAGGCGCTCCAGGAGCTCCCTGGGGAGCGGCGCCGCGTGTCTGGGGGGCTCCTCCGCTCCCGAGATGAGCGGACCGAAGTACCGCTCCGGGTCCGCGCCATAGCGCGGCATCCGGATGTCGTAGGTCCCCGGGCGAAGGTGCCCGAACTCCGCGACGAGCGCCTCCAGTCCCAGCTCGCCCCGCCGCACGCGGAGCGCGTCCGCTTGCAGGTGCCCGGCCACGGTCCGGATGCGCTGGAGCACCTCGCGCTGTTCGCTCGAGTCGAGCACGCCTTCGCGCACGAAGCTCTTGAGCAGCGCGGTCACCACGAACGCCGTCCGCGCCAGGTGCGCGAAGGGCAGGGTGCCCAGCTCCCGCAGGCGCGCGAGGACGGGACCCGGCCCAGCCTCGAAGCCGGGCGCGAACGGGTGGGCACGCAGCCGCTCCACCTGCGCCAGCCAGACGGGCAGGTCGCGGAGCCCGTTGAGCGTGAGGTCCCGCAGCGCCGCGGCCAGGGCGTCCAATTCCTCCGCATCCACCGAGGCCCCGTAGTGGCGCCGCAGCCGCTCCCGCAGGCCCAGGCTCGCGCAGGTGTCGGCGATCTCGAACTCCACCTTGTCGTGCAGCGCGGGGGACTCGGCCAGCCGGGCGAGCTGGTGGGAGACCAGGGCCTCCGCCACGTGCGACGGGGTGACGGCGGGGATGAAGGAGTTGAGGGAGGCCCGCACGTCCACGTAGGCATGCCCCGCGAAGTCGCGGAGCAGGGGAACGCCGCGCAGGTCGCGGTACCCGTAGCCGGCGCGCTGCTCCGCCCAGGTCCTGTCTGTGATGAGCCCGCCGTAGAGGGTCCGCGCGAGCGGCAGCGGGCGCCGGCCAATCATCTCCGCGGGGTTCCAGTCCGTCATGGTGCTGTAGACGGGCCCCTCTCCGATGACGGGGCCCTTCGGCCGCAGCAGCGCCTGGTGCGCCGTGCAGGCCTCCGCGAGCAACCTCGCGCGGCGGACCTCGCTCCCCTCTGGAAGCGACGCGCCCTTGGCGATGGGCCGCACCTGGAAGAGGTGGAAGTCGCCGCCCGCCAGCGCGAACTCGATGTCGAGCGCCTCCACCCCGATGAGCTTCACCAGCTCGCGGCCCACGGTGACGACGCGGCGGAGCGAGTCCGGAAGCAGCCCTTTGGGGACGCCGTGCTCCACATAGGCGGAGGAGGGCTTCTCCAGGGCCCCGGACGTAATCTGGTCCGTTCGCCCGCTGTGTACGTCCGACGCCACCACCCAGTAGGAGGCCAGCGTCTCCGGGTGCCGCGCCATCAGCACGCCGCTCTCGCTCACGGGGTAGACGTAGGACTGGAGGAAGACCTTCTCCGCCGCCGCCCCCGGGCCATACGAGTCGAACACGTCCGAGATGGCGCCGCGGAGGGCCTCGGCGTCGCCCGCGTCCACGTCGAGCACCGATAGGAAGCGCCCGGCGTTCGACGCGCTCCACGCATCCTCCGCGGAGCAGGAGGAGCGGACCACGACGCGCTCACTCCCGAAGCGCTCGTGCACACGGGAGCGCACGCCGTCCTGGTCCCGTGCCCACTCCTCGCCTCGCACGACGAGCGGCTGGCAGATGCGCCACGGCCCGTGCAGCTCCGAGAGGACGTCGAGCGTGCGCGCCTTGTCCCCCAGGACGAGCCGGCCCACGGGGGTGAGCGGCTCGCTCGTGGCCTCGTCCTCCCGGAGCTCGAGGTGCGCCACGTCTCCGGCCTGGGTGAGGCGGCCCGCCACCTCGTCCAGGTCCCAGCCCTCCAGCGCGCCTCGCACGGCCTGGGTCCTCCCGAGGATGAACCGGCACGCTCCCCGCCAGGTCGCGACGACGGCGGGGGCCTGCTGGAGCAGCGCGTGGAGCGCGCGCGGCCGGGGGAGCACCGTTCCCTTGAAGACGAGCGTCAGCGGCGCGCCGTCATACGACTGGGCCAAGGTGCTCAGGACACGCTCGGCCCAGACGCGCATGGAGGCGTGGGTGGGGCCGATGCTTCGGCTCCGGCAGTCGGGCGCGCTGCCGACTCGCGGGGTGAGGTGAGGCGCAGCGATGTCACGGTCCAGGGCAGTCACGGGCAGCCTCGCACGGGCGGACGTGGCGCATGGCACGAGCGAGGCATCGCATTGTGGCCCCTGCCCACGTGTGGTGGATTGAATGCATGAGAACCTTCGCCACGGAGGAGCGGCTCGCGTATCGCCGCGCGGGCAACGAGCTGCAGCCCCGCCCATCCGAGGACCATGTCCTCTCCTACGAATACCGGCTGATGCAGTTGCCGCTGGTGCGGCCCGACCATCCGGAGGTCGTGCCGTTCGACCTCAAGGCCGGCTACGACTGGCTGGGCACCTACCGCGCGCCGCGCATCTCGCTGGTGGGCTTCGTGGACTTCGGCGCCTTCGCCCAGAGCCCCTCGTTCAACCGCTTCATGAACGCCGTCGCCATGACGGCCGCGGCGCGGAAGATTGCGTGGGACCTCGTCGAGCGGCGCAAATACAGACACCACTTCACCATCTGCAACGGGCTGCATGAGCGGATGCCCGCGCAGGACATCGTCCCCTTCGTGAAGCAGCGGCTGGAGGGCTTCCCCCGCTTCCGCGTCCAGGTGAAGGGCGGCTGGTTCTGGGGCAAGAAGAACGGCCGCATCTACTTCCCCGTCTACCCGGAGCTGACGGAGGGCCCGGAGCCGGTGGACCACCTCACCGAGGTCCAGAAGCGGCTGGGGCACTCGCTCCACCCCGGCTTCTACATCGGCTGTTTGCAGTTGATGGACCACCTGCGCTTCAACGCCGAGCTGGACGTGCATGAGGCGGACGAGCTCTTCGGCGTGCTGCGGAGCTTCCGGGAGACCGTCATCGTGGAGCTCGAGGTGAACGAGCTCTCCATCCTGCGCACGCACGACGACCTCATCCTCAAGAGCCGGGTGCTTGACCGGGTGCCGCTGGCGGAGTGACGGGCTCATTCGAACTCCTGGAGCGCGCTGCGCAGGAGCGCGCGCTCGTAGGCGTTGCGGACCAGCGCCCCCAGCGGGCCGATGAGCCGCGTGAGGTCCGTCTCGCGGTACAGCGCGGGCTGGTGGAGTAGCTCCAGCACCGTGGCGATGAGCGCCGGCTCCACGCGGTAGTCGAACATCCCGGGCCGCCGTGGATGCGATAGCCCCGCGCGGACCACCTCCGCCACCCGCGCGGCTTCGTGAGCCACCCCGCGCAGGTACAGCTCGCGGGATGCGTCGTGCTCGGCGCGGAGCGCGGCGAGCTGGCTGCTGGCCTCGCGCCACGGTCCGACGAGCGCCTCGGGGAAGGGGGCGATGAGCTCCACCTCCTCGGCGAGCCGCAAGCGCAGGTGCATCAGGAACTCCATGGGCGAAGGCCGCCACGCCCGTCCGACGAGCGCCTCCGGGAGCTGCTGCCCCGGCGACGTGGCGCGACGGGTGGGCTGTCCCTGTGACGCCAGGAGCAGGCGCAGCTCGCGAGGGTCGAAGGCCGTGGCGGCCTCTTCCAGCGTCGCGCGTGTGTCGTCCGAGGAGTGCATGAGGCTCAGCGCGCGCGTCGGGGCTTGTAGCCGGCTGCGCAGGTGGTGCGGCGAGCGCTTGCGCGGGTCCGCGGAGCCCTTGAGCGCCTTGAACGCCGCGCAGGCCGACCGCCCCGGGGTGTGGAGGAGCAGCGCGCAGGAGGGCTCGAGCAGATAGATTTCGCTCGGGACGGCCCACGTCTTGTCGACCGCGATGGGACGGTTGGGGCTGTAGACCGCCTCGATGGTGCTCTGCGTGTACTGGATGAAGCGCCGGTCCACGACGTGGAAGCCCTCGCGCTGGAGGTACGCGAGCGCCTCCTCGGCCAGCCCGAGCCCGAGGGCATACGGGTCGAAGAACGTGAAGACGAACGCCTCGCTCCCAGGACGCGTGGCGAAGTCGTCGACGAGGCCGGACACACTGGCGAGGTTTCTCATGGGTGTTCTCCGCTCCCGGGTTCGACGAGCCACAGCGCCTCGGCCGGCGCGAGCGACACGGGCCCGCTGCCCTGGCGCCCACCGAGCAGGTCCTTCCAGGTCCGCAGGGGCGTGGAGACGGACACGGGCTCCACGCCGAAGTTCACCAGGACGTGCAGGGGCTGATGGCCATGGCCTCGCGCCAGGTGGAGCACCCCCGGGGCGGGCAGCCGCGCCTCGCAGCCACCGTCCTCCGTCAGCGCGGGCGCCTGTTCGCGCAGGTGGATGAGTCTCAGAAGGGACTTCAGGATGCGCGCATGCACCGGTTGCCGGACCCGCTCGCGGAGCGCTTCGTATGCGTAGCGGTGCCGGTTCGCGGCGCGCGGGTTCGAGGGCTCGAACTCCACCGCGTCCGGCAGTCCGAAGAGCGTGGGGAAGTAGAGGCAAGGAGTGGCGGGGAGCGCGAAGAGGAGCGCGTGGGCGGCCAGGTAGCGCTCGACGTCGAGCCCCGCCTCGGTGGAGAAGATGCGGTGCAGGGAGCTGTTGAGCTCGTAGGGCCGTGACTCGCCCCCCACCTCCGCGTGGGACACCCGGACGCCCGCGCGCTCCAGCCGCGTGAGCACGCGCCGCAGGGTGGGCGCGTCGAGCGGCGGGTCCATGGGCCGCAGGTGTACGCCGTCATGGGTCTGGAGAAAGGCGTAGCCGTCGCGGTGGCGCGCGTCGGACGTGGACGCGTTCACCCAGTCCACCAGGGGCTGTCCCTCGCCCGCCAGGGCCGCCGCGAAGACGAGCAGCGGCACCGCGAGGTGGTTGTCGTGCTGCGCCAGCTCCTCGCCCAGGTAGCACCGCTCCCCGGCGCCGTGGTCTGTCTCCGCGAGCAGGCGCACCGAGGGGTCCACCAGGTCGGCCACGGCGCGCAGCGCGCGTACCAGGACCTTCGCCTCGGGTTGGTGTGGTCCGCCGGGCACGCGCTTCCACGCGTGGGGAATGGCGTCCAGGCGGATGACGCGCGCGCCCGCCGCCACCAGCCGCAGGAGCGTCCGCGCCGTGCGCTCGAAGACCTCCGGCGAGCCATGGTTGAGGTCCACCTGCGCGCGTCCGTAGGTGCACCACGCCCACACGGGGCGCCCCCCGGCGTCGAAGCGCTGGAGCAGGGGAGCGGTCCGCACCCGCGTGCCCCACTCGATGGCCCGTGGCTCCTGGAAGAGGTGGAAGTCCTCCGGCCGTCCCGCGCCGCGCAGCACCTCCCGGAACCCCGGGTGCGCGGTGGACACGTGGTTCAGCACCAGGTCGAGCATCAGCCCGCCGCCCACCTCCGCCAGCCGCTCCAGGTCCTCCCAGCCCCCCAGGCGTGGATGCACGGCCTGGTGGTCCACCACCGCGAAGCCGTCGTCGCCGTCCGACACGTAGGGCGGCAGCACGTGCAGCAGCGTCGTCCCCAGGGGGCCCACCTCCTCGTCGAGGAAGCGCCGCAGCGCCGCGAGGGGCGCCACGCCGCCGTCGACCACGTGGTCCGGGTACACGGCGATGACCGCGGGCCGCGCGCTCGCCGCCGCGTGCCCGGGCCGGACGCGCGCGCGGACGTCCGCCGCCGCCTCCGCCAGCGCCCGGGCGCGCGCGTCCGAGCGCTCCGCGCCATGGAGCCGGCCCAGCGATTCTCCCAGCCGCGCCATCGCCGAGGCGCGGACCGGTTCAGCCATGGTGCGGGGGGCGGTCATGCCTGGTGCTCGAGGACGTAGGTGATGCTGCCCTGGAGGAACTCCACCGCGCGCGCCAGCTCCGGCTCCGCCGACATGCGCGCGGCCATGCGCTGATGCAGCGCCTCGATGCGCGTGAGGCAGTCACCCAGCGGTCCCGCCGCGCAGTCCGCGAGGATGGAGAGCCCCTCCGCCAGCAGCGCCCGGTCCACCTCGCCCGCGGTGGTCATCGCCTTGTGCGACTCGATGAGGAGCCACTTGCGCGACGCGCTGGTCACCCCCAGCGTCGCGAGGATGGAGACGAGCGCCTCCTCCACGGCGATGCGCGCGACGTGCCGGCTGGACTCCTCGCTGGTGGCGCGGTGGCTGATGGCGTCCTCGAGGTACTCGTGGACCTCCATGAAGTGCCGCACGGTGAGGTAGGTGGGCAGCAGCTCGACGAGGAACTCATCCCGCCAGCTCGCGACGAGGCTCGGGTTGAGCAGCGGCACGCCGGTGCGCAGGCGGTGCAGGAAGCGCAGCTCCGGGCCGTCGATGATGGGGACGAACTTCAGCTCGGACGGCTTGTAGAGCGCCGGCGCGATGGCCGTCATCCACGTCATGATTTCCGCGACGCGGCCCCGCTCGGCGAGCTCGATGTTGACCTCGATGCCGTCGCAGTACTGGAGCGCTTCGCTGAAGCGGCTGTTCTTGAAGCGCATCCCCTCCCGCGCCGTGACGAGCGACGTGCGGTGCGGCACCAGCACCATCAGGTCCACGTCCGAGCTGGGCGTGCCATTGCCGGCCGCGAGCGAGCCCGTCAGCAGCACGCCGCACGAGGCGGGGTCGCTGACGAGCCCTGGCAGGATGCGGTCGAGGTCCACGCCGTGGGCGCGGAGCGTCTCCGCGGTGAGCGGCTGGCCATTGGAGAGCTGATGTGCGCGCTTCATGATGTCACCTTCCCTTGTCCCTGCTGGGACAGTTGCAAGTCCGAGAAAACGTCCGCGCACGCGTCCGCGACGGCGTGCACCATCTGCGCCTCATGCGTCCGCATCACGCTCAGGCGCAGCAGGCCGCGGCCGGCTGGGACGGCCGGGTGGATGACCGGGTTGGCGTAGATGCCCCGGTTCCACAGCAGCCGCCACGCCTGGAGCGTGTCGAAGTCCGCGCCCACCTCCACGCTGACGATGGGTCCATCCGACGGCAGGGGTCGCAGCCCGCGCGCCGTGAGCGCCTCGCGCAGCGACGACACCCGCGCCTTCAGCTCGCGCACCAGCTCCGGCTCCGCCTGGAGGATGCGCAGGGCCTCGAGAGCCGCGGCCACGGAGGCGGGCGTGTTGGAGGCGGTGAAGAGGAAGGGGCGGGTGAGGACGCGCAGGGCTTCAATCTGGTCCGCGTCCCCGATGATGGCGCCGCCGCAAGAGCCCAGGCTCTTGGAGAAGGTCACCGTGATGAAGTCCGCGTCCTGGACGATGCCCTCCTCCTCCACGGTGCCCAGCCCCCGCTCGCCCACCGTGCCCAGGCCGTGGGCTTCGTCCACGATGAGCGCCAGCCGCGTGGCGCGGCACACCTCCAGGAACCGGCGAAGCGGCGCCCGGTCCCCACGCATGGAATAGACGCCCTCCACGACGCAGAGGCCGGTGGAGTCTTCCTGCGTCGCCTGGTTCAGCAGGTCCTCGGGGTTGTTGTGCGCGAAGCGCTTCATGGTCGCGCGCGCCAGCCACACGCCGTCCAGGACGGAGGCGTGCATCTCCTCGTCCACCCAGGCGCGGTCATTGCGGCCGAGCAGCGAGCTCATCAGGCCCAGGTTGGCGCCGTAGCCGGTGGAGAACACCATGGCCCCGGTGCGGCCGTAGAAGCGGCGCAGGGCCTCCTCCAGCTCCTCGTGGAGCGCGAGGTTGCCATTGAGCAACCGCGAGCCCGTCACCCCCGCGCCCCAGCGGGCCGAGGCCTCCTGCGCGGCGGCGATGACGCGCGCATCGTTCGCGAGCCCCAGGTAGTTGTTGGAGCCGAAGTTGAGGATGTCCCGGCCCTCCATGCGCGTGAGCGGGCCGGTGGCGGACTCCACCCGCGTGAAGTACGGGAGGCGCCCGATGCGCCTGCCCAGGCGGGCCTGGGCCACGCGCGGGTCGCCGAGCAGCTTCTGGATGACGGGCGCCCGAGAGCGGCCCGCGGTGATTGGGTCATGTGGTGTCATGCTTTTGGTCCCGGAAGTCGAACGCCAGACTCGCGGCGGTCGCGCACACGGCGGTGAAGGTGAGGATGACGGCGGCGCTCTGGAGCACGACGCTCCAGCGGCCCTCGCCGAAGGTGGCTTCGTTGAGCGCGCGCAGCGCCCAGTAGTGCGGGGTGACATGGCCGAGCGCGCGCGACCATCCCGGCAGGGCTTCGGTGACGACGATGGCGCCACCCACCGCGCTGAACGTCACGAGCACGAGGTACGAGAGGTTGGAGAGCGTGGCGGTGCTGCGGGTGACGGCGAAGAGGAGGAAGCCCAGCGCCGCGCCGCTGGCCACCAGCACCGCGCCGGTGAGCGCCACCTGGGGCAGGCTGCCGTGCAGCGGCAGGCCCAGGAACGCCGCCGCGAAGCCCGTGAAGAGCAGCAGTTGCGCGAAGGACATCGCGCACGCGGGCAGGACCTTGCCCATGGCGAACGCGAGCTTCGACGGGCGGAGCAGCGCCTGCCTGCCCTGGGTGTGGTACCAGAAGTCCCGGTAGAAGGCGTGACCCGAGTACGTCACCACCATGTAGCTGAACATCACCGCGAAGCCGATGGTGGCCCGGCCCATGGCGCCCGGCGCCGCGTTGAGCCCCGAGACACCCGGGCCGAGGATGGCGGAGAGGACCGCGGGCAGGATGAAGATGAACACCATGGCCGTGCGCTCGCGCGCGAGCACGCGCCACTCGGTCAGCGCGTAGCACCGCGCCTCGTTGAAAAAGCCAGCCACTCCGCCGTGTGTGGTGGAGGGAGGGGACGACGGGTCGTGACTCATGGGGCCTCGGATTCCCGAGCGAAGGCGCTCAGCGACGGGTCTCTCAGCAGGAGGTCGCGGAGCCGGTTGCCGGACAGGCGCAGCTCGGAGAGGTGGACGTCGGAGGGGAGCTCGCCGAGCTTCGAGCGGACCTCTTCCAGGCTGTTGGTGGTCAGCGCGAGCTCCCACGCGGTGTCCGTGGGGCGCTCGCCGCGCAGCGACAGCGTGCGCGTCTGGCTCGACAAGACGGCGCCCAGCGCTCCCAGGTCGCGCGTTGTTCCGTCCCGCAGCAGCACCAGCTCCGTGGACAGCTCCTCGATGTCCTCGGGGTAGTGCGCGGTGACCAGCACCGCGGCGCCCTCCTCGCGCCAGGCGCGTACTCGCCGCACGACGAGCTGGCGGGCCTCGAAGTCGAGCGCGACGGTCGGCTCATCGAGCAGCCGGATGGGCGGCGCGTGGACGAAGCTCGCCGCCAGGTGCACGAGGCGCCGCTGCCCGCCTGACAGGTGGTGCACGCGCGTGCGGGCGATGGGACCCAGCGCGAACTCCTCCAGGGTCCGGGCGATGGCGGCCTTCGCCTCCTTGCGGCCCAGCAGCAGGTGCGCGAGGTGCCCGACGTTCTCCTCCACCGTGAGCACGGGATAGAGCGCGATGGCCTGCGTCGCGAACCCGATGGCGCGGCGGGCGGGGAGCGCCCCCACGTCGAGCCGGAGCGCGCCTCCAGTTGTCCCCCGCAGGGTGCGGGTGAGCACGCCCAGCAGCGTCGTCTTGCCCGCGCCGTTGGCCCCGAGCAGCCCGACGCAAGTCCCCCCTCTCAAGCGAAGGGTGGCGTCGCGCAGCACGGGCGCTCCACCAGCGAACGCGAAGGACAGTCCCTGCGCGGAGAGAAAGACGGTTTCCGGCGTGTGTCCCATGGTCAGTGGGTCCGCCCGGGCCGGACTTCGAGAGGCGAGTGTTTGTCTGATTTTTTAGCTTTTCCAGTCATTGCTGGAATGGCTTGTACCGGAGCGGTCTGACATCGGGCGTTAGCGTCATGCCGATGGCGCCGCGCGACACGGGGGCGCTCCAGGTTGAAGGGCGAGCGCCAGCAGGGGGGCGACGGCGCGTTGGGCGGGAGCCTCGCGGCTGGCGCTTCGCCGGGCTACCCCGCCTTCAGCACGGACACTGGCGCGGGCGGCTCGCTGGTGGAGGCATCCAGGGCCTGCACCCGCGCGCCCTCGGCGGCGAAGGCGTCCCGAAGCCAGGGGTGGCAGGTGAAGGCGATGACCTGCTGGTGCTCGGAGAGCTTCGCCAGCAGGTGGATGGCGCCTTGTGCCCGCTCCGGGTCGAAGTTCACCAGCACGTCATCGACGATGAGCGGCAGCGCCCCGCGCGTCTCCCCGAAGTCGCGCACCACCGCCAGCCGGAACGCGAGGTAGAGCTGCTCGCGCGTCCCTCGGGAGAGCTGCGCCGCGCTCCAGTCTCGCTGACCCTCTCCCACGCGCAGCTCGCGCTCCTCTCCCGTGGGGATGAAGACGCGCTGGTAGCGGCCCTGGGTGAGCGCGGCGAAGTGCTCCGAGGCGAGCTGCACCACGCGCGGCTGCTGCTCCTCCTCGAAGCGGCGACGGGCCCGGGCCAGCAACGCCAGGGTCAGCCGGTCCGCCGCGTACTGCTTCGCCAGCTCGGAGGCCCGCGCGCGCAGCGACTCCTCGACGATGCGGAGCTTCGCCAGCGCGTCGTCGTTCTCCCACTGCTCCAACTGGTGGCTGAGCGCGCCGCGCTCCGTGAGCACCGCCTTCAGTCGCTCCTGGGCCCCCCCCTGTCTGTCGCGCAGGGACTCCAGCTCCACGCGCAGACCTTGCTCTCCGCCCACGTCGATGAGCGCCTGCCGCGCGGGCGTCTCCGACAAGCCCGTGCGCGCCTCGATGCGGTGTGACAGCTCCCGCGTCCGGCCCGTCAGCTCCACGTAGCGGCGTGCCTGTGCGGCGCGGCGGCGGAAGGTCTCCTCGTCGGCGCTGCCACCTTCGGCCAGCAGCGTCGCCAACGCCGCTTCCTCGTCGTGACACAGCCCGTCCAGCCGCGCCTTCTCCGCTCGCAGCTCGTGACGCCGCTCTTCCAGCGTCCTGCGCTCCAGGCTCCGCGCGCGCTCGGCTTCCAGCGCCGCCGCCACCCGCGACGCCAGGGGCTCCATGACACCGGCGTCCAGCTCGCGGGCCTCCGTCGCGCCCGGGAGGAGCTCCGCCATCACGGCCTCCGCCCATAGCCGCGACGTCACCAGGGCGCAGGCCTGCGCGTCCACCGTGAGCGCGGCTTCCTCCGCGCCCACGTCCAGGAGCCGCTGGCGGAGCGCCGCCGTGTCCCGCCACAGCGTCAGCGCCGCGGACGCGGCCAGCGTGGGCGGGAAGCACCGCTCCGACAGCAGGGCCGTCAGCTCCGTGCCCAGCTGCTCCTGCCGCGACTCCGCCTCGGCCACCGCGTCACTCGCGCGGTGCTCCTCACGTCGCGCGGCGGCGTGCTCGGCGTGCAGGGTCTCCCGCTCCCGCTGGAGCTGTTCGCGCCGTCCCGCCCGCTCCAGCGCATCCGCCAGCACGGCTTCCCGCGCCGCCATGTCCGCCGCCGTCGCCACCAGGTTGAGTCCGGCCTCGGACGCCGCGGACAGCAGCTCACGGTGCAGCAGCTCTTCCCGCGCGGACAAACCCATCAACGCCGCGCGCAGCCGCTCCTCTTCCTGTTGCCGCCAGCGCTGGCGCGCGCGTTGCGCCTCCACGTCCGCGTCGCGCGCGGCCTCCACTCGCCGCCGGGCCAGCTCCAGCACGCCCGTCAGCAGCAGTCCGCCCACGAGGCACAGCGCGCCCACCCCGTTGCCCGCCAGCAGCCACGCCGTCACCGCGAGCGCCACCACCATCGCCGCGACTGCCGGCACCCACCATGTGGGCAGCACCGCCGCCGTCACCTGTGGCTCGCCCTGGGTGCGGACGCTCTCGAATTGCCGGTGCAGCTCGGCCCGCTGCTCCGACAGGCGCTCCATCTCCGCGCGCACGGTGCGCAGCCGTCCCAGCCCCGCCTGCTGCTGGCGAATTCGAGACGCCCGCTCCTCCGGCAGCGTCGACACCTCCGCGTCCACCCGCGCCAACGCCCCATCCAGCCGCTCACGCTCCGAGACAGCGCGGGCCCAGGCGCCCTCCGCCTCGCGATGCGCGACCTCGGCCGCTCCCAGCCGGAGCGCCAGCTCCTCCAGCGTCACGCGGACGCTCACGCTCAAGTCCAACGCCAGGAGGCCGGGCCCATCCACGGGCAGGCCCAGCTCGCGCAAGGCCAGCTCCACCTGCCGCTGCTTCTCCGCCAGGGCGGCCCGGCGCGAGGGCAGGGCGCGCAGCAGCGCGGCGCCCTCGGTGTACGCCGCCAGGGCCTGGCTCAGCGCCTCCTCGCGTCCACGGACCCCTGACGGCGCGGACAGCCGCTCCAGCCCGGCCTCCACCGTGGCCAGCCGCTCCGCCAGCCGGGCGCCTTCCGCGCGATAGCTCCGGCGCCGGTGCAGGCCGTCCTCGAGCCGCGACTCGCCCGCCTCCGGGAAGGACTCCAGCGCGGGCAGCGTCGCCAGCTCGGCGCGCGTCTGCGCCAGCGCCGCCACGTCCCCGAGCGCCGCCTCCAGCCGCGTCAGCCGCTCCAGGCCGGTCCCCGTCTCCAGCAGCTCCGCTTCGAGCGTCCGCTGCTCCTCCACCCGCGCGCCCAGCCGCTCCTTCTCCGCGAAGTAGCGCGCGGGCCGGTCTCCCTCCTGCCGCAGCCGAGCCTGGACGTCCTCCAGGGCCTTCAGCGTCTCGTTCAGCGAAGGCTTCACGCCGTTGGGCTTGTAGATGCCCTCGGTGCTCTTGCGGAGCTGGTCCATGACCTCCGGCAACCGGCGCGCGCCGCGCATGCTGGCGGCCACCAGGGCCTCGGAGGCGCCTCGCTGTTCGGTGAGCCGCTCGAAGCCGGCCAGCTCATCCAGGCGGAAGGCGAACACGTCGAAGAACAGCTCGCGCGACACGTGGGCCAGCGCGCTCTCCAGCGACTCCTTCGAGAGCTCCTTCCCCTCCGCGTCGCGCACCGACAGCTCACCCTCCGACGAGCGCCGGCTCGCGATGCGGCGCACCCACAGCGGCCCCGCGTGGGTGGTCAGCGTCAGCTCGCCGCCGAACGCGCCGCCGTGGGCCGGCTCGTAGCGCTCCGGCTGTCCGCGCTTCTCGAAGCCGAACAGCATGCTGCGCAGGAAGGCCAGCAGCGTGCTCTTCCCCGCCTCGTTGGGGCCGTACAGCAGGTGCAGCCCCGGCCCCAGGTCGAGCGTGAGACCGGAGAAGCGGCCGAAGCCGAGCACGCGCAGCGTGTCGATGCGCAGCCCCGGCTTCATGACATCTCCTCCTCGTGCAGCGACTCCACGCCGTGCAGCCCCGCCTGCACCACCCACTCCGCGCGGGGGGCCTCCAGCGCGTCCACGCCCAGCCGCTTCAGCCGCTGGCTCAGCGCGCCCAGGGTCTCCTCTTCCCACAGCCGCGCCAGCGCCTCCGGGTCCTCCGCGAGGAAGCCCACCTCGTCCAGCAGCGTGCGCGCGAAGCCGCCCGCCGCGCACACCGCCTCCAGGTCCACCTCCGGCCGGCTGCTGTCCCGCAGCGACTCCAGCAGCACCGGCGGGTGGCTCCTCGCGAGCTGTTCGCGCAGGTCCACCTCCAACTGTGCCAGCGCGCCGGGGCGGGCCAGCTCGCGGTGCAGCGGACCTCTTCCGGTGAGGGTGAGGCGCACCGCGTGGCCGTCCAGCTCGGGCGCGCAGCGCGCCTCCACGCCCTCCATCGCCGTGGCCAGCAGGCCGTCCAACGTGCTGACGCCGGTCAGCGGCACCTCCAGCTTGTGCCAGCGCACGCCGTCCACCGGGATGAAGCGCCGCCGCATGCCGCCGTCCTCCACCTCCACCAGCATGCAGCCGCGCGGGCCGGTCTCGTTCGCGTGCCGGCCCTGCGGGTTGCCGGGGTACACCGCCACGCCGCCGCCGGGGAGCAGGTGCTCGGCGCGCGTGTGGACGTGGCCCAGCGCCCAGTAGTCCAGCCCGCGCGAGCCCAGCCCCGCGGTGGTGCAGGGCGCGTAGTTGGCGTGGCCCTCCACGCTGCCCAGGTTGGCGTGCAGCAGGCCCACGCTGAAGCCGTCCCCGGTGCGGCGGAAGCGCGCGGAGAGGTCGTCACGCACCTCCACGTCCGGATAGGAGATGCCTTGCACGCGGCACAGGCGCCGGCCCTCGCGCTTCACCTCCACGTCTTCCCAGTCCGGGCCGAACACCTTCACCGACGGCGGAAGCCCCAGCGCGCCGGTGTCTCCGCTCAGCGGGTCATGGTTGCCGTGGACGATGAAGGTGGAGATGCCCGCCGCGTCCAGCCGTCCCAGCTCGCGCCGCAGCGCCAGCCGCGCGCGCACCGAGCGGTCCTTCACGTCGAAGAGGTCTCCGGCGAGCAGCAGGAAGGCCACCCGCTCTCGCAGGCACACCTCCGTGATGCGCGTGAGCGCGCGGAACGTCGAATCCTGGAAGCGCCCCAGGAGCGGCCCCTGGGTCGCGACGCCCCGGAAAGGCGTGTCCAGGTGCAGGTCGGCGGCATGAACGAACTTGAAGGGCATGGCGCGCCGCACAACGTACCCGATGCGGGCGGGTGACCCGACATTCCAGCCTGGACGCACGGTCGCTGGCCGACAGCGACCTCGTCCTTTGCGCCCGGGTGGCGTCGACTCGCCGCCAGAACGGGTGTGACGGGGAGGACAGAGCCGAAGGTCCGGAGCGAATCCTCCTGGGTCGGCGTGGCGGACCCGTCAGGTCGCTTCCGCGCGAGGGCCTGGATGCGGCGCGGGGCCCGGAGCCTCCCGGACCCCGCGGGTTGCTTGCTCGCGGTGTGTCGCGAGCAGGCGGGCTACTGCTGGCCTTCGGGGCTGTGCGTCTCCGTCTCCATGGGGCGGTCGTCTTCCATCATCCCGGAGCCACCGGTGCCGGCGTCGTAGCCGTCTTCCATCATCCCGGAGCCGCCCGTCCCCGCGTCCATGCCCTGAACCTCCTGGCCGGTGCCGCCGGTGCCGCCCATGTCGTCCATGGGGCGCGGCGCGGTGTCCTGGCCGCTGCCGCCCGTGCCCTCCATGCCCGGGGTGGTCGTCGTCCCCTGCTGGTCACGGTTCTGTTCCCTGCAGCCCGTGACGGACATCGCCACCGCCACCGCGCCGAGCACCATCCACCGATTGAAAGCCTGCATCGCGTTTCCTCCCTGAGTAGCGACTGGCCCAAGGCTGGAGGCGACCTGCGCGTGTTTCACCCCGCCCTCTCGGCCGTTGCGCATGTCCGCCCGGGCCTCGGCCGGCCGGCCAGGGGCCCGCCGCGCTCGGTCCTGCAATCCGTGCCGGAGAGGGCGCCAGCCCTCAGTCCACGCGGCGGAGCACGAGCAGCCCGTACTCCAGGCCGCCATCCATCAACGCCTGCTGCAGGCGCAGGTGCGCGCGGCTGGATTCGCCGCGGCCTGCCTGAGCGAGCGCACGCAGGGGATGCTGGGCGGGGTGTGCCGAAGCGCGCTCATGGACCATCAATTCCAGGGTCAGCGACCAGAAGCCCACCACGCGCGAGGACACGTCGTCGCGCACCTCCAGCTCCAACCCCGCGGCGTGCGCGGCGGACAGGTATTCGTCGAGCGAGCCGATGCGCGTGCGCCAGTACCGGTCGAAGCCGGGGGCCAGCTCCGGACGGCGGAGGAAGCAGTCGGCGATGGCCAGCACGCCCCCGGGCTTCAGCAGCGTCCGCGTGCGGCGGAACCATTCGGCGCGCGGCAGGTAGCAGGCGCTCTCCACCGCCACCACCGCGTCGAAGGCCGTGCGGCGCGGCACGCAGAGGGCGTCACAGAGGATGGGGCGCACCTGCGCGCTCACGCCCGCGGCCTCCGCGAAGCCGCGCACCAGCGCGACATGCGAGGGCACGTTCGTCACCGCCGTCACGCGCGCCTGGTGCTCGGTGGCCCAGTACAGCGCGCCGCCGCCCAGGCCACAGCCGACGTCCAGCACCTCGCCGCCGTCCGGGAAGCGGCCCACGGCGCGCGCCAGCTCCACCAGCAGCGCTTCCTGCGCGGCGTGGACCGTGTCGCGCAGCACCGCCGAGGGCGCGCCGGGCGGCGGCACCACGTCC
The DNA here is from genome assembly GCF_010894475.1 of Myxococcus vastator. GTDB lineage: Bacteria > Myxococcota > Myxococcia > Myxococcales > Myxococcaceae > Myxococcus > Myxococcus vastator. Next base: position 21,909 of record NZ_JAAIYB010000022.1, read on the forward strand.
ACCAGCCCGGAGTGATAGTGCACGCGCGGGCCGGGCCCGTAGCGCTGGAGCAGCCGCTCCGTCTTCGCCTCGTAGTACGCGCTCACCTCGTCGCGTCTCCACGCGGATGGCAACTCGGATGGCACGGCTTCGGCGTTCATGACTCCCCCTCTGGCAGCAGCGGTTCGATGCGGCGCAGCGCCGCGTCCAGGCAGCGCAGGTCCTGTTGGCGCAGCGCCTGCGCGGCGGCGCGCGCCCACGCCACCACCGCGTGACGGTCTGCTTCGGGCATGCGGGTGAAGCGCACGTCCCGCGTGCGGATGTCCTCCGCCACGTGCGCGGCCACGCCCAGCGCCCGGCCCGCCGCCGCCGCGCGCGGCTCCAGCACCGTGCCCGCCCACAACACGCGCAGGTACGCGGCCCACTGCTGGCCGGCGATGCCCTCCGCCACCTGACGGAACAACGGCGCGGTCCATTCGCTGGCGCGCACCTCCAGCGCCTGCGGGCCGGCGGCCACCGCCAGGGTGCGGACGGCTTCCTCCAGCACCGGGCCCGGCAGCTGCGCCTGCGCGCCGCACAGCGTGGCGAAGGCCAGGTTCTGGAGGATGAACTGCACGCACGGCCCCACGCGGATGGGCGGGTCGTGGTACGTGCACTCACCGTCGATGAGGTCGTCGGCGAGGTTGCCCGCGCTGAAGCTGAGGAAGAGCCCGGCGCCGCGCGCCAGCAGGGCCTCGCGCGGCAGCCCGGCCTCCGCGCCCGCCTCGTAGAAGAGGGACAGGGGGCCCGGCTGCGCCGCCTCCAGCGCCGCGAGCACGTCCCGCTCCGACACCTCCGGCAGGCCCAGCCGGCGAAGCGCGCGCAGTGACTCCTGGTACAGGGCTCCGCCGCTCATCGGTACTCCCTGGGAAGGACCATGCGGAGCACGGCGCCGCCCCCGGCCGCGTTCTGCCGGTGCAGCATGCCGCCGCTGGCGCGCAGCAGGCACTCGCTGGTGTAGAGGCCCAGGCCCGTCGCGTGGGGCTTGCTGGTGTACAGCGCCTCGGCGGGGCGGCTGAGCTGGCCGGGCGGGAAGCCGGGGCCGTTATCCGTGATGGTGACCTCCAGGCGTCCGCTGAGCGGCTCCACGCGCGCGTGGATGTGGACCCGCGCCGCGCCTTCCTCGCCGTTGCCCTCGCAGGCGTTGAGCACCAGGTTCTCCACCACGCGGCGCAGCGTGGGCGCGCCGCCGCGCATCAGGGCGAGCAGGGGCAAAGCGGGCTGCTCCACCTCCACCTGGATGTCCACGTCCGGGAAGCGCAGGCCCACGCTGGCCTGCACCGAGTCCAGCACCGGCGTCAGCTCCACGGGCTCCGGCTCCATGCCGGCATGGCGCCGCCCCTTGTTGCGGGCGTCCATCATCATGTCCCGTATCTGCGTCAGGTTGTCGTTGAGCTGCCGGAGCAGGTCGTCGAACTCGGTGCGGCCGGGGCCCGGGCGGTGCGCGCCCACCACGGCCAGCATGTCCGCCGCGCTGCCCGCCGCCATGAGCGCGTTGTCGATGTCGTGGTGGTAGCCCAGGATTTCCGACAGCGCCTGCGACAGGCGGCCCACGTCGCGCTCCTGCTGCTCCAAGAGCTGCGCGTGCACGGCGGCGCGCAGGCGCTCCGCGTCCGCGCGCGCCCGGTCATGCTGCACGGCGAAGGTCCCCAGGTAGAGCTGGGCGGTGAGCGCGGCGGGACCGATGACGCCGAAGAGGGCCAGGTGCTCGTCGCTCCCGTGCAGGGGCAGGGCCAGCGCCAGGGCCAGCAAGGTCCCCAGGGCGAGGAAGGGCTGGCGCGGCGTCACCCGGTGCAGGCGGCCATGGAAGGCGGTGGCGAAGAGGAACAGCGAGGCCAGGACGGCGGCCCCTGGCGGCGCCGACAGCGCCATCAGCGCGGCCACGAAGAAGTGCATCGCCGCCACGCTGAAGATGAGCCACACCCAGCCCCAGGGCTCGATGCGGCGGCGTCGCCGGTGGGTGAGCGAGAACAGCACGCCGCTGGCCAGCATGGGCACGGCGCACAGCAGCGCCGTGCCGAAGTGGATGCCGAAGAAGCTCCGCGCGCCAGGGGCCCAGGCCGTCATGGCCAGCAGGCTCGGCACGAAGGCACAGAGCGCGAGCCACGCGCCCAGGCCCGAGGCGGCCAGCACCTCCGCGGCATCCTGGGCGCGCGTCCACCGCCGGAACGAGGACAGGAGGGCCTGTCGCCCGGCGGAGCGCGGACTCATACGGTGGCGGACAGGAGGTCACCCGCCGTACCCAGGCGGGTGGCCTCCTCGGTGGCGCGTTCGGCCCGGAGGTTCAGCTCGTTGACGAGGTCCGCGTTGCCGCGCTGGAGCAGCTGCACCGCCACCTCGCCGCCCGCGAGCACGTGGTGGAGGGCCTCCAGGATGGGTCGCAGTGCGGGGTTGAGCGCGCGCGCACCCAGCGGGCCCTCCACCGCGCCCAGCTCATGACAGCGCGCCAGGTACGCCGTCAGCGCGCTGTCGCGGGGAGTGTCTCCGCGCGAGTCGTCGTGCGCTGGCCTGACGGCACGGCTTTTAGGCCGGGGTGTCGTGGGCGCGCCCGTGCGGGCATCCCAGCGCGGTGGGCATTCTCGTCGCGTGCGAAGCGGATGGATTCGGATTTCTCGGACTCTTGGCGTCATGCTGGCTCCCCCCCGGGGCCCGGCACAGTCGTTTCAGCTCCGAGCAAAGCGAAGGCTGCCACGCGCCGTCAAACTCCCGGCCAGGCGAGTGTTGTCCAGCGTCTTCTCTTCACCCTTCGGGGCAGCCCGGTGGTACGGGAAGGACAGCGGGCGCGGTGGAAGAGGTGCGCGGAATGTCTCGAGTCTTGACGAAGCCGGGGCCAGTCACCGTGGCGGTCCTGACGTTGCTCGTCGCGATGGCCTCCATCCAGACAGGCGCGTCGCTGGCCAAGCAGGTCTTCCCCGTGCTGGGCGCGGCGGGGGCCACGGCGCTTCGCGTGTTCTTCGCGGCGCTCATCCTGGCGGCGGTGTTCCGGCCCTGGCGGCAGCGGCTCACCCGCGAGGACTTGCGGGCCGTGGCCATCTACGGCGCGGCGCTGGGCGGGATGAACCTGACCTTCTACCTGGCGCTGGAGCGCATCCCGCTGGGCATCGCCGTCGCCATCGAGTTCACCGGGCCGCTCGCCCTGGCCATCTTCTCCACGCGCCGGGCGCTCGACTTCGTGTGGGCGCTGCTGGCCGTGGCCGGCATCCTGCTGATTCTGCCGCTGTCGGAGACGTCGCGGGCGCTGGACTGGATGGGCGTCTTCTGGGCGCTGGTGGCCGCCACCTGCTGGGCGCTGTACATCCTCTTCGGCCAGCGGGCGGGAGGCGCCGTCCACGGCGGCACGGCGGCGTCGCTGGGCATGCTCATCGCGGCGCTGCTCGTCCTGCCCTTCGGGGTGGCGCACGCGGGCATGAAGCTGCTGGACGTGTCGCTGCTGCCGGTCATCCTCTGCGTGGCCGTGCTGTCGAGCGCGCTGCCGTACTCGCTGGAGATGTATGCCCTGAAGGTGCTCCCCACGCGCACGTTCGGCATCCTGATGAGCCTGGAGCCGGCGCTGGCCGCGGTGTCGGGGCTGCTGCTGCTGAAGGAGCGGCTGTCCCTGGTGCAGTGGGCGGCCATCGGCTGCATCATCCTGGCGTCCGTGGGCAGCTCCGCGACGTCGCGCAAGCCCGCTGAGGCCGCCGCGGCCACGAGCTGACCGGCGCCGTCCTCCGGGGTTGGCCGTGTCTTCGGGCTCGCAATGGGCCCCGGCGCCGGGCTAGAGGACGGCCTCATGCGTGACCGAATCCAGGCCGTGCTCCGCCAGCTCTCCCAGACGCCCGACATGGAGGCGCGCTGGCTCCACACCCTGTCCCTGATGGAGTTCATCGGCGCGCGGAAGATTTCGCGCACCGTGGCGGACCGGCACCCGACGCTGGAGGTGCTGGGGCACCTGGCTGACGAGACGCGCCACGCCTTCGCCTTCAAGCGCCTGTCCGCCGAGGTCGCCGGCGCGGAAATCACCGCGTTCCTCTGCCCGGAGGCCGCGGGCCGCTACTTCCAGGCGCTGGACCACGAGCTGGCCACCTGGGCCTCGTCCTTCACGGGCGCGCCGGATGTCTACCTGCACTACCTGCTCACGACGACGGCCATCGAGCGGCGCGCCATGGTGCTGTACCCGCTCTACAAGGCCGCGTCCCGTCAGCCTGCCGTGCGCGAGGAGCTGGGGCGCGTCGTCACCGAGGAGCAGAGCCACCGGCGCACCATCGAGGACGCGTGTGTCGCGCGCCTCACCGCCGTGGGCGCCACGCTGGACGCCGCGCTGGCGCTGGAAGAGCGGCTCTTCGCGGCCTTCATCGGCGAGCTGGAGGCCACCGTGGCGCGGGAGTCGGGCGCCCCGGCCGCCTTCGCGCCGGCGTCCGGGTGACTACAGCGCGTCGTCTTCGCCCCCGGGCGCGCCCGTGCCATGGGCGCCCGACAGGACCAGCGTGCCGTCCATCCGCTCCGCGCGCAGGTTGCGGGCCTTGCGCGCCCGCTTGCGGCTGAGCTCCACGCCCACCGAGTCCAGCCCCAGGGCGTTGGCCACGGCCAGCACGGTGCCGTGGCCACAGAAGGGGTCCACCACCGTGCGCGTGCGCGTGTGCTCCAGGATGAAGCGGCACGCGATGAGGCACGCCTCCACGCCCATGCCGCGCGTCCACGTCACCTCGCCCGCTCCGGGCAGGACGTCCGGCGTGGACTTCGCCATGTCCACGCGGACGCCGCGCGAGAAGCACAGCATGTGGGAGTACGCGGGCCGGCCGAACGTCACCGTCCCGGGCGGCCGCCGGCACACCACCTTGTGCCAGAGCAGGTCGACCCCCGCCTCCTCGGCGGCGCGAGACACCAGGTAGCCCTTGTCCACCCAGGTGCCCTCTTCCTTCACGTCCGTCTGGTAGAAGATGGCCACGCCTTCGGGCGGCACGCGCGCGAGGATGAGCGCCGCGGCGCGGATGAACCAGGCCTTCCACTCCGCCAGCGACAGGGACGGGAACTCGGACCCGTCCGGCAGGGACGCGATGGCCGAGCAGCCCTCCAGCACCGGCCGCGCCTCCAGCCACACGAGTGCGTCTTCGCAGTACACCGTGCGCTTCGCTGCGCCCGGGGCGCCTGCCTGTTCGTCCGCCATGTGGCCAGGGAGTCTGCCAGAGCCGCGCGCACTCCGCGTCAGGCTGGAAAACACGCCGAAACCGTGGCTTGCTTGCGCTTCCCTAGATTTCTACAATCCTGTTTTATCTTGTTGCAACGGAGAGACGGAATGCCCACGACTTCAGCGAAAGACGGGACTTCGCTCCACTACCGTGTCGTGGGTGAAGGTCCGCGCACGGTCATCCTGGTCCACGGCTGGATGGTGTCCGGCGCCGTCTGGGACGCGCTGGTGGAGCGCCTGGAGCTGACGGGGCTGCGGCTGGTGATTCCGGACATGCGGGGCTCCGGCCAGTCGGGCCGGCCGGACGGGGGCTTCAGCCTGGAGTCGCTGGCGAACGACGTGCTGGCCGTGGCGGACGCCGTGGACGCGCGGCGCTTCACGCTGGTGGGGCACAGCATGGGCGGCCAACTGGTGAAGTGGGTGGCCGCGGAGGTGCCGGCGCGCGTGGAGGGGCTGGTGCTCCTCAACACGGTGCCCGCCGCGGGGCTGCCGCTGCCTCCGGATGCGGCGGGGCTGTTCCGCACGTCGGCGGAGAGCCTCGAGAAGAAGCAGGCCATCCTCGGGCTCGCGTGCAAGCAGCTGTCGCCGGAGTCGCTGGAGGCGCTGGTGAAGGACTCGATGGGCGTCAGCCCGGCGGCCATCGAGCACGTCTTCGACGCGTGGACGGCGGGTGGCTTCGCCGACAAGCTGGCCGCGATTACGGCGCCCACGCTGGTGCTGGCCACGGACGATGCCTTCCTGCCGGCTGCCTTCCTGCGGGAGGCGGTGGTGTCGAAGATTCGCGGCGCGCGCCTGTCGTACCTGCCCGGCCCCGGTCACTACCCGCAGGTGGAGCGCCCGGCGGAGACGGCGGCGCTGGTGTCCGCCTTCCTCGCCGGCTCCCTACCGGCCTGAGCGCCCGCTTCGAGGAGGCAGCACGATGGCCTGGAACATGTCCTTCGAGTACGACGCGCAGAACGACGTCGTCACCGCGTACTTCACCGACTGTCTCCTGATGAATGAGGCGGACGTCCTTCGCTGGCGGAAGGAAGTCGAGGACCACCTCTCCAAGTACCCGTCCAAGGTGGACCTCCTCATCAACCTGGACGGGCTGGTGGTGAAGTTCACCGCCGGCCGCGTCTTCGGCAAGGAGCGCCGCGACGTGCTGGAGCGCTACACGCACCGCTCGTACCGCTTCGGCGGGGATGAGATGACGCGCATGTTCGTGCTCACCAGCGGCGCCATCAACGGCGCCGCCGTCAATCACTACGCGACCCGCGACGAGGCGCTGGCCGCGCTCCAGGCCGAGCGCGAGGCGCTGCGCAAGCGGGGCTTCTCGCCCTTCAGCGGTGGCTTCGTCAGCAGCAAGGTCTGAGCCTCCGCGGCCTGGGACGAGGGCCGTCGAAGCGGCCCCCGTCCGCCTGCTTCATGAGCAGTGCGTCTGAACACACGTCCCGTCGCAGTCGTAGACGCATTGGACGGATGACCGGCAGGTCACCCGCCACACGGCATCGGGGTCCTGGCACGTGCCGTTGCTCCCCGCCCGCAGGCAGCCCCGCGTCTCGAGCGACTGGGAGTAGTAGTACGTTCCTTCATGGCACATCGCGGGATAGACGGTGCCAATGCCACACCATCCGGACCGATAGACATACTCACTTTCGGCGGAGGTGTAGAGGGTCTTCCGGCCATAGGTCCCCGCCCGCGGGTCGCAGCCCTGGGTGCACGTGGTTTGATTGAGGTAGATGCCGTTGCAGAAGTCGGCGCACGCCGAAGAGCAACCCACGTCCGTCACCAGCCAGCCGCTCGGGCAGCCCGAGCCACAATGCGAGAACGTCTCGGTATTGGGGGCGCAGGTGACTTGATTGTAGGAGTAGGCGCTGCTGCACGAGCCGCCACAGGCGGCCGGATTGCAGGTCTGGCTCGTCACATGATGCCCCGCGGGGCAGGTGGTGCCACAGAGGGTCAACTCCTGCGCGGCTTCGCCAGACTCGAGCTCGGTTCCAGGCGCTGGAGGTGCTTCGTCCGTCTGGATGTTGCATCCCCCGAGTACAAGCACGCCGCAGAGCGCGGTGGTCAGGGCCGAAAGTCTCATCATTCCTTGCATGGTCGAATTCCTCTCGCTTGGAGGGCGGGTTTGGGGGGTGTTGAGGCGCGCTCGGCAGTTCACTTCCCAGACGGCGTCTGGGTCGCCGCAGGAGCCATTGCTCCCCACGGCGTGGCAGAAGAAGTTCGAGAGCAGGTGGGAGGAGTAGTACGAGCCGTCGACGCAGACGTCGGTGGGCAGTGAGGTGCACCAGTCCTCGCGGTTGGCTATGAAATACCACGAGTGAATATCTGGCATCCACCTGGCTGTCGTGGAGGTCGCGGGAGGGGGCCTCACACGCCCGCGAACCACTCGTAGCCGCGGTCTTCCCAGTAGCCGCCGGTAGGCTCGGGAAGGAAGTTTACCTTGGTGAGGTACTTCACCATCTTGTAGCCCAGCTTCACGCCCGAATAGAGGCGCAGGGGCGCGCCGTGTCCGGGCGTCAGCGGCTGACCGTTCATGCCGTAGGCCAGAATCGTCTGCGGATGGAAGGCGCTGGGCCGGTCCCAGGACGAATGATAGCCCGCGTCGAACGAGCGCAGCTCCACGTAGCCCGCTCGGGCATCAGCGCCCGCGTAGCGGGCCAGCTCGCTCAGGCGCACGCCATGCCAGGACGCCACCGCGCTCCAGCCCTCCACGCAGTGATGGCGGATGCGCAGGTCGGTGCGAGGCAGGCGCTGGAGTGCGTCCAGCGTCAGCACGCCGGGCCGCGCCACCATTCCGCCCACCTGGAGCGCCCAGCCCGTGGGCGCGAGCGGCACCGTGTCGGAGACGAAGTACTCGGGGAACTTCCCGGGGGGCGTCGTCTCCTCGGGAGGCAGCTCCGGCGCCAGCCGGCGTTCATCGAACAGGGCGGCCTGCGCGCGCGCGTTGAAGCGCTCCATGGCGCCCAGGAAGCCCTCGCGAGGGCGGCTGCTGTCACACGCGCTGACGGTGAGGGAGGTGGCGCCCAACAGCGCCTTGCGCCGCGTGAGGAGGTGTCTAGGCATCCGGCTTCCTTCCGCCCGTCACCATCTCCGCCAGGCTTCGTGGGTGGAGCAGCACCAGCGCGATGTGGCCCACGGTGAAGAGGGCGAGCAGCACCAGGATGACGAGGTGGACGGCGCGCGCCGCGTCGTAGCCACCCAGCAGCGAGGTGAGCGCGCCGAGCTGCACGGGCTTGTAGAGGACCAGTCCGGAGAGCACCGCGAGCAGTCCCAGCGCCAGCGTGCCCGTGTACGCCAGCCGCTGGAGGCCGTTGTAGAGCCCCTGCGCGGGGGCGTGCTTGCGCACGCGCAGGTAGAAGGCGAGCGTGTCCAGGGCGTTGCGCGCGTCGCGGCGGGGCAGGAAGAGGCGGCGGCGCCACTCGCCACTGAGGGCGAGGTAGAGCACGTACGCCACGCCGTTGAGCGTGAGGAACCACGCGAAGGCGAAGTGCCAGTGACGGGCGCCGGCCAGCCAGCTCCCCAGCCGCATCCATTCGGGGGGAGGGACGCCCTGGAAGGGATACCAGCCGTAGGGACGGCCCTGCGGCCCGAGCATGGGATAGGCGACCCAGATCTGGAGGCCGCTGGCCGCCATGATGAGCAGCAGCGGCACGTTGAGCCAGTGGGTGACTCGGATGAGCCACGGCTGGGGCCTGCGTCGTTCGGGGGCTTGCACGCGCGCGGAAGAAAGCATCCGGCGTCACGCGGCGTGGGCGCGGTGTGGCTCGCGTTGATGGTCAGCCGTCATTCAGGGCGGGTGCCGCCTACCCATGCGTCGCGCGGAGGACGGGCCCCTGGCCCGGGGGGCACGTTGCACGAAACCTTCAGGCTGTTTCGTGCAAGGTGCAACCCAGGACAGGAGGGCCGGGGCCCAACCCCCTGGAATGACAGGGGCACCATGGGCGCTGGCCGGGCACGGCGGGTGCTCTTGGGGAGAGCACGACCATGCTCGCATCCCCACTGTCCTCCCTGCTGTCCTCCCTGTTGTTGTCCCAGGCTGCCGCGCCGGAGCCGTCCGCCGATTCCGAACCCCCGGGCCTGCTGTCCCGCCTGAAGGTGGAGGGTGGGGTGGACGTGTACTACGCGCGCAACTTCAACCGCCCCTCTGACGGGGCCAGCTTCCTCCCTGGCACGGGCACCACCGCGAAGCGCGACAACGAGGTCTCCATCAACCTCGCCTCGCTGGGCGTGTCGCTGGCCCCCGAGCCCGTGGGCTTCAAGGTGCTGCTGGGCTTCGGCACCGGCATCGAGGTGCTGCACCAGGCCGAGCCAGAGGGCGCCGCGACGGGCCCCGAGGTGTGGCGCCATCTCCAGCAGGCCACGGTGTCGTATGTGACGGGCCCGCTGACGCTGGAGGCGGGCGTCTATCCCAGCCACATCGGCCTGGAGTCGTTCCAGTCGCAGCTCAACTGGAACTACACGCGCTCGTGGATGGGCGAGCTGTCGCCCTACTACCAGTCCGGCCTCAAGGGCACCTGGGCCTTCAATGATGCGTGGAGCGCGCAGCTCCACCTGCTCAATGGCTGGCAGACGATTGGTGAGAACAACCGCGGCAAGGCGCTGGGCACCCAGGTGGCCTACGCGGGGCCGCGGCTGTCCGCCGCCTTCAACACCTTCGTGGGGGAGGAAGGTGACGGCGGTCTCCGCCTCTTCGCGGACGCCGTGGCCACCTGGAAGGTGACGCGGACCTTCTCACTGGCGGCCACCGCCGACGTGGGCCGGCAGGCGCGTTCCGGACAGGACGCGGCCCCGTGGTACGCGGCGGGCCTCAACGCGCGCGTCCAGCTCGCGGAGCCGGTGGCCCTGGCGGCCCGCGTGGAGGCGTACCGAGACCTGGACGGTGTCATCTCCGGTGCGTCGCAGACGCTGGCGGGCGGCACGCTCACCCTGGAGGTGAAGCCCGCCGAACACCTGGTCCTCAAGCTGGAGGCGCGCCACGACACCTCCACCGCGGACGTCTTCACCGCACGCGCCACCGGCGTGGATGGCGCGCCCACGTTCAAGGACTCCGAGACGCTCGCCATGCTCGGCGCCGTCGCCTGGTTCTGAACGGGAGCCCCCACGCCATGGACCTTGTCCTCATCCTCGTCACCACCGCTTTCTTCGCGCTCGCGTGGGCCTACGTCCACGGCTGCGAGCGCCTGTGAGGTTCTTCCCGATGACCTTCGAATACGCCGCTGGCGCCGTCCTGTCCGTGCTGCTCGGCGCCTACCTCCTCTACGCGCTGCTCCGTCCGGAGCGCTTCTAGGCCCCCGCCATGTCCTTCATCGGTTGGTCGCAAATCCTGCTGTTCTTCGTCCTGGTGCTGGCGGTGACGAAGCCGCTGGGCGCCTATCTCTTCCGCGTCCTCGAAGGAGACGCGCGCCCGCTACCCCGCGTGCTGGGGCCCGTGGAGCGCCTGCTGCTGCGCCTGTGTGGCGCGGCGGACCGGCGTGAACAGACGTGGGTGGCCTACGCGGGCTCGCTGCTGACGTTCAGCTTCTTCTCCGTCCTCATCGTCTACGGCCTCCAGCGCGCGCAGCACCTGTTGCCGCTCAATCCCCAGGGGATGGCGGCGGTGGAGCCGGCGCTGGCGTTCAACACCGCCGTCAGCTTCACCACCAACACCAACTGGCAGGCGTATGGCGGGGAGTCCTCGCTCAGCTACTTCACGCAGATGGTGGGCCTGGCGTGGCAGAACTTCGTCTCCGCCGCCGCGGGCATCAGCGTGGCCCTGGCGCTGGCGCGTGGCTTCACCCGCCGGCCCGGCCCGGACGGACAGAAGACGCTGGGGAACTTCTGGGTGGATGTGATGAACGTCACCCTCTACGTGTTGCTGCCGCTGTGTCTGCTCTACGCGCTCTTCCTGGTGTCGCAGGGCGTGCTCCAGAGCTTCGCGCCCTCCCTGCGGCTCACGACGCTGGAGGGCGCGAGCCAGACGCTGGCGCAGGGGCCGGTGGCCTCGCAGGAGGCCATCAAGATGCTGGGCACCAACGGCGGCGGGTTCTTCAACGCCAACAGCGCCCACCCCTTCGAGAACCCCACGCCCTTCACCAACCTGGTGCAGATGGTGTCCATCTTCTCCATCCCCGCGGCCCTCACGTACACCTACGGGAAGATGGCGGGTGACACCCGGCAGGGCTGGGCCCTGCTCGCGGCGATGTCCGTGCTCTTCCTCGCGGGCGTGGCGGCGGTGTACGCGGCGGAGGCCCAGGGCAACCCCGCCATCGCCGCCGCCGGGCAGGTGGCGCAGGCGGGGAACATGGAGGGCAAGGAGACGCGCTTCGGCATCACCGCCTCCGCGCTCTTCGCCGCCATCACCACCGCGGCCTCGTGCGGCGCGGTGATTGCCATGCACGACAGCTTCACGCCCCTGGGCGGCCTGGTGCCCCTGGTCAACATGCAGCTGGGCGAGGTCGTCTTCGGCGGCGTGGGCGCGGGCCTCTACGGCATCCTCGTCATGGTGGTGCTCAGCGTCTTCATCGCCGGGCTGATGGTGGGCCGCACGCCCGAGTACCTCGGCAAGAAAATCGAGGCGCGGGAGATGAAGCTCGCCATGTTGTACGTGCTCGTCTTTCCGCTCTTCACGCTGGGCTTCAGCGGGCTGGCGGCGGTGCTGCCGCAGGGCGTGTCCTCGCTCAACAACGCGGGGCCGCATGGCCTGTCGGAAATCCTCTATGCGTACACCAGCGGCACGGCGAACAACGGCAGCGCCTTCGCGGGCCTCAACGCCAACACGCCCTTCTGGAACCTCACCCTGGCCCTGGCGATGCTCGGCGGGCGCTTCCTGATGATGGTGCCCGCGCTGGCCATCGCCGGCTCCATGGTGGGCAAGAAGGTGTCGCCAGCGGGCCCGGGCACCTTCCCCACGCACGGCGTGCTCTTCACCGGTCTGCTGGTGAGCGTGATTGTCATCGTCGGCGCGCTCACGTTCTTCCCCGCCCTCTCGCTGAGCCCCATCGTCGAGCACTTCCTCGCTGGGGCCGGAAAGGTCTACTGAGATGTCCTCGCCTGCTTCGAAGCCGGCGTCGCTGCTGGACGCCTCGCTGCTCAAACCCGCGCTGGTGGACAGCCTGCGCAAGCTCCACCCGCGCGACGTGGCGCGCAACCCCGTCATGTTCGTGGTGTGGGCCGGGAGCCTGCTCACCACGGTGCTGGTGGTGAAGGATTTGGTGGCGCCGCGCCCGGAGGCCGCGCCGCTGGGCTTCACCGTGCAGGTCATGGTGTGGCTGTGGTTCACCGTGCTCTTCGCCAACTTCGCGGAGGCCATGGCGGAGGGGCGCGGCAAGGCCCAGGCCGGCGCCCTGCGGAAGCTGCGCAAGGACACCACCGCGCGCCGCTGGAAGGACGGCCGCGAGGAGCGCGTGTCCGCGCCGGACCTGCGCAAGGGCGACGAGGTGATTTGCGAGGCCGGAGACCTCATCCCCGGCGACGGCGAGGTGGTGGAGGGCATCGCCAGCGTGGACGAGTCCGCGGTGACGGGCGAGTCCGCCCCCGTCATCCGTGAGTCGGGCGGCGACCGCTCCGCGGTGACGGGTGGCACGAAGGTGCTCTCCGACCGCATCCGTGTGCGCATCTCCGCCAACCCCGGCGAGTCCTTCCTGGACCGGATGATTGGCCTGGTGGAAGGCGCGGCCCGGCAGAAGACGCCCAACGAGGTGGCGCTCCACATCCTGCTGGTGGGGCTCACCCTCATCTTCCTGCTGGCGTGCGTGACGCTGGTGCCGCTGGCGCTCTATTCGGGCGTGCCGCTGTCGGGCGCGGCGGTGGTGGCGCTGCTGGTGTGCCTCATCCCCACGACGATTGGCGGCCTGCTGAGTGCCATTGGCATCGCGGGCATGGACCGGCTGCTGCGCAAGAACGTGCTGGCCATGAGCGGACGCGCGGTGGAGGCGGCGGGTGACGTGGACACGCTGCTGCTCGACAAGACGGGGACCATCACCCTGGGCAACCGCATGGCCACGGAGCTGCTCCCCATGCCGGGCGTGCGGATGGAGGAGCTGGCGGAGGCCGCGCAGCTCGCCAGCCTCGCGGACGAGACGCCGGAGGGGCGCTCCATCGTCACGCTGGTGAAGGACACGTACAAGATGCGCCCGCGCGAGCTCCAGGCGCACCACGCCACCTTCGTGCCCTTCACCGCGCAGACGCGCATGAGCGGCTGCGACCTGGTGGACCCGCACCCGCGCGGCATCCGCAAGGGCGCGGTGGACGCCATCGTCACGCACGTGAAGTCCCAGGGTGGCGCGGTGCCGGACGCGCTGGCCCAGGTGTCTGGCCGCATCGGTGACGCGGGCGGCACGCCGCTGGCGGTGGCGGACGGCGCGCGGCTGCTGGGCATCATCCACCTGAAGGACGTGGTGAAGGGCGGCATCAAGGAGCGCTTCGACCGCTTCCGCGCCATGGGCATCCGCACGGTGATGATTACGGGTGACAACCCGCGCACCGCGGCGGCGATTGCCCGCGAGGCGGGCGTGGATGACTTCCTGGCCGAGGCCACCCCCGAGGCCAAGCTGGCCCTCATCCGCACCGAGCAGGGCCGCGGCAAGTTGGTGGCCATGACGGGCGACGGCACCAACGACGCCCCCGCGCTGGCGCAGGCGGACGTGGGCGTGGCGATGAACACCGGCACCCAGGCGGCGAAGGAGGCCGGGAACATGGTGGACCTGGACTCCAACCCCACCAAGCTGCTGGAGGTGGTGGAGGTGGGCAAGCAGTTGCTGATGACGCGCGGCACGCTGACGACCTTCTCCATCGCCAACGACGTGGCGAAGTACTTCGCCATCCTCCCGGCGCTCTTCATGGGCGTCTTTCCCCAGATTGCGCCGCTCAACGTGATGGGGCTGGCCTCGCCGTTCAGCGCGGTGCTGTCGGCCGTCATCTTCAACGCGCTCATCATCATCCTGCTCATCCCCCTGGCGCTGAAGGGCGTCCGCTACCGCCCGCTGGGCGCGGAGGCCCTGCTGCGGCGCAGCCTGCTCCTGTACGGCGTGGGCGGCGTCATCGTCCCCTTCGTGGGCATCAAGGTCATCGACGTGCTGCTCGGCGCCGTGGGCCTGGCGTGAAAGGACGCATCCCCATGTTCTCCACACTCCTCACGGCCCTGCGCGCGTGCGTCGTCACGCTGGTAATCACGGGCCTGCTGTACCCGCTGGCCGTCACCGGGCTGGCGCAGCTCCTCTTTCCGGGGGAGGCCAACGGCTCGCTGGTGAAGGACGACCGCGGCCGGGTGGTGGGCAGCGCGCTCATCGGCCAGGGCTTCACCCGGGCGGGGTACTTCCATCCGCGTCCCTCCGCCGCGGGCGCGGGCTACGACGGCGCGGCGTCCTCGGGCAGCAACCTGGGGCCCACGTCGCTGAAGCTGAAGGCGCGCGCGGCGGCCGAGCTGGAAATCACCCTGCTGCTGCTCCAGTACGCCCACGAAGTGGAGGGGGTGGGGCCCGCGGACATCGGGCCGCCCGTCGGTGTGGACGCGCTGGTGCGCGAGGTGCCGGAGCGGCTGGCCCACGTCGAGCTGTACACGGAGACGGAGGCGGAGCGCGGGCTGGTGGCGGCCTCCCGCGCGGGCGTCGAGGCCTATCTCAATGCGCCGGAGCCGGACCGGCGGCTCCGGTTGGCGCAGGCGGTGGATGCGACGAGGGCGGTCATGGACTCCAGCATCGCGCGGGCGCGCGCGGCTCGCGACGAAGCGACCGCCGTGCGCAGGACAGCGCGCTTCATTGGAACGTTGCTCGCGGTGTCGGTGCTGACGGGCGTGGTGCTGTTCCTCGCCATCGCGCAGACGCGCATCTACCGGCCACTGGTGGCCATCCGCCGCGCGTTGAGCGCGTTCAAGTCAGGGCGGCGCGAATCCCGGGTGGTGCGCGCGGGGCCGCCAGAGCTCCAGGAGATTGGCGCGGAGTTCAACGACATGGCGGAGACCGTCACCAGTCAGGACGCGCGGCAGCTCCAGTTCCTCGCGGGCGTGGCGCACGACCTGCGCACGCCGCTCAACGCGCTGAAGCTGTCGGCGCAGATGCTGCTGCGGGCCAAGACGGCGCCTCCGCCGGAGAAGGTGCGGGATTCGCTGGTGCGCATCTCCAACCAGGTGGACCGGCTGGAGCGCATGGTGGGCGACCTGTTGGACAGGACGCGCATCGAGGCGGGGAACCTGGAGCTGCGGCTGGAGGAGTGCGATTTGCGCGGGCTGGTGGAGGAGGTGGTGGAGCTCCACCGGCCGTCCAGCGAGCAGCACCGGCTGGAGTACTCCGTGCCGGACTCGCCGGTGCCCTGGCGGTGTGATTCGACGCGGCTGTCGCAGGTGCTCACCAACCTGGTGAGCAACGCCATCAAGTACTCGCCCGAGGGTGGGGTGGTGACGCTGCGGCTGGAGTCCTCGGAGCGCGAGGTGTCGGTGTCCGTGACGGATGAAGGCGTGGGGATTCCACCCGGAGACCTGGACACCCTCTTCGAGCCCTTCAAGCGCAGCGGGGCCGCGGCGAAGGACATCCCAGGCGTGGGCCTGGGACTCTCCGTGTCCCGCCGGATTGCCCGGGCGCACGGGGGGGACATCGAGGTGAAGAGCGACGTGGGCACCGGCTCCACGTTCCGGCTCCGCCTGCCGCGCTGAGGTGGGCGCCCGGGGCTGTCCACGCCCGGAGCGATGCTCCGAGCGTGGTGCAACCGTGTCGGAAGCCGGAAGCCATCCTCCCGGCCCCGTGGGACGTCAGTGCGTCGGCGAGGCGACGCGGCCGCGGCCCGGCGGCGGCGGCCGTGCACCGGGCGGCTGTGCACCGGGCGGCGGCGCGGGCCGCACGCGCGCCATGCCGGCGTACGGGCCTGGCTGACGGCTGTCATCGCCGGTGCTCAGCAGCAGCGCGATGATGGAGCGGCCCTCCAGCGCCACCTCGCGGTGCTCCACCAGCTCGCGCATGGGCACGTCCGTCGAGCCGAGCAGCTCGCTCCCGTTCGGCCCGTCCACGTACACCTGGAAGCCGACCCGCCGGTCGTCGAAGGCATTGGCGACCGCGACGAACTCCGCGTCATACGCCGTGTAGATGCCGTCACGCCCGAGCGTCGTCAGGTGCATGCCATCCGGGTGGTGGACCTCGATGCGCAGCCGCGGGCGATTCTCATGCGGGATGCTCATGGCCAGGTCCTTCACCAGCCCCGACATCCCACTCTTCCGCGCCATCTGGGTCACCCGGTTGGCCAGCCGCGTGAAGATGTCGTTCGAGGTGCCCACCCACGCTCGGCCATCTGGCCGGCCCGGCGTCACCAGCACCGAGCGCAGCACGACGCGGTAGGGTCGCAGCTGCACGCGCTCCAACTGCTGGCTGGCGTAGCCGTCGTCCTGCCCCGTGCGCAGCGCGACGTGGTACGCGTCCGCCGCTCCATTCCAGTCCCGGACCGCGATGCGCTGGTCGGCGAGGGCCATGTGGCGCACGTACTCCTCCAGTGGCTGGGCCCGACCCCCCTGCCGCAGGCTCAGCGCGGCGCCGTAGCTCTGCTGCGCGCGTGCCCAGTCGTGCTGCGCCCGCGCGGCGTCACCCTCGCGCGACAGCCGCTCGACCTCCTCGGTGACGAAGTGCTCGTACTCCGCGGCGATGTTCTGCGCCCACGCCGACGCGGAGGCGTCCAGCCGCAGCACCAGCTGCGCCAGCTCGTGGGCCGCGATGAAGTTGCCCTCCTGCAGGTGCTGGTCCGCCCGGACGCGCCCCTGGGTGATGATGATGCGCCGCGCGTCCTCCGCGTGCGCCTTCACCTCGGGCGCCGGGGACAGTTGCAGCGCCCGGTCCATCAGCGAGGCGGCCTCCGCGTACTGCCCCTGCTGCGCCTGCTCGACGGCCGTGTCCAGCTGAGACATCGCCACCTGCTGCGCCGCGTTCGCGCGGAACGAGGCAATCTCCGCGTTGCCCGGCTCCACCGACAGCGCGAAGTCGGACTCGGCGAGCGCGCAGCCCCAGTCATTCACCTGCGCGCACGTCTGCGCCCGCTGCTGCGCATCCTGGAGCGCCTTGGTGCGGGCCTCGTCGAACTTGAGCTTGATTTCGGGACTGTCCGGCTCGCTGGCCAGCGCTTGCCGGTAGGACGCATACGCGGACTTCCAATCCCCCACAGCCGCGGCGCGGTCTCCCGTCTTTTCGTGCGCTGCGCACGCACTGAGGACCACGGCTGCGAACAACCCCAGAACCACTCGCTTCATGTCGTCGGACTCCCCTCGATATTCCGCCACGATAACCGACGCACCCAGGAGAAGCCGAACCCCCCATCCTGGGTCGGGAATGCCCCCGCGCGAGGCTCGCCGGAGCAGCCAGGCGCACCGGGGGCTCGCTCGGACCGGGGCGCCCCCTCTTGAAGAACGAGGGGGCGCTGGGGAGTGC
>NZ_JAAIYB010000230.1 GCF_010894475.1 Myxococcus vastator
CNCCGACTTCCACTTCTCGTGCGTCAGCAGCACCGACGCCCCGGTGTCCTCCAGCATCCACCCCAGCCGCTCCTTCGGGTACGCCGGGTCCACCGGCACGTACGCCGCCCCCGCCTTAAGCACCCCCAGCAGCGCCACCACCAGGTCCACCGAGCGCTCCAGGCACACGCCCACCAGCGACTCCGGCGCCACCCCCAGGCTTCTCAAGTGGTGCGCCACCTGGTTGGCCCTCGCCTCCAGTTCCCGGTACGTCAGCCGCTCCGTCTCGAACGCCACCGCCACCGCGTCCGGCGTCCGCGCCACTTGCGCCTCCATCAGCGCGTGGATGGTCGCCTCCGAGGCGGGCGCCAGCTCTCGACCCTGGAAGCCCTTCAGCACCTGGTGGCGCTCGGCCTCCGAATGGATGGCCACGCGCTGCAGTGACAGGTCCGGCGTGACGATGACGGCCCGGGCGAGCTCGATCAGATGGCCCGCGAGCCGCTCCACGGTGCCGACATCGAAGAGGCTCGACGCGTACTCGAAGCGGCAGAACAGGGTGTTCTTGCGCTCGACAATTTCCAGGCTCAGGTCGAACTTGGAGGTATCCGCCTCGATGCCGAGCTGGCTCAACTTCAGCGATTGATGCGCCACGTCCACGGTGGGCGTGTTGACCACGTTGAGGACGGCCTGGAACACGGGCGTGCGGCTCTGGTCACGCGGCAACTGGAGCGCTTCGATGATGCGCTCGAAGGGCGCGTCCTGGTGCGCGAACGCGTCCAGTGACTGGTGCTTCACGCGGCCCAGCAGCTCCCGGAACGACGGTGCTCCCTCCAGCCGCGAGCGCAGCGCGAGCGTGTTCACGAAGCAGCCCAGCAGTCCCTCCACCTCCGGCCGGGAGCGTCCCGCCGTGGGGATGCCTACCGCGAAGTCCTCCTGACCCGCGGTGCGCCCCAGCAGCGCCTGGAACAGCGCCATGAGCACCATGAACGACGTGGCGCCCTCACGCCGCCCGAAGGCGAGCAGGGGCTCCGAGACATCGACGGGCAGCTCGAAGCGGAAGCTGCCGCCCGCGTAGGACTGAATCGCGGGCCGGGGCCGGTCCGTGGGCAGCTCGAGCGCGGGGACGGCCGTGAGCCGCTCCTTCCACCACCGGACCTGCTCCTCCATCACCGCGCCTTCCAGCCACTGGCGCTGCCACACCGCGTAGTCGGCGTACTGCACCTCCAGCGGCGGAAGCGGAGAGGGGATGCCCGCGCTGAAGCAGGCGTAGAGCACCGACAGCTCGCGACCCAGCACCAGGGTGCACCACGCGTCGGAGATGACGTGGTGCTGCATCAGGCTCAGGACGTGCTCCTCCGGTCCCAGCCGGAGCAGCACCGCGCGCCCCACCGGCCCCTTCTCCAAATCGAAGGGAATCGCCCCGAGCGCCGCGCACCGCCGCAGCATCTCCGCTTCACGCGCCTCCGCCGTCTCACCGGGGACGTCTTCCAGCGGCATCGGCAGCGAGCCCTCCGCGTGGATGACCTGGACCGCGCCGTCTTCCGTGAGCTGGTACGTCGTGCGGAGGACTTCGTGCCGCTGCACCACCTCGTTGAGCGCGGCCTGGAGCGCTTCGACGTTCAGCGGGCCCGTGAGGCGGAAGCTGGAGCCGTTGTTGTACGCCGTGCTGCTCGGATCGAGCTGCTGGAGGTACCAGAGCCGCTGCTGCGCGAAGGACAGGGGCAGCGGCCGGCTCCGGGACACGCGAGCAATCGCGGAGGGCTCGGGTTGCAGCATCGGCGCGGGCGCCGAGGGCGCGGGGGGCGCCTTGGGCTTCGGCGCGGGCGCCTGCACCTTGGGCGCGGCGGGGAGGGTGACGTGCTCCACGCGGCCGTCCACGCGGAGCCGCGCGTGCCGCCCGGTCCGGAAGAGCCGGGCCTCGCTGCTCGACGGGTGCTGCACGAAACGGCGGCGCTCCTGTTCGTTGGCGCGCCACAAGTCCCAGGGGAGGCCCGCGCCCTCCAGGGCCAGCTCACCGACGACACCGGGGGGCACCGGCAAGCCAGCCGCGTCCAGCACCCAAGACTGGAGCCCTTCGGGGACACGCTCCGTCGGAGGCCGTGGCAGCAGGCCTCCCTCGTTGGCGGCACCCGCGAGCAGGACCTCCGTGCCCAGGTTCCGGTGCAGCGACAGGGCCAGCTCCGCGGAGGCGCCGTCCAGGACGAGCGCGCCCACGGGCTCCAGCGCCTCGCGGGCCTGCGGCAGCTCCACCAGCGTGCGCGCCAGCCGCGCCGAGGCATGCAGCAGGACGGCGCCCGACTGCCGGGCCAGCGCCAGCAGCTCGTCCACCGCGAGCGTTCCCTCCGCTTGCCGCTGGACCTTTCGCTGCGAGGCTTCCTGCACCAGCCGCTCGCGAATCACGGTCAGCCGGCGCAGGCCCTCCAGCACCACCGGCGTGTCCAGGCCGAAGTCGATGAGGCAGGCCACCTCGTCCACGTCGGCTTCCCGGACGTGGAGCAGGCGCTGCACGCCGCTCTCCACCGTGCCGATGAGGCCGGTGCCCTTCGCGTGGTGCTCGAAGGTGTGTTCGAGCAGGGCGTTCACATCCTCCTCGGACACCTTGTCGATTTCGCCCTGGTAACCCTGCGCGGCCAGCAGCGAGGCGGAGATCTCCGCTGAGCTCCGGAAGTAGCCCAGCAGCGGCTTGCGGACCGTGCGCAGCACCTCCTGTTCGTCATCGCCGATGAACGCGTGCAACATCAGCGCGACGTGGCCCCGGCCCGGGTGCCCGTTGCGGCGCCAGGCTTCGCGGTAGAGCGCCACCTTCTGCTTCAGCTCCTCCAGTGACTGCGTGAGCAGACCGGTGAGCACGCCAGCGCCCACCTCGCCGGCCAGGCGGAACGTCTCCGGGCTGCCGGCGGCCGTGAGCCACACGGGCAGGTCCTTCTGGACGGGCTTGGGCCGCAGGCCCACCTCCACCGTGACGCCGCCACCACCTGGACGGCGGAGCTTCTCGCCTCGCCAGAGGGTCCGGAGGGTCTCCAGGTTCCGCAGGAGGACGTTGCGGCGATCCTCGTAGTTCTGCGGGGCGAAGGTGAAGTCCGCCACATGCCAGCCCGTGGCAATCGACAGGCCCGCGCGGCCTCCGGAGAGGTTGTCCACCACGGACCACTGCTCGGCGACTTGCAGCGGGTCATGCAGCGGGAGGACGACGCTGCCCGAGCGCAGGCTCAGGTTGCGGGTGATGGTGGCCAGCGCGCCCGCCACCACCGCGGGCTGGGGATAGAGGCCGCCGAACGAGTGGAAGTGCCGCTCCGGCGTCCACACCGCGGAGAAGCCGTTGGCGTCCGCGTACTTCGCGCCTTCGACCAACAGCTCGTACTTCGGACCGACGAGCGAGTCCTCATCGTTCGCGAAGTAGATGAGGCTCAGGTCCATCGCGCCCTGGCGCGGACCGCCGCCCTGGAGGACCTCCCACTGGGCCGTCACCTGCTCGGAGGGGAAGGTCACGGTCAGCCCGCGTGACAGGGCCCACAGGGCCTCCAGCTCCGGACGCTCCGCCGAGGACTCCGCGGCGGCCACCCACGTAGCGCCTTCCGCGGGCCGCAGCCGCTTGTCGAGCGCATCGAAGAGCTCGGTGAGCCCCTGATGCACCAGGGCCCACGGCGACTGGTTGGCGCCCACGGGCAACAGCCACGCCAGCGCTTCAGGGGCCGGAGCGGGGCTCTCCGCCAGCGCACCGGAAGACTCCAGCGCGTCCTCCACATGGAGCACCCGCGCCGCATCCAGCCGCGCGGCGGTCATGATGCCTCGCCATGTGATGAGCACCGGCACCCGGGCTCCGGGTGACGCGAAGTCCGACAGGCGTCCCAGGTCCGTGGGGCCCACGGCCACGACGGCGCCGCCGGCCTCCAGGACACCCCAGAGGACGGCCAGCTTCGCGGGGGACGGCTTCAGGCAGACGGCGACGGGCTCACCGGGCTGCACGCCAAGCGCACGCAGCCGAGCGGCGACGTCGCGCGCACGCTGGGCGAGGTCGCTCCAGGTCCACGACGTCGAGCCCTGCATGACGGCGGTGGCTCCCGGCTGACGGACCGCGCGCTGGGACAGCCGCGTGGGAATCGGCGTGGAGACGGACCGGGGCAGGGGGGCGGGCCAGGCGCTCCGGTCCGCCGCCGTGGCCAGGGGCAGCCGGGAGATGCGCTCCGAGGGCCGGGCCAGCGCCGAGCCCAGCAACACCTGGAGGTGCTCCACCATGCGCTGGGCCGTGGCTTCGTCGAACAGCTCCGTGGCGTACTCCAGCGCGCCGCCGATGCGGCCGGAGTCATCGCCGAGCACCAGGGACAGGTCGGACAGCGTCGCGCCCCACTGCACCGGCGCGTCCGGCACTTCCATCATGGTTCCGCGGACACCGGTCAGCTCCAGCGCCGCGGCGGCTCCGCCCGCGGTGGTGTGGAAGACGAAGATGGTGTCCGTCAACCGGCCCCGGCCAATGTCCTTGCCGGGGATGAGGGCCTCCACGAGGTGCTCGAAGGGCACGTCCGGACGCAGCTGGACGTCGTTGACCTCCTGCCGCACGCGGGCGATCAGCTCGAGGAACGTCGGGTCATCCGCGAAGCTGGTGCGGAACGCGGCCGAGTGCGCCACGTACCCGATGAGCGGCAACAGCTCCGGCCGGGTGCGGTTGCCAATGGGCGTGCCGACGATGATGTCCGTCTGTCCGCTGTAGCGGTGCAGCAGCGCCTGCCATGCGGCGAGCACCATCATGTACGACGTGTAGCCCTCACGCTTTCCGAACTCCGCCACCTCGCGGGACAGCGCGGCCGAGAAGGACACCGGCATGCGCACCGACGTGAGCGGACTCGTCGGAGGGCGCGGCCGGTCCGTGGCGAGGCCGAGCTGCCGTGGCATGGCGGCGAGCTGCTGACGCCACCAGGACTCCTGCTCGGGGAGGCGCCCTTCGGCGACGACCTTGCGCTGCCATGCACCGAAGTCCGCGTACTGCACGGGCAGCGGGGCCAGGGGAGACGGCCGTCCCTGCTGGAAGGCCGCGTAGCACTGGAACAGCTCGTGGATGAAGATGGAGATGGACAGCGTGTCGCTGACGATGTGGTGGATGTTGCCCAGCAGGATGTGCAGGCGCTCGTCGAGCCGGACCAGCGTGGTCCGGACAACGGGGCCCTTCACCAGGTCGAACGGCTTCGCGGCGTCCTCGCGCGCCAGCCGCATGGCCTCGGCCTCGCGGTGCTCGGGGGCGCCGGTGAGGTCCACGCGCACCAGCGGGATGTGCATCCGCGCGTGGAACCGCTGCACCGGGCGGCCGTCCACCACGTCGTAGGTCGTCCGCAGGGACTCGTGGCGCTGGATGATCTCCTGGACGGCGCGCTCCAGGAGGACCGCGTCCACGGCGCCTTCCAGCCGCAGGACGAACGGGATGTTGTACGCGGACAGGCCCGGCAGGTGCTGCTCCAGGCGCCAGACGCGCTCCTGCACGAAGGACAAGGGCAGGGGCTCGTTCCGCGGCAACGGGACGATGGGCAGCTCGCGCGAGGTCTCCACGGCGGGGGCCTGACGCAGCAGGGGCTCGATGCGCTGCGCGATGCCCGCCACGGTGGGGGCCTCGAACAGCGCGGCCAGGGGGAGCTGGACGCCGAACGTGGACCGCACCTGGTTGAGGAGCTGAGCGGCCATCAGCGAGTTGCCGCCGATCTCCAGGAAGTTGTCGTCGCGGCCCACGAACGTCATGCCGAGCCGCTCGCGCCAGAGTGAGGCCAGCCGCTCCTCGATGTCGCCTCGGGGCGCGTCTTCACGCTCTGGCGTGGCGACAGGCGCAGGCGTCCCCTGGGCCTGATGCGGCGACGTGGCCTGGGAGGCCGCGAGGCTGCCGTGGGCCTGATGCGGCGACGTGGCCTGCGGGGCCGCGAGGCTGCCGTGGGCCTGGGGCGGAACCGAGGAGCCATTCTGTCCGCCTGGCACGTGGGCCGAGGACTGAGTGGTTCCGGGCGTCGCGAAGCCCGCGGACGCCTGCGCCAGCGACGTGGACGCCGCGGGCTGAGCCGCCCCGGTCGTCGCGAAACCGCCCGGGGGCTGGAATGACGCCGCGACCGCAGCCGCGTGCCCCGCGCCATTCGCCAGCGCGGAAGTAGCAGTCTGCGCTGGCCGCACCGGTGCCTCCACCCAGCACCGCTTCTCCTGGAACGGGTACGTGGGCAGGTGCAGGCGCAGCCGCTGTTCGTGGCCGTAGAAGACGTTCCAGTCCACCGAAACGCCCAGGGTCCACAGCTCGCCCACCGAGGTCATCAGGCTCGCGTGCTCCGTGCTCGTACCGCCACGGCGCAGAGTCGCCACCGCCTTGACCCGCTCCTTGTCGCGTCCCAGGCAGGCACGCACCAACGGCGTCAGGTCCTGCCCCGGGCCCACCTCCAGCAACAGGCTGCATCCCTCTTCGAGCAGGGCCCCCACGGCGTTCGTGAAGCGCACCGGCTGACGCATCTGCGCCGCCCAGTACTCCGGCTGGGCCAGCTCGTTCGCCTGGGCCCAGCGCCCCGTGACGCTGGAGGAATACCGGAGCGTCGGCGCATGGCGCTGGAGCGAGCTCACCACCTCCGCCAGCGCTGGCATCAGCGGCTCCACGTCCGCCGAATGGAACGCATGTGGCGCGGGCATCCGCACGGTGCCCACCTCACGGCGGCGCAGCTCCTCCTGAAGCCGCTCCACCTCCGCGACGGGCCCGGCGACGACGCAGCGGTCCGGCGCGTTGATGGCCGCCAGCGACAGCCGCCCCGTCAGCAGCGGCAGCACCTGCGACTCCGGCATCGCCACCGCCAGCATCGCGCCCGGAGGCATGCGGTGCATCAGCTCGCCGCGCGCCACGGCGAGCCGCATCGCGTCCTCCAGCGACAGGACACCGGACAAGCACGCGGCGGCGTACTCACCGAAGCTGTGCCCCAGCACGGCGTAGGGCCGCAGGCCCCAGTCCATCCACATCCGCGCCAGCGAGTACTCCACCGTGAACAGCGCGGGCAGGGCGGCGCGGGTGTCAGCCACCGCGGCGGCGTCCATCCCAGGCCCGGCGAACAGCACCTCGCGGACCCGCTCCCGGAGCGCGGGCTCCAGCAGCGCCAGGCACGCCTCCGCATGCGCGCGGAAGGCCGGCTCCGCTTCGTACAGCTCGCGGCCCATGCCCGCCTGCTGCGCGCCCTGGCCCGGGAAGATGAAGGCCACCCGGCGGCGATTCACGTCGGCGTCCGTCACCTTCACCGGCGTGTACGGCTTGCGCAGCCGCGCCGTCAGGTCCGCGGCGTCCCGGGCCACCACGGTGCGCCGGAACTCGAAGGCCTTGCGGCCCACGGCATGCGTGAAGGCCACGTCCGCCAGGGACAGGTCCGCGGCGTGGGCCCCCGCATGTCCGGCGAGCTGCCGCGACGCCGCCTCCAGCGCCTCGGCGGAGCGGGCGGACAGCGTGACGACCTGGTGCGAGCGCGTGGTGGAGCCGCTGTGCGCCATGGGGGACTCCTCGAGCACTGCGTGGGCGTTGGTGCCGCCAATGCCGAAGGAACTGACGGCCGCGCGGCGCGGCGTCTCGGTCCTCGGCCACGGCCGCAGGGTGGTGTTGACGAAGAAGGGACTGGCGTCGAAGTCGATCTGCGGATTGGGCCGCTCGAAGTGCAGGCTGGGCGGCACCTCGCCGTGGTGCAGGGACAGCGCGACCTTCATCAGGCCCGCCAGTCCGGCCACCGTGTCCAGGTGCCCCATGTTGCTCTTCAGCGAGGCCAGGGCAATGGTGCCCCGGTGCTCGGCGCCCAGGCCGTAGGCGCGCTGGAGCGCGGCCACTTCAATGGGGTCGCCCAGCGGCGTCGCGGTGCCGTGGGTCTCCACGTAGCCGATGTCCTGCGCCCGCACGCCGGAGCGCGCGAGCGCCTGGGCGACGACCGCCGCCTGCCCCTGGACGCTGGGGGCGGTGTAGCCGGACTTGTAGCGCCCGTCGTTGTTCGTCGCCGTGGCCCGGATGACGGCGTAGATGGAGTCGCCGTCGCGCTGCGCGTCCTCCAACCGCTTGAGGACCACGCACGCGACGCCGTTCCCGGACACCGTGCCCTGCGCGTTCGCGTCGAAGCTCCGGCAGCGGCCGTCCGGAGAGAGAATCATGCCCTCCTGGTAGACGTAGCCGGTGCGCTGCGGGACGGCGATGCGCGTGGCCCCCGCCAGCGCCACACCCGAGCGGCCCGCCAGCAGGTTCTGACACGCGAGGTGGACGGCGACGAGCCCCGTGGAGCACGCCGTGTACACGAGGACGCTCTCACCGGTGAGCCCCAGCTTGAACGAGGCCTTGGTGGCCAGGCTCTCATGGGTGGCGGTGCCGTAGAGCTCGAACAGCGCCGCGCCATCCAGCGGCAGCGTGGCGCGGACCGCGTCCTTGTAGCCGGAGTCGATGGCGCCCGCGTACAGCGAGATGGCCTCGGGCGTGCGCTCCGGGTCGATGCCCGCGTCCTCCAGCGCGGACCACGCCGTCTGGAGGAAGAGCCGCTGCTGCGGGTCCATCCACTGCGCCTCGCGCAGCGACAGGTCGAAGAAGCCCGGGTCGAACCCCTCGATGCCGTCCAGGACACCACCGGCCGGGACGAAGGCCGGGTGCTGCGACAACTCCACCCCCTCGGGCAGGCCGGGCAGCCGCTCCAGCTCCTCGGGCGTGAAGCGGGAGATGGACTCCACGCCGTCGCGCAGGTTCCGCCAGAAGTCCTGGACGGAGCTGGCGCCCGGGAAGCGGCCCGACATGCCCACGATGGCGACCAGGCCAGAGCCCGTGGTGGGCTTCGCCTCGGCGTTGCCAGGTTCGGAGACAGGCTGGGGCCGCGTGGGGGCCTCATCCCCCTTCGCGTCGCGCTCCAGGACGGCGGCCAGCGCGTCCACGGTGGGGTGCTCGAACAGCCACACCACCGGCACCTCCCGGTTCAACGTCTCCCGCATGCGCTTGGCGATGCGCACCACCGACAGGGACGTTCCGCCCAGGTCGTCGAAGAGGTGGTCATGGAGGCCGATGCGCTCCGTGCCCAGCTCCTTCGCCCACAGCGCGGCGAGCTGCTGCGCCAGCGGGCTGGAAGGCTCCACGAACTGGCCATCGCGGCCCGTGGAGGCGCTGTCCGGCGCCGGGAGCGCCTTGCGGTCCACCTTGCCGCTGGTGCTCAGCGGCAGCGTGGGGAGGACCACGAAGACGGACGGCACCATGTACTCGGGGAGCCGCTGACGCATGCCCGCGCGGAGCGCCGCGACCTCCAGCGGCGCGTCGTCGCGGCCCATGGCGTAGGCCACCAACCGCTTGTCGCCGGGGACGTCCTCGCGGACCACGGCGGCGGCTTCGAGCACGCCGGGCTGGGTGCGCAGCGCGGCCTCGACGTCCGCCAGCTCGATGCGGAACCCCCGCACCTTCACCTGGTTGTCGGTGCGGCCAATGAACTCCAGCGTGCCGTCCGGGCGCCACCGGACCAGGTCGCCCGTCCGGTAGAGGCGCGCGCCGGGCTGCGTGCCGAAGGGAGCGGGGATGAAGCGCTCCGCCGTGAGGTCCGGCCGCGACACGTATCCGCGCCCGAGCCCTTCACCGCCCACGTACAGCTCGCCGGGCACCCCCACGGGGACCAACTGGAGCTGCGCATCCAGCACATATGCCTGCGTGTTCGAGACCGGCCGGCCAATGGGCACGGAGGCCCCGACCTGCGAGGCCTCGGTGGCCGTGTAGCTGGTGGAGATGATGGAGTTCTCCGTCGGGCCGTAGCCGTTGGAGACGGGGACGCCGGTGGCCGTCAACGTGCGGCGTGTGTGCGGCGCGGACAGGATGTCGCCCACCACGTGGACGGCCCGCAGCTTCTTCAGCAAGTCAGTCCGGTGCTCCACCACCTGCGAGAACAGGCCCGCGGGGAAGTGGATGAGCGTGACGCCGTGGCGCTCCACCACGCGGGACAGCGTGTCCAGGTCGCTGGCCTGCGCCTCCGGCGGATAGAGGACGACGCGGTTGCCGTTGAGCAGCGGCATCCACAGCTCCATCACCGAGCCGTCGAACGAGGCGGGCGCCATGACGAGCCCCGTCTCCCGGACGCCGAAGCGGATGAAGGGCTCGCTGTGCATGAGGCGCAGGACGCCTCGGTGCGGGATGGCCACGCCCTTCGGACGACCCGTGCTCCCGGACGTGAACATCACGTAGGCCAGGTGGTTCGGGCCCACGTCGGACACAAGGGGCGTGGTGGGCCACTCCGACAGGTCCACCTCTTCCAGGAGCAGGGTGGGAAGCCCACCATCGGGGAGCGGCAGCTTCGCGTGGTTGGCCCGCGACGTGAGCAGCAGGTGCGGTGGCGCGTCCTCCAGCATGATGGCCAGCCGCTGCGCGGGGTACGACGCGTCCAGCGGCACGAAGGCGCCTCCGGCCTTGAGCACCGCCAGCATCGCGATGACCCACGCCGAGCCCCGGTCCAGGCTCACGGCCACGAGCACTTCCGTGCTCACGCCGCGCGCCCGGAGCAGGTTCGCCAGTTGGTTGGCCCGCGAGTCCAGTTGCTCGAAGGTCAGCGTCTCGTCACCAGACTCCAACGCCACGGCGAACGGGCGCAGGGCGGCGTGCCGCGCGATGACCTCCGCGATGGTGCCGCCAGCGCCGTCGTACCGGGCCGAGGTGTCGTTCCATTCCTCGAGGAGCTGCTGACGCTCGCCCGGGGTGAGCAGCGCCAGCGTGCCCAGCGGCTGGTCCGGAGCCGCGGCCACGGCCTCCATGAGCACGCGCAGGTGCCCGGCGAGGCGGGCCACGGTGGCGGGCTCGAAGAGGTCGGTGCTGTACTCGATGGCGCCGCGCAGGCCGTCGGCGTCGTCCATGAGGACCAGGCCCAGGTCGAAGCGCGAGGTCGCGATGTCCACGTCCGCCGGACGCAGCGTGAGGCCGGTGGCCCGCATCGGCCCCATGGGGGTGTTCAGCAGCGAGAAGAAGGTCTGCACCAGTGGGTTGCGGCCCAGGTCCCTGCGCGGCTGGAGCTCCTCGACCAGCTTCTCGAAGGGCAGGTCCTGGTGCTCGTACGCGGCCAGGGTGGTGTCACGGACCTGCGAGAGGAACGCGCGGAACGAGTCCCGCGGACGGACCCGGGCTCGCAGCACCAGCGTGTTGACGAAGAACCCGACCAGGCCCTCGACCTCGCCGTGGCGGCGGCCCGCGATGGGCGAGCCCACGAGCAGGTCCTCCTGCCGGCTGTAGCGCGCGAGCAGCACCTGCCACACGGCCAGCAGCGCCATGTAGGGCGTGCCTCCCGCCTGCCGCGCGAGCGCGAGGAACGGCGCCACCACGTCCTGGGGCAGGTGGATGGGGTGGAGCTCGCCGAACTGCGAGCGCTGGGTAGGCCGCGGCTTGTCGGTGGGCAGGTCCAGCACCTGGGGCGCACCGGCGAGCTGCTCCTTCCACCAGTCCACCTGCGCGGTGAGCACGTCCCCCTGGAGCCATTGCCGCTGCCAGGACGCGAAGTCCGCGTACTGGATGGGCAGCGGCGGCAGCGCCGGGCTTCGGCCCTGGGCGAACGCGTCGTAGGCGGCGGCGACCTCGCGCACGATGACGCCGAGCGACCAGCCGTCCGACACGATGTGGTGCATGGTCAGCACCAGCACGTGCAGCTCGGCGTCCAGCTTCAACAGAAGGGTGCGCAGGAGGGGGCCCGCGCTCAAATCGAACGGCTGTCCCGCCTCCGTGGCGGCCAGCCGGCGCGCCTCGGCCTCCCGGTCGCCTTGGGGCAGTCCGGTGAGGTCCGTCAGCGGGAGCGCCCACTCCGTCGCGGGGTGGATGACCTGGAGGGGGTCACCGTCACGCATGACGAAGCAGGTGCGCAGCGGCTCATGACGTCTGACGAGGTACTCCAGCGCGCGGCGCAGGGCCTCGGTGTCCAGCGCGCCTTCCAGCCGGACCGCTCCCGGCAGGTTGTACTGGCTGCCACCGGGCTGGAGCTGGTCGATGAGCCACAGTCGCTGCTGCGCGAAGGACGGCGGCAGGTCCCCGTCGCGCGGCACGGGCCGGAGCGCCGGAATCTGGGGCGCGCTGGCGCGCATGAGCATGTCTTCCTCGACGAGCTCGGTGACGCGGGCCACGGAGGGCGCATCGAAGAGCGCGTTGAGGGACAGCTCCACGCCGAACGTCGTGCGCAGCCGGGAGATGAGCTGCGTGGCCAGGAGCGAGTGGCCTCCCAACGCGAAGAAGTCGTCGTGCAGGCCCACGCGCTCCACGCGCAGGAGCTCACGGAAGAGGGCGGCGACGCGCTGCTGGAACGGAGTCATGCGCTCTTGAACGGGCGGGGCAGCGGCCCCGGGGACAGGGGTGACAACCGGCTGAGGCAGGGCCTTGCGGTCCACCTTGCCGTTGGGAGACAGGGGGAGGGACGGCAGTGTCACGATGGCCGTGGGCACCATGTGGGCCGGTAGCCGCTCAGCCAGCCGTGCCCGCAGCGCCGTCACGTCCGGCGCCGGTTCTCCCGTGACATAGGCCACGAGGCGCTGATCGCCTGGGGCGTCTTCGCGCACCAAGGCGACGGCATCGATCACCTCGGGGTGGGCTCGCAGCGTGGCTTCGACTTCACCCAGCTCGATGCGGAAGCCGCGCAGCTTCACCTGGAAGTCGGCCCGGCCCAGGTACTCCAGCGTGCCGTCCGGCAGCCACCGCGCCACGTCTCCGGTGCGGTACAGGCGCGCCCCCGGAGTGCCGCTGAAGGCGTCCGGGATGAAGCGCTCCGCCGTCAACTGGGGCCGCTGCCAGTAGCCGCGTCCCACCTGCACGCCGCCAATGTGCAGCTCGCCGGGAATGCCCACCGGCGCTGGCTGCCCGTGCGTGTCCAGCACGTACAGCACCGTGTTGGCCACCGGCCTGCCAATGGGCACCCGGTGGAAGTCCTCTCCGCGCGGGCAGGGCCAGTACGTGACGTCCACCGCTGCTTCCGTCGGGCCGTAGAGGTTGTGTACCCGCACCGGTGCGGGCAGCCGCGCGTACGCCTTCTTCACCA
>NZ_JAAIYB010000231.1 GCF_010894475.1 Myxococcus vastator
GCCCCGGGGTGGGGACGGCGGCCCTTCCAGAGTGGGCGCAATTTGCAGCGCGATGTCCCCCGAAGCGCCGTCCGTCGTCGCATGCCCCCAGAACGCGCGTGCGCCCTCTGCCACTGCTTCAAGCACATCCGCCGCTGCCGTGATAACGGCGGCGCCCAGCGGCAGCTTCGCATGGATTTGGAGCTGTGGTCGCCCGCCTGGGCTCACATACGCGGAGCGGTGGCGCCCGGAAATCATCACGGCGTAGCGCTCATCGCCGTTGCATGTCAGAGGGAACTCGCCGCGCGTGGCCGCCTCCGCCAGCCACGCATCGCGCTGTGGTAACGCGGCAAGCCGTCGCCTCGCGGTGACTCTCCACGCCAGACGCAATCCGGGGAGCGCCTTTTCCAACCCATGGACGGCGGCGAGTGGGCGTTTGTCGTTACCCGAAAGCGCAGGCGCATAGACGTTGAGAATGAGGGGGCTTCGAGTGGTCATCTATCCACAGGCCAGCGCAGCGTCGCGCTCCTGGGCCAATTGCTCGAGCTCCTTCTCGATTTCCCGCTCCCGGATGAAGCCATTGTATGTGTCAAACCGATGAGCCTTGATCTCCCATGGCACGCGCACGCCGACTTGCAGCGCATCGAAGCGGATGCCATTCACACGTACGTCCATGCCGGGATAGCGGTTGGGCGGAAACGTGTCGGCGCACTCGTTGTGCGGGGCATCCTTGCCCGCGTGAGGAACCGGGACGGGCCTGCGCTCAGGGCGTCGCTCTCGCTCCAGTGGCTCAGTCGGCACCGGGGGGAACCCGTCCTGCGCTGATGCGACCGCGCACCTTCCCGTCGGGTCGTTGAACCGGACCCGGTCATGGTCGAGGGCGTGGTAGCACCGCTCCGCCATCACGGGCCAAGGCTGGGAAGCCTCACGGACGACGCACTGTCCCTCGTCCCGCCACGGCAGCTTTGCCGCTCGCTGGAGGTTGCGGATTCTTGGTGTTCGGGGCGCGCGTTCTCTTGGGCTCGGTGCCGACGTAGCGCACGCCGAGAGGAAGAGGAGAAGTGCGGCGCAGGCGCGTGGTCGCATGGTCACGTCCTTTTAGTCTAGCCAGCGAGCTGAATGGCAAGGCTGTCCGCTTCTGGAATTGGGGCAGCAGCATTGGGTGACGGCGAGGTGTCCATCTGCCGCCGTGACGCGCCCGACGCGCTTGTCCGCGAGCTGGATGATGCCTGCCAGCTTGTCACGCGGACATGGGCTCGCATAGAAGGCCGCGCATGCTTCGCAAGCCATTGCTCTTCCTGTTGTTCGGCGCATCTGTCCTTTCCGCCGCGTGCTCCGGCGACGAACAGAAGCCGGCCGTGCTCATCATCGACCGGGAGGAGGCCGACTTCGGTGAGGTGGAGCTGGGCCGGTCCTCCCCCGAGCAGCGCTTCACCGTGCGCAACGCGTCTCCGTCGGCGGTGGAGTCCGTGTCCGTCAAGGTGGAGGGCAACGGGTTCACCATCACCGCCAACACCTGCGAGCGCTTCCTCGACGCGGGCAGGGAGTGCGAGGTGCGGGTGCGGTTCTCGCCCCGGCTGGCGGGGCCGAGCGAGGCCCGCCTCGAGGTGGAGGGCGCGCCCGACGTGGACAGCGCGGTCCTCAAGGGCATGGGGGTCGGCCATGTGGAGGTGCGGCGCCTGCCGGGTGGCGGAGCGCGCGTGGTGGCCGAGGGGGAAGGCGGGTCCTGCGACGAGCCGTGCAGGTTGCCGGTCCGCAAGGCGCAGGTGACGCTCCGAGCCGAACCAGCGGGGATTCCGACCTGGGGCGGGGCCTGCGCCGTGGTGGCGGGTGGCGGCTGCTCGCTCGTCATGGACGGGACGAAGGTCGTCTCCCTGGAGGCGCTCGAGTCCCTCCTGCGGTGGGAGGCGCGGCGGGGCTCTCATCCGCGGAGCGTGGCGGTTTCGGCCGATGGTGACATCGTCGTCCTGGAAGTCGGGCAGTTGCAGCGGCTCAGCAGCACCGGACAACTGCGCTGGTCGGTCCCCCTGAGCGGCGGGGTGGAGATGGCCCTGGATGGCGCGAGCAATGCCTACGTGGTGGACTCCTTCGGACGGGTGACCCGGTACGACACGCACGGGCAGGTGCTGTGGACCTCTTCAGAATCCGTCGAGAATCCCCATTGGCCCGCGCTCGCGGTGAGCGCAAGCGGGAACGTCTACGTGCTGTTGAGCCTGGGCAATCATGAGCTCGCGCGTCAGCTCGAACTCATCGCCATCTCGCCGCAGGCTGCCAAGCGCTGGAGCCTGCGCTTCGATGAGGGCCAGTTCAACTACGCCTCTGGCCTGGCGGTGAATGACCAGGCGGAGGTCTATCTGTCCGGCAGCGTGTTCAACCGGAACGAGACGTCCGGGGAGTCGGTGTTCGTGAAGTCCTACCTCCGGAAGTACAGCGCGGAGGGCGCCATCCTGTGGGAGACGCAGGAGGGCTGGGACCTCTTCGCCGTCAACGCCGAGGGCGCGACGAGCACCCTCTTGCCGAACACCTCGCAGTCTACCGGGGGCTTCACCCAGCGGTGGATTGGCGCGAATGGGGTGACGCAGTGGACCGCGACCATCCCGAACGGGCCGGGCGTGGTCACCCTGCAGACCTTCGCGCCCTCCGGCACGCTGCTCGTCGGCGGGCACGAACCCCTCGCGGTTGGAACGGAGTTTGGCCGGGGCTGGTTCTCGGCAATGAACCTCACGACCCGTGCGCTCGGCCTCGTGACCTACGTCGAGGGGAGCACGGGGACGGGAGGGCCGGTCCGTATCAGCGACCTCGCGCTCACCCCGGCGGGCCATGTCGTGGTGACCGGCGGCTTTGGCGCCGTCACGGACCAGGGCGAGGGCTACATCCGGCTGTACGACGGGCGCGTGCTCACGGGCGTGCCGTAGCGCCCTCACGGCGCGGGGCCACGCCGGGGTTGGAGGAAGCGCCACGGCGCTGGGACTTGCGCCGGACGGGATATTCTTCAGCGCCGCCATTCGTCGGGTTGAGCGGCCTGCAAAGCGATGGAGTCCGGAATGACCATGCGCACCGCCCGCATCCTCATCGTCGTCATCGGGCTGTTGCTCCCGTACGCAGCACGCCTGCCGCGTGGCCTCGACTGGGTGCAGCAGTACGCGGGCGGCGGCCTCGGCGCGTCGCTGTTCCTCGGCGTGTTCAACGCGCTCGCGTGGGGCGCGCTCCTCGCCGTCAGCTTCTTCTACCAGCGGCCGGTGTCGCTGCTGGCGCCCGCGCTGGCGGGCTTCGGCTTCCTCGCCTGGGCGCACGGGTCGCTGAGCCTGGCGGCGGACGCGCAGTCCGCCATCGCGCTCGTGTTCATCCCGCTCTACGCGCTGGTGCCGATTCTGGTCGGCGCGGTCGTCGGCGCCCTCATCGACCGGCGGCTTCGCGCCGGGTGACGGCGACGAGGACCCTCTCGATGCGCAGGCTGTTCGTGTTCGCCTCCGTCCGGGGCGCGCGGCGCCTTGCCACGCATCGCGCCGCGAAGAATGATGACGAGATGTCATCAGAGACTCGCGCGCATCATCGTTCGAGCCTGTTCGTCGCCGCCCTCGTCCTGCTGGCGGTGCTCGGCACGTCGGGGTGCGCCGCGGGCCCTGTTCCGGTGGACGCGCGCGCAGCGCCAATCGCGGCGCACGGCGAGCTCGGCGAACGACTGGCGCGTGCGGTCGCGCCGGCCGAGGGCCCGGTCGGCGTCGCGGTGGTCCTGGCTAACGACGACGCGGACGGCGCTGCGGTCGTGCTTGGCGGCGGACGCCGCTTCCCGATGCAGAGCGTGTTCAAGCTGCCGCTCGCGATGGCGGTCCTGGACGCCGTCGACCGGGGTGAGCTGCGACTGGAGCAGCGCGTGCGCGTCGAGCCCTCGGACTTCGTGTCCGACCGGCAGCACAGCCCGCTCCGCGATGCGCACCCCGACGGCGTCGAGCTGACGCTGGGCGAGCTGCTGCGCGGTGCCGCGTCGGGCAGCGACGGCACGGCCGCGGACGTCCTGCTCGGCCTGGTTGGTGGCCCGGTCGCGGTGACGCGATACCTGCGCAGCGTGAAGGTCGAAGGCGTCGAGGTCGCGGTCACCGAAAAGGAGATGGGGCGCGACCCCAAGGCTCAGTACCGCAACTGGGCGACGCCCGAAGGCGCGGCGGCCCTGTTGCTCGCGGTGGAGGCGGGGCGGGGCATGTCGGCGGACGGGCGGCGGCACCTGCTGCGCCTCCTCACCGAAACACCCACGGGCCCGAACCGGATCCGCGGACGTCTGCCCGCGGGGACACCGGTCGCGCACAAGACGGGGACATCGAGGACGGTTGACGGCATCACCGCGGCCACGAACGACATCGGGCTGGTGACGCTGCCGGACGGGCGACGGCTGGTGGTCGCGGTGTTCGTCTCCGAGTCGCCGGCCGACGACGCCACCCGCGAGCGAGTCATCGCCGATGTCGCCCGTGAAGCGTTCGACTTCTGGGCCGGTGACCGCGGCGAGTTGTAGGTGGGACACCGCCGCGCGAGCTACAGTTTCCCCATGGCGCGGCCCATTGACCCGACGGCGAGCTGTCCCGTGACCCGAGGCGAAGTCAATCTCGAACGATATGGGTCGGTGGACGGTGTTTGGCGGGAGGCGGGCCTTGCCGCGCCTGCACGCCGTGCGCTCGTCAACGCGGGGCTCCTACGCCTCAACGACCTGGCTGAGCTTTCAGAGGATGAAGTGCGGTCGCTTCACGGGATGGGACCCAACGCCTTGGGCAAACTACACGCCGCAATGCAGAAAGCGGGCATTGCCTTTCGCGCCTAGCACGACCGCGTCAGGGATAGGCGGAAGGGCGCGTGGGCGACGGAGGTCTGGGCGTGGACTTGAGGTGGAGCGGCCGCGGCGCGCGGCGCCAGACGGCGACGTGCGCCCCTCCCAGCCACTGCGCCTCACGTCGCCTGCTCGGCCTCTCCATCCGCGCCTCAGGCGGTGTCAGGCCATGGCCCAATCCGTCTCCGGCACCGGGCCGACCCCTGGCGTTGCCCCGGCTGCTTCCGGGCACGGCCGCCCTGGTACAGTCCGGCCTCATCCATGACGACCCTTCGCAAGGTGATGCTCGTCGACGATGAAGAGGACATCCGCACCATCGGCAATCTCAGCCCCAGCCGCGTGAGGGGATGGCAGACGGTGCTGGCCGCGTCGGGCGCGGAGGCCCTGGAGAAGGCCCGCGCGGAGCAGCCCGACCTCATCTTGCTGGACGTGATGATGCCGGGCATGGACGGACCCACCACCTTCGGCCGGCTGCGCGCCGAGCAGGCCACGGCGCGCACGCCCATCATCTTCATGACGGCGAAAATCCAGAAGCAGGAGGTCGCCCGCTATCTGGAGCTGGGCGCGCTGGGCGTCATCGGGAAGCCCTTCGACCCGATGACGCCGCCTCAGGATGTTCACGAGCTGGTGCCAGGATGAGTCAGGGGCTTCGCCTCTCGCGTCGCTCGGGGGTGTTGGCGGCGGGCGCGCTGCTGCTCCTGTGCGGCCTGTTCGCCATGGGCCGTCCCTGGGCCACCTCGGACAATGACCGCTACCGCGGCGCGCTGCGGCACCTGCGCGTGGCCAGCGGCGACCTGGAGCTGGACGTGCTGCGCGAACGCTTGGGCCTGCGCACGCTCCACGGCACGGACCCGGAGGACTTCGCCGCGCTGCGGGCGCGCGCGGACGCGCTGCGGCGGTTCCCCTCCTCCCTGTCCGCCATGGACCAGCGCACGATGAGCGCGGCGCTGGACCTGTTCGTCGGCGCGCTGGAGGAGAGCGCCGCGCTGCTGGAGCGGGCCCGCGCCGCTGACGCGCGAGGCGCGAAGGCGGAGGCGGACGCGGCCGTCCAGGCCCTGTTGGAGGGGACTGTCAGCGCGCGGGCGGACCGCCTCATCAACACCTACCTGGAGCTCTACGAGCGCGCGCAGGAGCGCAACGAGCGCGCGCGCATCATCTTCTTCCTCGGCTCGTTGGCGCTGGTGGCCTACGTGCTGGTGGTGCTGGTGCGGCTGTCCCGCGCCACCGCCGACCTGGCCGCGCTCAACACGGACTTGGAGCGGCGGGTGGACGAGCGCACCAGGGCCTTGTCCGCGGCGAACGACGGGCTGCGCGCCAGCGAGGCGCGCAAGGCGGCGATTCTGGAGGCCTCTCCGGACGGCATCCTCCTGCTGGACGGTGGCGGGGCCTTGCTGGAGCTGAACCCCGCGGCGCGGAAGACCTTCCAGGTGGCCGCCGCGGACGTGGTGGGCCGCGACTTCCTCTCCGTGGCGCTCCCGGCGGAGCTGCCGGACGGTGCCCGTCAGAAGGTGCTGGCCGCGGGGCGGAGCACCGCGCCGGGGCAGGCCACGAGGCTGGAGTCCCCCTGCCTGCGCGGGGATGGCAGCACCTTCCCCGCGGAGCTGACCATCGTCCGCGTGCCCGGAGAAGGCCCGCCCCGCTACACCGTCCTCGTGCGCGACCTCACCGAGCGCAAGGCGGTGGAGCGGATGAAGAACGAGTTCATCTCCGCCGTGAGCCACGAGCTGCGCACGCCGCTCACCTCCATCCGCGGCTCCCTGGCCCTGCTGGAGGGCGGCATCGCGGGGGATGTTCCGCCCCAGGCGCTGGACATGGTGCGCATCGCCCGCACCAACACCGAGCGCCTCATCCGCATCATCAACGACCTCCTCGACCTGGAGAAGCTGGAGGCAGGCAAGCTGGAGTCGGCCCGGCCCGCGTTCGTCACGCCGCCGCCCGTCCTCCCCGGGGACGCGGCCCGCCACGAGGTGCTGCTGGCCACCGCGGATTCGGAGCTGGCGTCGCTGCTGGGCGGGCTCCTCTCGCACGAAGGCTACCGCGTGCTGCGCGCCACCAGCCTCATCGAGGCGGCGAAGCACCTGGACACGGCCCTGCCGGACGCGCTGGTGGTGGACATGCAGCTCCCGGAAGGGCACGCGCTGGACTGGGTGCGGCGCCTGCGCGAACAGCCGCGCACGCGTGAGCTGCCCGTGCTGGCGCTGTCTGGCGGCTCGGACGAAGCCGAGGGCGTTCCGTACTGGGTGGACTGGATGCCCCGGCCGCTGGAGGAGTCGCGGCTGCTCAAGTCGCTGCGCTACGCCACGCGGCAGCCGGGCCAGGTGCGCGTGCTGGTGGTGGATGACGACGCCAGCACCCGGCGCACGCTGTGCGCGCAGTTGGAGCGGCTGGGCGTGCAGGTCTTCGAGGCGGCGGACGGTGAGAGCGCGGTGGAGCTCGCGCGGGAGACGACGCCAGACCTCATCGTCCTGGACGTCGGCCTGCCGCACCTGGACGGCTTCGAGGTCATCGACATCCTCCGCCAGGGCCGCGCCACGCCCCTCATCGTCTTCACGGGCCGGGATTTGACGCGCATGGATGAGCGGCAGCTCACCCTGGGCCTCACCCGGCACTTCACCAGGTCGCGCGCCTCGGAAGAGGCGCTGGTCTCCTCCGTGCGGGACCTCCTCAACGGCCTGCTGGCGAGAGAGGCACCCCCGTCATGAACAGCAGGACGCTCCTGTTCATGGAGGACGACAAGGACTTGCAGTCCCCGGTGGGCACCTTCCTGCGGGAGAAGGGCTACCGCGTGGAGCCCGCGCGCAGCGCGGCGCTTGCGCGCGAAGGAGAACGGTCGCAACCGCATCGAGGCGTGAGCCCCAGGGACTACGGCTCGTTGAAGATGAGCAGCCCACGCGACGTGTCCACGACGTAGATGCGGCCGTCCCCCGGTACACGGATGCCGATGGCGCCGTCGGTCAGCCCGTCTGTCCGGTTCGAGTCTGACTCGCGGAAGGTGTTGTAGTGCGCGATTTCACGAGGCTGGGCAGGGTTGGACACGTCCAGCACGCGCACGCCCTCGTGGTAGTACGCGACGTAGAGCCGCGTGCCCACCAGCAGCATGTTGTGGACGGAGGCGAGGCCGCGCAGGCGGTACTCGCCAATCTTCACGATGTTCGCAGGGTCGGTGACGTCCAGGACGCGTACATGGGAGCCCATCGTCTCGCCGCCCTCGAAGGCCACCGTGCGGCCGTTGAAGGTGCCCACCGCGTTGGCGTGGCTGAATGTATGAGGGTAGGTGTAGCGGCCGAGCAACGCCGGTGTCTCGCCGTCCAGCCCTGCGACGAGGAAGCCGTCTTCGAGGTGATTGACGTAGAGGCGCCCCTCATACGCGAAGGCGTCATGCGGGTAGCCCATGCTTCTGGGATACGTGAAGTGGGTGAGGAGCTGGGGCTCCAGCGGTTGGGTGATGTCGAAGATGAGCGTCTGCTTCTGGGATGGGGACATGGCATAGAGCCGGTTCCCTTCCACGAAGAGCGTGTGCACATCGACGCGGCTGTTGCCCGGGTAGCTGCGTAGAAAGGCGGGCTGCCTGGGGTTGGTCAGGTCGAACACGAGCACGCCCTCGCGAGCGCTGGCGACGTAGAGCGCGTTGTCCTTGGCCCAGACACCATTCCAGTATTCGTTATGGCCGAACCGGATGGTCGTCTGCTGGACGGGAATGTAGGGGTCGCTCACGTTGTAGACGGCGAGGCCGCCGCCAGACCCTCGCCGGTCGATGCCCACGACATAGGCGTGGCCGTGGGTGACATACACGTCCGCGGGCGTGTCCAGGGGCACGCGCATTTCGGACAGGAGCTGGAGGCTGGCGGACTCGGGCTCGCCCTCTCGCCACGTCATGCGCTCGGCGCGGAAGCTGCCGCGGTAGCGCAGCGTGCCGTTGCGGCACCAGAGGACGCAGCCGGTGAAGCTCCGGGGGCCCTGGGCGTGACATCCGATGAAGGTGTAGCCGTTATCCCTCCCCGCTGGACTCGTGGGTCCGGAGGAAATGAAGAACCGCTCGTCATTCATGATGGCTGCATGGGGCTCGAGCCCCATGATGGACATGGGCTGGCCCGAGGCGTCGAACTGGAAGCCACCGTTCTCCGGGAAGACTTGTACGGTGCCGGGCTGCACCTCGGTCTCGTAACGAATCTCCGCGCGGTAGATGGCGCCCTGCCGCTCCAGTCCCGCGAGCGAGCCGAAGTCACAGTCTGGCATCACCAGTGTCTCCGGCACGTTGCACGCCGTAGGGGACGTCTGCGCGGGACACGACTCGAAGGCCCCGGGGTCCACCCATTCCCCCAGCTCCGGAAGCACCTCCCAGGGGCCGTTATAGGCCGGTGGCGTGGGCTCCGGTGGCGCGGGCTCCGAGGAGGAGCAGGCGGACAACGACACGGCGCAAACGAGCGCTAGCAACGGGCATGGGGTGCGAACAGTCATGGGTGAGGTCCGTGGATGAGGAGAAGGAGTTGTCCGTGCCCAGCTCAGGGCGCGTCGAAGATGAGCAGCCCGCGCGACGTGTCCACCACGTAGACGTGGTCGTCACCGGGGACACGCATACCGATGGCGCCGTCGTACATGCCGTCGGACCGGCGCGGGTCTGCTTCGCGGAAGGTGTTGAAGTGCGCCACCTCACGAGGTTGGGCGGGGTTGGACACGTCCAGCACGCGCACGCCCTCGTGGTAGTACGCGACATAGAGCCGCGTGCCCACCAGCACCATGTTGTGGACGGAGGTGAGGCCGCGCAGCCGGTACTCGCCAATCTTCGTGATGGCGACGGGCTGCGTGACGTCCAGCACGCGCACGTGGGCGCCCAGCGTCTCGCCGCCCTCGAAGGCCACGGTGCGGCCGTTGAAGGTGCCCACCGCGTTGGCGTGGCTGTAGGCGTGGGGGTAGGCATACCGGCCCAGGAGCGCCGGTGTCTCGCCCTCCAGGTCGACGATGAGGAAGCCGTCGGTGGTGTGGTTGATGTAGAGCCGCCCGTTGTACGCGAAGGCGTCGTGCGGGTAGCCGTTGCCGCCAGCGTGTGCGTAGCGGGTGAGGAGCTGAGGCGCCAACGGCTGGCTGACGTCGAAGATGAGCGTCTCCTGGTTGGGGCCGGGCGACATGGCGTAGAGCCGCGTCCCCTCCACGAAGACGGTGTGCACGTCGATGGGGCCGGAGCCTCCAGGGTGGTTGCGCACGAAGGCGGGCCGCGCCGGGTCCTCCAGGTCGAACACGAGCAGCCCCGCATCCCCGCTGGCGACATAGAGCGCGTTGTCCCGGGCCCAGACGCCATTCCAATACCCGTCACTGGGGAGCTGGAAGGACGCGGTCTGCACGGGGGCGCGGGGGTCGCGCACGTCGAAGACGGTGAGGCCGCCCTGACGCTCGGGCGCGTTGATGGACACGACGTAGGCGTGGCCGTGCGTGACGTACACGTCCACCGGCAGGCCCCGGTCCACGAAGGACTCGGACAGGAGCTGCAGGCCGGAGGACTCGGGCTCGTCCTCCCGCCACGTCATGCGCTCGGCGCGGAAGCTGCCGCGGTAGCGCAGCGTGCCGTTGCGGCACCACAGGAAGCAGCCGGTGAGGTGCCGGGGGCCCTGGGCGCGGCAGCCCGCGAAGGTGAGCCGGTCCTGCTCCTGAGTGGTGCGCGTGTACT
Organism: Myxococcus vastator; assembly: GCF_010894475.1. Classification (GTDB taxonomy): domain Bacteria; phylum Myxococcota; class Myxococcia; order Myxococcales; family Myxococcaceae; genus Myxococcus; species Myxococcus vastator. Next base: position 10,458 of record NZ_JAAIYB010000231.1, read on the forward strand.
CGGTGGCGAGGACGAAGCGCTCGCTGTCCAGGGCGAAGCCATGGGGCGCGCGGCCCATGACGGACACGGGCTGGCGGGCCGCATCGAACTGGAAGCCGCCGCTCCCCGGTGACGCTTGGACGCCGGACTGTCCCTGGAACTCGTAGCGAATCTCCGCGCGGTAGATGGCGCCCTCCCGCTCCAGGCCCGCGAGCGAGCCCATGTCGCAGCCCGGCAGGACGATGGCCTCCGGCGCACCGCAGGCGACCTGGGAGCTCAGGGCGGGGCACGCCTCGAAGGCGCCGGGGTCCACCCACTCCCCCCGCTCCGAAAGCGCCTCCCAGGGGCCGTCATAGGCGGACGGCTCGAGAGGGGGCGCTGGTGGCGTGGGCTCCGAAGAGGAACAGGCGGACAACGCCCCGGCACAGGCGAGCGCCAGCAACGGGCGCGCGGCACGAACAGGCATGAGGTGCGGCCTCTGGATGAAGAGAAGGAGGTGCCCGCGTCGTTTCCGCGGGCGCCCTCCGCACAGCATAGATGTCACCGCGACCTCCGCAAAGTGGCGCCCCCGGAGCCTGCTCAAGGCTCGTTGAAGATGAGCAGCCCGCGCGAGGAATCCACGACGTAGACATGCCCGTCGCCGGGCAGGCGCACGCCGAAGGCGCCCTCGAAGGTGCCCTCCCTCCGGCGCGGGTCGCTCTCCCGGTACGTATTGAAGTGCGCCACCTGTCGGGGCTGGGTGGGGTTGGACACGTCCAGCACGCGCAGGCCTTCGTGGTACCAGGCGATGAACAGCCGGTTTCCCTTGAGAATCATGTTGTGGATGGAGGTGACGGGCCGCATGCGGAACTCGCCAATCTTCACCATGTTCGCCGGGTCGGTGGCGTCTAGCACGCGCAGGTGCGAGGCGGCGAACTCGCCACCCTCGAAGGCGATGGTGCGGCCCGCGAAGGTGCCCACCGCGCTGTGGTGCGAGAAGCCACCGAACGCCGGATAGAAGTAGTGGCCCAGGTGGCGCACGTTCTCCAGGTCGGACACGTCCACGACGGAGTAACCGCCGTACCCGTTGCTGATGTACAGGCGGTCTTCGTACGCGAAGAAGTCATGGGGACCGCCGAGGGAGAACTCCTCGGGCAAGGTGATGACCTGCTGGAGGACGGGCGTCAGGGGCGTGCTGACGTCGTACACGCGGGTGCTGCCCACGAAGTCGGTGACGTCCGACGCGTACAGCCGGTCACCCTCCACCAGCACGGTGTGCACGTTGACGGCGCCGCTGCCCGGCAGGCGCTGGACGAACTCGGGGGCGCCGGGGTTGGAGATGTCGAAGACGGACACGCCGGTGTCCGCGCTGGCGACGTACAGCGCGTCGCCCTTGGCCCACACCCCGTTCCAGTAGGAGTCCCCCGGCAGGCTGATGGACGTCTTGAAGAGGGGGTGGGCCCGGTCGCTCACGTCGAAGACGGTGAGCCCGCCGAAGTGGCCGAACCGATTGACGGACACGACATAGGCGTGGTCCTGGGCGACGTAGACGTCCACCGGCGTGCCCAGGTCCACGACGGACTCGGAGACGAGCTGCAAGCCGCCGGAGGACTCGGGCTCGTCCGTGCGGTCCGGGCGCTGGGCCTCGAAGGTCCCCTTGGCGTGGGTGAAGCCCCGGGTGCCCTGGGTACAGGTGATGTAGCAGCCCGTGATGAAGCCGGGCTTGGGCGTCTCACAGCCAGCCACGGACACCACCCGGTCCCCGAGTGAGGGCCGTACCTGCCGGGCGGAGAGGAAGAAGGTGCCACCCTCCGTCATCCGGGTGCCGAGGGGCAGGCCGTGGAGCGTGTCCGGACCGCCGTCGGAGTGGAGCTGGAACCCGCCACTGCCAGGGGTGACGAAGGTGCCGCCATCCGCGAGCAGCCGCTCCCCCCGCAGGTCGGACATGTAGATACCGTCTGGCGGTATCGCGGCCAGTTGGTCCGCGTTGCACGACGACATGTCGAAGTTCGCCGGGTCCTCGCAGGACTCCAGGTTGGAGGGCTCCACGGTGAACCGGCACTCGGAGAAGGAGCCCCGGTCAATCCAGTCACCCGGGTCGTCGAGCACGGTGTAGCCCCCATCCCAGGGCGCCTCGGTGCCCGCGTCCGTCCCGGCGTCCGTGGGCTGCTGCCCCGCGTCGGGGACGGGCGGAGGCGGGTCGTCATCACAGCCGGTGGTGGACAGCAGTACGGTCAGCGCGGACAGCAGGGCCCAGCCCGGGCGAAGCGGGGACGTCATGGAGACACCTCATGGGGGAATGCGAGGCACTGCGGGGATGGCCGTCCTCCGCCTTACGCAGACATACGCCTGTCTGGTCGCTCCTGGTTCGAGATGATTGCCAGATGAGCGGCAAAGGACCGGCGTGGCGCCGGCTGCTTGTGTTTGAGCGGAAATGGTCCTGGCCTTGCAGACGCGCGGCGCCCACGGCGCACCGCATGAGTTGCCATTCATTGGAGGTGCGGGTCGGGGCGCGGCCTTCCGCCATCTCGCTCCCGGCCGGGGTAGGCTGGGC
>NZ_JAAIYB010000232.1 GCF_010894475.1 Myxococcus vastator
CCTCCGGCCTCAGTCGGCGTCGACGCCCGCGTCGGGACTCCCCGAGCCGCCCCTGCCTTCCCTGAACCCCTGCGCCGCCTCCCGGGCCGCGCCCTGGGCCTCCTTCGCGGCCTCCCGGGCGCCTTCTTGAAGCTCCTTCGTCGCCTCCCCTACTTCGCGCCCCACCTGCCGTGAGCTCTCCCGCGCGGACTGCTCATCGCAGCCGGTGAACGCCGCGAGCGAAGCCCCCAGGCCCACCAGCGTGAGCCACTTCCAACCCTTGCCTTGCATTGCACGCCTCCCTGGCTCGTGGTGCGTTCGCACCTTCCGCGGGCCAAGATAGTCACGCCCGCGCGGAGCGGCTGCCTGGGGGTCGAGCGCTCCCCTGACGCGCCCAGGCAATGGCATCCACGCCGGCCTGTGCAGGAAAGAACTGTCGGCGCGCCTTCTGGCTGGAAGCTGACAATCGACGGGGCCTAGGCTCTGTCCATGGACCTCATCGTCGAGAACGGCCTCGTGTTCGATGGTCTGGGCAATCCCCCGCGCAAGCTGCATGTGGGCATCCGGGGAAGCACCGTCACCACGCTTTCGGAAGCCCCGATTCCGCGCGCCCCGCATACGCGCGTCATCGACGCCACCGGCCACTGGGTGACACCAGGCTTCATCGACTGCCACACGCACTACGACGCGGAGGTGGAGCTGGCGCCCTCGCTGTCGGAGTCCGTGCGACACGGCGTCACCACGGTGCTGATGGGGAGCTGCTCGCTCAGCCTCGCGCTGGGCACGCCCGAGGACCTGGCGGACATGTTCTGCCGCGTGGAGGCCATTCCCTACGAGACGGTCCGGTCGCTGCTGGAGGAGCGCAAGACGTGGAACACGCTCGGCGACTACCTGACGCACCTGGAGCAGTTGCCGCTGGGCCCCCATGTCGCGTCCTTCATTGGGCACTCCGCGCTGCGAGCCCACACCATGGGCCTGCACCGCAGCCTGGAGCCCGGCCTGCGCCCCCGGGAGGACGAGCTGCGCGCCATGGAGTCCCTGGTGCGCGAGGGGCTCGAGCTCGGCTACCTGGGCCTGTCGGTGATGACGCTCAAGTGGGACAAGATGGGCGGCACCCGCGACATCCGCAGCCGCCCCCTGCCGTCCACCTACGCCCGCTGGAGCGAGTACCGCCGCCTGACGCGGCTGCTCCGTGAGCGGGGCCGGGTCTTCCAGGGCGTGCCCAACATCAGCACCAAGGTGAACGTGGTGCTGTTCTTCCTGGAGAGCATCGGGTTGTTCCGCCCGAGCCTCAAGACGACCGTCATCTCCATGATGGACCCGCGCGCCAGCCGCGGCATCCACCGCCTCATCGGCGCGCTCTCCCAGGTGGCCAACCGGCTGCTGGGGGCGGACTTCCGGTGGCAGGCCCTACCCGAAATCTTCGACCTCTGGGCGGACGGCATCGACCTGGTCGTCTTCGAGGAGTTCGGCGCGGGCGCCGCCGCCCTCCACCTCCAGGACGCCGCCTCACGCGCTGGGCTGCTGCGAACGCCGGAGTACCGTGAGCGCTTCCGCCGCGAGTGGACGAACCGCTTCCTGCCCCGGGCCTTCCACCGGGACTTCAACGAGTCGCGCATCCTCCAGTGCCCCGACGCCAGCGTGGTGGGCAAGTCCTTCGCCCAGGTGGCGAAGGAGCAGGGGCGTGACGCGGTGGACGTGTTCCTGGACCTCATCTCCACCCACGGCGACGCCCTGCGCTGGTACACGGTGATGGCCAATGACCGGCGCGAGGAGCTGGAGCGCATCTGCCGGCACCCGGACATCCTCATGGGCTTCTCGGATGCGGGAGCGCACCTGCGCAACATGGCGCACTACAACTTCCCCCTGCGGCTGCTGCGGCTGGTGCGTGAGGCGGAGAAGCGCGGCGAGCCCTTCATGAGCGTGGAGCGCGCCGTCCACCGGCTCACCGGGGAGCTGGCCGGCTGGTTCGGCCTGGATGCGGGGGTGCTCGCGGAGGGCCGGCGCGCGGACCTGGTCGTCATCCACCCCGACGGCCTGGACGCGAAGCTCGACGAGGTGGCGGAGGCCCCCATGGAGAACTTCGGTGGCTTCGTCCGGCTGGTCCGCCGCAATGACGCCGCGGTGAAGGCAGTGCTCATCTCCGGGCGCGAAGCCGTGAATGAAGCCGGCGTGTCTCCAGCGCTGGGCCGGGAGCGCGGCTTCGGCGGCGTGCTCCGCGCCCGGGCCTGAGGCCACGGCGCACTGCGTAGGACGGTGAGGCACCGTGCCGCCGCTACTTCCGCCATGCTTTACTCAAACGCGCAGCGCGGAAACCCGTTTCAAGACAGGAGCCCATCCAACCATGCTCAAGAGAGCGGCAGTCCTGATGTTGAACTGTGGCGTGTTGCTGTCCGGCTGTGGTCCCGACTCACCCACCGAGAACACGGAGGTCCTCTCCAATCTGACCGAGGCAGGGTTTCGCGCCGAGGACATCACCGTCGTCGATGACGCCGTCTATGTCGGGGGCGACGCGCATGTGCCGCTCGCGGCCTCCCGGGAGATGCTCCAGCGTGGCGAAGGGAGCCAGGAGCACTACAGGACGACCAACCTCGTCGGCCCCAACGTGACCCTGATTTGCATCAATGCCGCGACTTCACTCTCGAGCGTTTCCCGGTTCAGCCAGGGCCTCGACATGGCCCTCGCGAACTACAATGCCCTGGCGCTCAGGTTCAGATTCGCCCGAGTCACCACCACCACCAACTGCTCCGCGACCATCAATGCGTCGACCATGCCGGGTACCGGGTACACGTCGGGCTATCCGTCGGGCGGGCTCCCTTATGGGCAGATTCGAATCGGCACCGGGCTGAGCATCTACAGCGTGGACATGATTGAACATGTCATCACCCACGCGCTGGGCCACACGATTGGCCTCCGCCACACCGACTTCTACAATCGCGGCATCAGCTGTGGCGGCGGCCCCGTCAATGAGGGCCAGGGTGGCATGGGTGCCATCCACATCGCCGGGACGCCCACGGTGGCAAACCCAGGCGGGTCCATCATGAACACCTGCATCCCGTCCAGCACGGACGGTGAGTTCTCCACCGGCGACATCATCGCGTTGACCTCCCTTTATTGAGCGGCGACGCGACGCTCCTCCCCAACCAGGCCACGCGCCCCGGCTCCGCGTTGGTGATTCGGCGCGTCAATTGATGACTGGATTCACCAGGGGAGTGGCCAAACACCGTGCCACCACGGCTTGCGCCATGCTTTACTCAAGCGCGCAGCGCGGAAACCCGATTCAAGACAGGAGCCCATCCAACCATGCTCAAGAGAGCGGCAGTCCTGATGTTGAACTGTGGCGCATTGCTGTCCGGCTGCGGTCCCGACGCAACTGGCGGGAGCGCGGAGGTCCTCTCCAACCTGACCGAGGCAGGATTTCGCGCCGAGGACATCACCGTCGTCGATGACGCCGTCTACGTCGGAGGCGACGCGCATGTGCCGCTCGAGGCCTCCCGGGAGATGCTCCAGCGTGGCGAAGGGAGCCAGGAGCAATACAGGACAACCAATCTCGTCGGCGCCAGCGTGACCCTGATTTGCGTCAATCCCACGGCTGCGTTCCAGAGCTATGCCCAGCTCAACAAGGGCCTCACCCTCGCCATCGACAACTACAATGCCCTGGGGCTCAGCATTACCTTGGTTCGGGGCCCGCTCGCCAAATGCGACGCCAACATCATCGCGACGACCATGACCGGTACCGGTCACTCCACGGGCTTTCCCTCGGGAGGATTGCCCTATGGGTTGATTTCGATTGGCACCGGACTGAACAACTTCAGCCTGGACGTGAATGAGCATGTCATCACCCACGCGCTGGGCCATACCCTGGGCCTCTATCACTCGGACTATTTCAACCCGAGCATCAGTTGTGGCAGCGTGGGTGGCGGCACACCCACGGGCGTGGGCGTCATACACATCCCCGGGACGCCCACCGGGGCAACGCCGGGTGGCTCCATCATGAACACCTGCTTCCCGTACAGCACGAACGGTGAGTTCACGTCCTCCGACATCACCGCGTTGAACTACATGTACTGAGTTGCAGCGGGTCGATGCGCCTGCAAATGAGGCGCATCGACCCGGACATCCGCATGCTCATTCAGGGGAGAAGCGCCCCTCCGCCCGCTGAAAAAACGAGGGCCGCGCCCCCCCTTGGAATGGGCGCGGCCCTCACGTGCGGCATCGAAGAATCGAAGGACTACTCGCAGCTGCCCTGCCGCAGGTACGACAACAGCGAAGCGTCGTCCTCGGAAGCCGGCGCCGCGCCCACCAGGCACTGCCCCTGGGCGACGACCACCTGCGAGTCATTGGCGGAGAGCAGCAGCTCGCCCGTCACCACCTGCAGGCCCCCCTTGAAGCCCGTGGCGCTGTTGGCGGGCGCGGCGCGCAGGCTCGGCCCTCCTTCGCCCCCGCTGAGACGCAGCCGATAGGTCGCGTCCTCATACGCCGCGGGAACCTCCGACGCGGGTTCCGCCTTCAGGGGCGCCAGGTAGAAGCGCGTCACCAGGTCGAACTCCGGCTGCACCTTCAGCAGCGGCGCGCCATCCGCCCCGCGCGTCAGCGTCACGTCGAAGTGCCGGCCGGACTGCGCGTTGAGGTCCAGCTCGAAGAGCTTGTCGCTCCCCAGGCTCACGTGGGTCTGCGCGTCACCAACGCCCAGGTTCTTCACCACGACGTCCGTCTGGTTCTCCGTCGCCTCGATGGAGTACGAGATGCCGGCCAGGGACACCGTCCAGTCCTTGCCCTGCAGCGACGGCGCCAGGCCCGTGTACGGAAGGCGGACCTCCGTGGTGTTCAGGTCCAGCGAGAAGCGCGCGCGCTTCGCCTGGCCGTCCGCCTCGAACGCCACGAGCGGCTCGGCCCGCGCGGAGGAGAACGCGAAGGTGCTTCCCTCCAGCGCCAGCTCCAGCCGCAGCGCGTCCAGGATGGAGGCGCTGACAATCCAGTGAGCCTCGCCCTCCTTCGTCGCCTTGAGCTCGACCTGTCCCACTATCACGTTCGGCAGGACCCCGGCCGACTCGGCGTCGAGCTGCTCCACCGCGCCCTTCAAGCCCCCCAGGTCCACCACCAGTGAGACGGCCTTCGGCAGGAAGCGCAGCGCCAGCGGCTCCGCGCGGTTCGCGCCGATGAGCAGCTCCAGCTCCAGGGAGTCATCCCCCTGGCTCGTCGCGCGGATGCGCAGCTGTGCATCCTCCACGAAGCGGACACAGTCCTCGTCCGCACGCTCACTGCCGTCCGTGCAGACCTGCTCGCCCTTCAAGCGGAAGACGGTGGCGTTGCCCTCCGTGGACTCCACGTTGGCCTCGGTGAAGACGCGCTCGCGCAGGAACCGCTCCAGTTCGTCCGCCTGCGTGTCCACCGCATCCGCGTCGAACATGGCGGACAGCGCCGCGCCCTCGTCACCCGCCGGCAGGCCTGGGCGCGGCACGCCCTCGAAGCCCGCACCGAACAGCGCCATCGCGTCGCCCAGGCCGTTGAGCGTCGACAGGCCGCTCACGGTCTTCATGCTGCTGCTGACACCCCGCAGCGTCTCCGCCGACCGGGAGGCGGCGATGTCAGCGACCTTCTTCGCGTCGGGAGCTTCATCGGGATCACAGCCCGTCGTGACGAAGGCGATAGCCGCGACCGCGGCGAGCCAGGACCTGGAGTTCTGCATGGGGCGTTGCTCCTTGGGGTGGGTAGACAGTGCCCCCCGCCTCAGCAACGTCCGCGCCAACCCAGGCTCCGGGTGTTTCCAAGGGTTTCCGACACACCCCAGGCCTCAAAGCCGGGGTTGCCATGACATCCCTGTCATGACGGGCCGTTCGGCGCCGGGGAGATGCTTGCGCGGTGAGGGCGATTCCTCCCAGTCGCCGTCTCCCCTGAGGGCCGCGATGCAGGCGTCCCGTTGCTCCAGCACCGGATGGAAATTCCTCCGTCCGGCGGTCTGGAGCACGACATGTTCGAATGGAGTACGCACAGGCGGCGTGCCTGGTGGGGCGCGCTGTCGCTGACGCTGGCCCTTGGCACTGGCTGCGGGGGCGGCATGACAGCGCCGACCACGCCCCCACCGGAAGCACCCGGGCCCGGGCTCGCCGTGGAGCTCGGGGGTGACTTCGTGGCCATCCCCCGGGAGCTGAGCAAGGAGCAGCGGCACCACGTGGACCAGAAGCTGGGCGGCGTGGTGGAGGACGCGGGCAAGAGCTTCTATCTGGCCATCCGTCGCAGCGAGCTGCGCCAGCGCTGGTTCCTCACGGCGTTCGCCAAGCAGTACCACCCCGGAGGCGTGGGCAACCGCGCGGGCGAAGTGCTGGGCAGCCGGGTGGTGAGCTTCGAGGAGCAGAACGGCAAGCTCTTCGTGTTCGACGTCGACAAGCGCAAGGTGATGAGTGACGTGTTCGACCCGCAGCTCCTGGTCGAGGCGTATCCCATCGTCACGGATTACCGCCCGTTCAACCGACTGCCCGGTGCGAGCCAGTACGTGCTCATCGACCCCACGGCGGGCCTCAACCGCTATGGCGTCGTTGGCGACAGGGTCGGCCAGAATGGCGTCCGCTTCCAGGTGGAGCTGAGCTTCGCGCAGCGCTTCCGGCGGCTCGCCGATGGGGTCGCCTACGAGCAGGTCTTCACCGGCTACGCCGACCTCCCCTGGGAGTGGGCGTCCTACTACGGCGAGGACAATGCCTTCCGGACGGCGGGGACGCTGGCCATCTCCCTTCGCGAATACAAGGAGGGGCAGGGTTACACCCCCACCCCGCTTCCGCCCCGGGAGCTCTACTTCCGCAGCGACCGGCGGCTCGTGCCCAACACGACAGCGGAGCAGTTCGAACAGGTGGCCCTGAAGTGGAACATCCACCCCGGCATGAAGCCCATCCGCTGGCACATCATGGACACCGTGCTCGCGGCGCAGCAGGACCCTCGCCTGCAGCCGTATGACGTCGTGGGCGCGATGAAGCGCGGCATTGAAGGATGGAACGCCGCGTTTGGCTTCCCCGTGTTCGAGGCGGTGATCGGCGGAGGCATTCAGGACTTCGCCGACGACGACCGCAACGTCGTCATCTTCGACACGGACGAGCTGATGCCCCTGGCCTTCGCGAACTGGCGCAGCAATCCCATCACCGGTGAGATTCGAGGGGCCAGCGTCTACCACTCGGTGAGCTGGCTGCTGTTCGCGGTCGAGGCGTTCGCGGAGGAGGCCCCGCTCACCGAGCGCGTCGCCGAGCTGGCCACCGCGCCCCCCGCGCCGAGGCTCCGGCTGTCCTGGTCCGGCCTGGAGGGCACCGCGCCTTGTGAGCTGAGCGCATCGGACCCACGCCAGGTGCGCGCCCGCCTCCAGGGCTCGGCCCACGCCAGGCTCGCGGCGCTCACCCAGAAGCAGAAGGTGGAGGCGCACATCACACACGTCATGCTCCACGAGGTGGGGCACACGCTGGGCCTGCGCCACAACTTCTCCGGTTCGCGCGTCAACGACGGCAGCCCCAACAGCCTCGTCTCCACCTCGGTGATGGACTACCTGCTCGACGAGGACCGGGCCCTCATGGATGCCCCGGGCGTCTACGACGTGCGCGCCGTCCGCTACCTCTATGGCCTGTCATCCGAGCTGCCCGCGACGGACGCCTTCTGCTCGGATGACGACCGCCGCGTTGACCCGTACTGCGCCACGTATGACCGCTTCGGCGATTCCCTCACGCTGCATCATGGCCCCGTGTTCCAAGGGCACCAGGACGCCCTGCTGACCAGCCCCAATCCCTGGCCCCGCCTGCAGTTCTACTTCGACTACGTGTCCTCGCCGTACCTGGGGTTCCTGCGCATCACCGACCCGGCAAGTCAGGCCACGGCCTACGCGCTGGCCATGCAGAAGCTCCGGCCGCCGCTCGTGATTCCCCCGGGCGCCCGGCCGGACTACGCGGCCCGCGCGGATGAGCTCACGCGGCGCATCTTCCAGCGGCTGTACCTGGACCCTGCGTCGAGCCGGGGCAACTTCACCAGCGACCCGCCGCCGTCCCCCGCGCTGCTGACGCCCATGCTGGCGGACATCGAGGCCATCCTCCTCAACACGGACGGCGTGCGCAGCCACGCGGCGCGCCGCACCCTGGTGGACGTCCTCAAGGCCCAGCAGTCGCTCGGCGCGTACCAACTGCTGCGCGAGGTGCGCGACTCGCTCAACGCCAGCCTGCCCTCGCTGCCCCCTGAAGAGCAGGCGCTGACCGAGGACCTGGTAACGCGCATCTCAGTCGCCCTGTCTCCGTACTACCGCTGAGTGGAGCGTGAACCTCCGGGCCCATGCCTCGTGTGGTCGAGGCATGGGCTCGGCGGGCGCGAGGATTTCGCGACCCGACTCCAGCGGCTCAAACAAGGTGAACATTCGTCCACGATTGCGAGATGGGACTGGCCGTCTGCTCAGCCGTTGCTACGGTGTTCCGCGTGTTCTCGGCCTCCCGCACACTCCTGGCAGTGGCCCTGGGGCTGACCCTGGGCGCGGCCATTGGCATCGGTGGCTACACCTTCGTGTACGCGAAGGGCTCGGCCTACTTTCAGGACGACCCAGCCGCCTGCGCCAACTGCCACATCATGACCGAACAGTACGATGGCTGGCGCAAGAGCAGCCACCACGCGGTGGCCACCTGCAACGACTGCCACACGCCGTCAGGGCTGGTTCCCAAGTACCTCAACAAGGCGAGCAACGGCTTCTGGCACTCCTTCTACTTCACCACCGGCACCTTCCCCGACCCCATCCGCATCCGCCCGCACAACCGGATGGTCACGGAGGACGCCTGCCGGAAGTGCCACGCCAGCCTCGTGGAGAGCATCGAAACGCCCCACGGCGCCTCGCTGCAGTGCCTCACCTGCCACAACTCCGTGGGGCATCCCGAAGGCTCCGGGAACCCCGAACTCATCCGTCAGGAGGTTGAACGATGACCGAGAAGCAACGGCGCTTCAGCGGCGTCAAGCTGGTGATTGCCGTGGCGGTGGCGGCCGCCCTGGCCGCCGCTGGCGTCACCGCGCTCCTGGTCAACATCATGGAGCGCAAGCAGGAGGCGAAGAATCCCTTCTACCGGGTGGTGGAGCTGGACGACACCATCACCGACCCGGAGGTGTGGGGGCGGAACTTCCCGCTGCAGTACGACAGCTACAAACGCACGGTGGATTCGCAGCGCACCCGCTACGGCGGAAGTGAAGCCGTGGCGCGAACGCCTTCCCAGGCGGACCCACGCAGCGTCGTCGCGCAGAGCCGGCTCGAGGAGGACCCGCGGCTGGTGACGATGTGGAGCGGCTACGCCTTCGCCACCGACTTCCGCGAGGAGCGCGGCCACGCGCACATGCTGGAGGACCAAGTCTACACCGAGCGCCAGCACGTGACGCAGCAGCCGGGCACCTGCATCCACTGCCACGCCAGCGTGTACGTGCCCTACAAGAAGCTCGGTGACGGCGACCTCATCAAGGGCTTCGAGAAGATGAACCAGATGCCCTTCATGGAGGCGCGCAAGTGGGTGGAGCACCCCGTCTCCTGCATCGACTGCCACGACCCCACCACGATGCAGCTGCGCGTGACGCGGCCTGGCTTCATCGAGGGCATCGCCGCGCTCAAGGCCAGCCAGGGCGTTCCCAACTTCCGGGTGAATCAGGACGCGACGCGCCAGGAGATGCGCACGTACGTGTGCGGGCAGTGCCACGTCGAGTACTACTTCAAGGGCAAGGAGAAGCGCCTCACGTACCCCTGGGCCAAGGGCATCAACATCGATCAGATCATGGCCTACTACGACGAGGACGGGCACTCCGACTGGACGCACGAGCTCACGGGCGCCAAGGTGCTGAAGGCGCAGCACCCCGAGTTCGAGCTGTACAACCAGGGCATCCACGCCAAGAGCGGCGTGGCCTGCGCTGACTGCCACATGCCCTTCATGCGCGAGGGGGCGATGAAGGTCAGCGACCACCACGTGCGCAGCCCGCTGCTGAACATCAACCGCGCCTGCCAGACGTGCCACAAGTGGAGCGAGGCGGAGCTGCTCCAGCGCGCGGAGACCATCCAGACGCGCACCTTCGAGACGCGGAACATCGCCATGGACGCGCTGGTGGACCTCATCCATGACCTCGAGTCCGCGCAGAAGGCGGGCCTGCCCGAAGAGGCGCTCGCCAGGGCGCGCGACCTGCAGAAGCGCGCCCAGTTCTACCTGGACTTCGTGGAGGCGGAGAACTCCATGGGCTTCCACGCGGACCAGGAAGCGGTGCGCATCCTGAGCAACTCCATCAACTTCTCGCGCCTGGGCCAGAACGCGCTGCGTCCCGGGGGCGGCGCCTCCACCAGCCCCACCACGCGGCCCCAAGGCGCTCCGATACCCGTGTCCACGGATGGCGCCGGTGAGACGCAGCAAGGCTCGAAGTAGGCACGGCGAGCGGAAGCGGGAGGTGCCCGCTTCCGCCCTCCACCGGAGGTGCTACTCGGCGCGCACCCAGTACTGGGTGCGCCCCAGCAGCGACATGCCGACGTAGCCGCGGACCTTCAGCTTCTTGCCGCCATCCTCGACGGCGACCTTGCACTTGTAGGTCTTGCCATTCGCGGGGTCGAGGATCTTGCCGCCCGACCACTCGTCATCATCCTTCTCCAGGTCGCGAAGGATGGTCATCCCGATGATGGGCTGGTTCTTCAGCGAGCCCTCGCACTTGTCGCAGAGCGGGTTCTGCTCTTCCTTGGGCTCGCGGAAGAGCTTCTCGATCTTCCCGTACAGCTTGCCGTTCTCCTCGTAGATGGCGATGACGGACTTGGGCTTCTTCGTCTCGTCATCAATGGTCGTCCACCGGCCGACGGCGGCATTGGTCGCGGCGGGGGCCTTGTCCTCGGCGACGGCGTTCGAGGCCAACAGCAAGGTCAGGGAAGCGAGTCCAAACCAGCGGGTTGCGTTCATGTCTTGGTGTCCTTCCGCGCGGGGGCGCACGCTGGAGGAAGCATGCGCACAAGCCCCGCATCACGTCGTTTGTACTCCACCGCCGTGCCGGCACTCAAACGTGCCGCCTCGCGTCATCGCTGTCTCACCGAGGAGTTGAGGAAAGCGGGTTTCGCCAGCGTTGCGCCTCGTGACGCCAGCGTGTACCCCACCGGCGCGCCGTGTCCTCGCGGTGTCCGATTCTGGAGGCTCCGCCTGACGCTCGCCACCACCGCCCGCCCCCGCCTCCGTGTGCTCGCCGATGGCGTCGCGCGCTCCCGGGCTCACGACGTGGCGCTCGTGCTCGGCGGCGCGCTGCTCACGGCGGGGCTCGCGCAAGTCTCCCTTTCAGTGCCGGGCTCGCCCGTTCCCATCACGGGTCAGTCCCTGGGTGTCATCGTCGCTGCCGCGGCGCTCGGCCCCGCGCGAGGCATGGCCGCGCAGCTCCTGTACCTCCTGATGGGCACGGTGGGCCTGCCGTTCTTCGCGGAGGGCGCCAGCGGTCTGGAACGCATCCTGGGTGCGACCGGGGGCTACCTGGTCGGCTTCGTCCCGGCGGCCTTCCTGGTGGGGCTGGCGGCCCAACGTGGCCTTGACCGGAGGCCGTGGACCGCGCTGCCGCTCTTTGTCGTGGGCCAACTGGCCGTCTTCGCCGTCGGCCTGCCCTGGCTTGTCCTGTCCGCCCGGCTCGGCGTGGCCAAGGCCCTTGCCGTCGGCTTCACGCCCTTCCTTCCCGGAGGGCTCCTCAAGGCCGCCATCGCCGCCGTGCTGCTGCCCCTCGCGTGGCGGCTGGTGGGGCCCCGCAGGGAGTGACGCCTTCACGTGCAACGCGCGGAGCCTGAACGCCCCCAGCGCCGCAACGCCAGGAGCACGAGCAGCGCCGCGGCAATGACAAGCGCCCCGGCCAGTCCAGCCATCGGCGCACCCTCCTCGCGAGGCATCGCGGCCACCAGCGCGGCGTCGCCGAGCACCACCAGCCCTGCCCAGGCCGCCGGTGGCAGCCCCGCGTCGATGGCCTCGAGCTGCGCGGCTCGCAGCGCCGCGGAGACACTCAAACCCGTGGCCAGGTGCCGGTAGAAGTCTTCCACCAGGTCCGCCGCTTCTTCGTCGCGCAAAGGCCACAGGCTGGCCACCACCGCGCTCGAGCCCGCCTCGAAGAAGGCCCGCGCGAGGCTCAGCACGCCCTCACCCGGCAGCACCGCTCCGGAGGCGCTGCGGCACGCGGACAGCACCACCAGCGCGCCGTCGAGTCGCAGCTGGGTGATTTCGCGCGGCTGGAGGATGCCGTCCTCTTCCTCCGCGCCCGGGGTGAGCACCAACGCGGAGCGCTCCGGGGCCTCGGCGTCCACCACGGCGTGCGCCGCCAGGTGCAGCACCCGGACCCGCGACAGGTCCGCGCGCTTGAGCGCGCGCTCCGAGGCCTCCGTGCCCACCAGCAGCCGGGGCACGACGTGGGTGTCTCGCAGCTCCTTCGCCACCCCGAGCCCTTCGCGACGGGCCTCGGGCAGCGCGCCGAGCCGCGCGGCCTCATCGAAGATTCCCGTCCGAGCGCGCGCCGCCGGCCGCGACGCCCCCTGTTCCAGGACCCACTCGGGGTCCGCCAGCACCAGCGCCTCACCGACCGGCCTGAAGGGGCTCTCCCCGTGCCAGTGGCGCCACAAGCTCGCCGAGGGCACCAGGGCCAGCTCGTAGCGAGCGACCAGCGGCGGCCCGTCCCGACGCTCCCGCAGCGCGGCGAAGGGAAGGTCATGCAGCGGCCCATCCGGAACCAGCAGCAGCCGCCGAACCGTGGGTGGCAGCCCCGCGAGCGCCGGGCCGAGCAGCTGCGCGTGAAGCGCCACCGCCGCGCCGAGCTCGGAGCCATCCCTGCGCTCGACGAGCCCGGAGAACAGCGTGGCCGCCGCCGCGAGCCGCGTGCGCTCGGGGATGCGATGGACGTGGGTTCCCCCCCGTGTCACCA
>NZ_JAAIYB010000233.1 GCF_010894475.1 Myxococcus vastator
GAGGCGGCGGAGGCGGTGCCATGGTCGCCTTCAGCGTGACCTCAATCTCCTTCTCCTCCTCGACCGGCGGCCGAGTCGACAGCCAGATGGAGAGGCCGAACAGCGCCACATGGAGGATAACCGAGACAGTAGCCCCGACGCCGAACCGCGACTTGGGCCCCTGACCACGGTCAAGGACTGAATCGAACATGCACTAGACTCCTCTTCACCAGTGGACACCCATCGACGACGCCCCGCCCAGATGAAAGGGCGCGCTACCATACAGAAACGCGTTCCGGGTTCAAGCAAGCAAGGTCGATGGTCGTGGCGTGATCGGGCAATTGCCCCACTGGTTACCAAAAAGCAACGGTCTATTGACAACTGCTCGACCTCGGATATTTTCCCGGGTCATTTTCACTTGCAGCCCACCTTGGAGGGGTCTGGTATGCACTTGAACCGAGTGCTCCGGGAAACCGGAGTTGTTGTTGCCGCAGGTCTGCTGTACGGATCCGCGGCTTTCGCCCAGTCGAGCACGATCATCGGTACTGTGATCGACGCTCAAAGTCGGCAGGCTGCCGCTGACGTCGTTGTGACCGCTACTTCGCCCAACCTTCAGGGCGAGCAGACGGTTGTCACCGACGCGCAGGGTAACTACCGCATTCCCCAGTTGCCCCCCGGCGACTATACCCTGCGGTTCGAGAAGGAGCAGTTCAAGCCGTACGCTCGTTCAGCCATCCAGTTGCGTCTGAACCGCACCATCCGCGTCAACGTCGAGCTCCTCCCTGAGGCGCTCGGTGAGGTCGTGGAGATCGTCGGCGCGCCCCCGACCATCGACGTGGGTTCCACGACTTTGGGCGTGAACGTCGACCAGGACTTCATCAAGCGCATCGCCGTTGCGCGTCCGGGTGGAAAGGGCGGCGCGACCCGCTCCTTCGAGTCCCTGGCCGAGCTCGCGCCTGGCGCCCAGAACGACGACTACGGCGTGTCCATCAACGGCTCGACCTCGCCTGAGAACGGCTACGTGGTGGACGGTCTGTCCACGAACGACCCTGCCTTCGGCGTGAACGCCAGCCCGTTGAGCATCGAGTTCGTGCAGGACGTGAACATCATCACCGGCGGTTACATGCCGGAGTTCGGCCGGTCCACCGGCGGCGTCATCAACGCGGTCACCCGCTCGGGCTCCAACGAGTTCCACGGCTCCGTGTTCGCGAACTGGACGCCGGGTACGCTTGAGGGAACCCGGACGACGATCCGCCGGGAAGGCACGGTCATCTCCGGTCAGAACCAGCTGAGCAACCTGGGCGATTTCGGTGCCACCCTCGGCGGCCCGATTCTCAAGGACAAGCTGTGGTTCTTCGCCGGCTTCGCGCCGTCGTTCACCCGCTACCAGCACACCCGCACGCTCAACGCGCTGCGCGTGGACGACCAGGGCAACACGGTCACGGACGAGGCGGGCTTCACCCTCGCGGACGCGATCCCGGGTTCCGCGACGAACTACTTCGCCGACTCCCGTACGATTCAGTACATGGGTAAGTTGACGTACCTCATCAACCAGGACCACAACGTGTCGTTCGCCCTGAACGGCACTCCGACTTCGTCGGGTGGTCTGGGCAAGCTGTCGATCGATCCCCGCTCGGGTGGCCTGCCTGGCGTGCTGGCCTCGCGTCCAGGTGACTTCGGTCTGACCGAGACCAACGCGAACACGACGTCGCTGGCCCTGAAGTACGCCGGTGCCTTCGCGGACAAGAAGGTCCTCGTCGATGCGAACCTCGGCTGGTTCCACCAGACCGCGTCCACGCTGCCGGGTGACGGCAGCAACCTGGGCGACACCACGGGTCTGGCCGGCTACTCGCGCATGCTGTACAACACCCCGCGCCCGCTGACCTTCTTCGAGTCACTGCCCACGGGCCAGGAAAACGCCTGCGGCACCACCGAAGAAGAGCGGATGCTCCGCTGCCCGATCCAGAGCTACACGATCGGCGGCCCTGGCTTCATGAGCGAGCAGACGCTGGATCGCTACCAGGCCAACGCGAAGGCCACCTACCTGCTGAACGCCCTGGGCACGCACGTGCTCAAGGCCGGTGTGGACGTCGAGTTGCTGTCGTTCGACCAGGTCAAGGCGTATGGCGGTGGCGTCTACTACCAGGAGTATGAGGGTGGTTGGACGGGTGGTCAGGGGCCGGCGGTTCAGGACTACCGTCGCTACGGCTACCAGACGGGCCCTGACTCGGCCGTCAGCCAGTTGACCCAGATCGCGAAGACCACCAGCACCACGGTTGGTGGCTTCATTCAGGACTCCTGGTCTATCGCGAACCGGGTGACCCTGAACCTCGGTGTCCGCTACGACGTCCAGGCGCTCTACGGCGGCAACGGTGACCTCTCGCTGCTGCTCGGCAACCAGTGGTCGCCGCGCCTCGGTGCCGTCGTCGACCCGTTCGCCAATGGTCGCGCCAAGTTGTTCGTGAACTTCGCTCGCTACTACGAGCAGGTTCCGCTCAACCTGATGGACCGCGCGTTCCCGGGTGAGAACCGCATCACGTCCATCCAGCGCATGGCAGAGCCGGGCGAGGGTAGTGCGACGGCGTGCGACCCGTCCAGCTACGAAAGCCAGCAGGCGACGTGTGGCAATGGGAACAACCTGCTCGCGATTCCGGAGAGCAGCCGCAACGTGAACCGCTTGTACACGGGTGGAACGGTCGGCGGCACGCCGGTCGATCCCGACATCAAGCCGCAGTCCTCTGATGAAATCGTGGTCGGTGGTGAGTACGAGGTGCTGGCGAACACCCGCCTGGGTGCTAGCTATACGCACAAGGACATGAACTCGGTCATCGAGGACATGAGCCGCGATGCCGGTGCCACGTACTTCCTCGGCAACCCCGGTAGCGGCTTCGCTCAGGAGTTCCCGACGCCGGTCCGCAACTACGACAACGTCACGGTCTACCTGAACCGCACGTTCTCCGATGGATGGCTTGCCCAGGCCAACTACACCTGGTCGCGCCTGAACGGAAACTACCCCGGTCTGTTCCGTCCTGAGACGGGCCAGCTTGACCCGAACATCCTCTCGGACTTCGACCTCATCGAGCTCCTTGAGAACCGCACGGGTCTGCTGCCCTTCGACCGTACGCACCAGATCAAGATCTTCGGTGCGAAGGAGTTCAACATCTCGAACGCCCTGTCGGCGAGCCTGGGTGTCTCCTACCGCGGTAACTCGGGTACGCCGATCAACTACTACGGTTCGCACTGGGGTTACGGTCCGGACGAGTCCTTCGTCCTGCCCCGTGGCGCTGGCGGCCGCACGCCGTGGATCAACACCATCGACTCCAACATTGGCGTGAACTACCGCGTCAGCAAGGACAGCGTGGTGTCCTTCACCCTGGACGTGTTCAACCTCTTCAACTTCCAGGGCGTGACCGCAGTGGACCAGACGTACACGCTCCGCAACATCAAGCCCATCCCCAACGGAACGCCTGCCGACCTGGAAAACCTCCCGGGCCGCGTCGAGTTCCAGGATGAGTCTCCGCGGGCGGCGCCGTTCGGTAGCGTTGATGGCGACGTGAACCCGAACTTCAAGAATCCGGCTGGGTACCAGGCTCCCCGCCAGGTTCGTTTCGGCATCCGGTACACGTTCTAGTCCCAGGCCCCATCACGGAATCGGAACTTCAGTCATATGACCAAGAACATCGTCAACACTGCGTTGGTCCTCCTCGGGACGGGTACCTTGCTGACGGGCTGCAACATGGAGCAGCCCGCGACCGACTGCTTCGTCCAAGGCTCACCCAGTTGGGCCATGAAGTATGATCCTGTGGACGAGCCGCGGGATGCGAACGGCAATGCGTGCGAGACCGGGGCTCCCCTGGCCGAGCTCGTGGGCGTGTACAAGTTCGTCAACCCTGACACGGACACCGCGCAGCTCGCGCTGCGTCCGGCCGGGCTGGCTGGCAGCGCCATCGCGGATGAAACCACCCAGTCCTCGGACCAGACCGCGCTCGGTAGTCTCGGTGAGCAGGACGCGCAGGACTTCTGCACTGCTACCAACTTCAACTCGGCCTTCGTGAACGTGGCCGCGTCTGAAGGCTCGCCAGAAAACACCGTTCGCTACGCGTTCTCCGAGGTGAAGGTGTACTCGGCGCCGTCTGCTCCGGGAACGCAGATCATGGGGCAGTTCACGTACACGAACAACGGCTGCACCGGGACCTACGTAATGCGGGGCCTGTGGCCGGCGGTGGGTTGCTACACCGACTCGACGGATCCGCTGGAGAGCTGCGGCGAGGGCTCGGGTATGAACCCCGACGCGGCGGTGATGTGCCAGCCGATCCATCCGGACGATCCGGAAGATCCGACGTACGGCTACTGCGTGCCGGCGAAGGCAGTCCCGTCGTTCAAGTAGCCGAACACGTCGTCTGCTGAACCGCGCCACCCCACCTGGGTGGCGCGCCTCGGCCCCGGCGGTCTCTCCCCACATGGGAGTGGCTGACCGGGGCCGTGGTGTTTAAAAGGCGGGACCTGTACTGGAGGCACATGGAGGGCCGTTACTCACTCATCGAGCGCGTCCGCGGCTTGCTTGCGGACGAACAGGGCACGCTGCACAAGGCGGCGCCCTATCGGGTGGCGCTCTGCTACCCCAGCCCCTACCACGTGGGCATGAGCTCGCTCGGCTACCAGGCCATCTACCGTGAAATCCACGAGCACTCCGGAGCGACGGCCGAGCGCGTCTTCCTCCCGGATGACGTGGAGGCCTTCAAGCGCACCCGGACGCCCCTCTTCACCTGGGAGTCCCAGGCCCCTGTCGCCAACTTCGACATGCTGGCCTTCTCCGTGGCCTACGAGCTGGAGCTGACGGGCCTCTTCTCCATGTTGGAGCTGACGGGCATCCCGCTCCTGGCCGAGGAGCGCCAGGAGGGCCGCTATCCGCTCGTGGTGGGCGGCGGGCCGTTGACGTTCTCCAATCCGGATCCGCTGGAGCCCTTCGTGGACGTGCTCGTCCAGGGCGAGGCGGAGGACTTGATTCACCTGCTGGTGGAGGCCGCGGCGACCATGGAGCGCGAGGCCCTCCTGGCGCACCTGGCGCGCATCCCGGGCTTCCGCGTGCCCGGGCGAGGCGGGGCCCGATACCACGTGGCCAAGGCCACCGACGCCCGTCTCCCTGCCCGGTCGCAAATCGTGACCCCGCACACCGAGCTGCGCTCGATGTTCCTCATCGAGCCGGAGCGGGGGTGCTCCCGGGGCTGCCATTACTGCGTCATGCGGCGCACGACGAATGGGGGCATGCGCACGGTGCCGCCAGAGCGGCTCCTGTCCCTCATTCCGGAGCATGTCCGCCGCGTGGGCCTGGTGGGCGCGGCGGTGACGGACCATCCGCGCATCGTCGAGCTGCTCCGGACCCTCGTGGAGTCCGGCCGCGAGGTGGGGGTGTCCTCGCTGCGCGCGGACCGGCTGACGCAGGAGTTGGTGGATCAGCTCCGGAAGGGAGGGGCCACCAACCTCACGGTGGCGGCGGACGGACCGTCACAGCGCCTGCGGGACATGGTGGACCGGAAGCACTCGGAGGAGCAGATTGTCCGGGCCGCGACCTTCGCTCGCACGGCGGGGATGAAGCAGCTCAAGGTGTACAACGTCGTGGGTCTGCCAACCGAAGAGGACGCGGACATCGACGAGCTCATCCGCTTCACCAGCGAGCTGTCGCGCATCCTCCCGGTGGCGCTGGGCGTGGCGCCCTTCGTGGCCAAGCGCAACACCCCCATGGACGGCGCCCCCTTCACGGGCATTCGCGAGGTGGAGGGGCGGCTGGAGCGCCTGCGCAAGGGCCTGCGGGGACGCGCCGAGGTGCGCCCGACGTCCGCGCGCTGGGCCTGGGTGGAGTACATGCTGGCCCAGTGCGGCCCGGAGGCGGGGCTGGCGGCCATGGATGCCTGGAAGGCCGGCGGCAACTTCGCGGCGTGGAAGCGGGCCTTCAATGGCCGGGGCTGTGAGCCGTACCTGGCCCGGCGGGTAGAGGACGGCCGGCGCAACCCCGTCCTGTGGCCCACCGTGCCGAGGACCGCGCCCCCGGCGTCCGCCGCCTGACGTGGACGTGCACGTGGTGGTGCACGTCCGCCCCGGCTTCCGCTAGAAGTCCGCTTGGCGCGCCGATGGCCGGCGTCCAGGGCAGCGGAGATCCAGGTGAGCACGCAGCGAGTGGACAAGTCGTGGCAGCAGAAGGGCCTGAAGGAGTACTCGACGGAGGCCCTGCTCGGGACGCTCGGCCACTACGGCATTGCCGTGGGCGAGGACGACTTCCGCAAGCTGGCGGAGTCGACCTTCCCGATTGGCATTGCCCAGCAGTGGCAGCCGAAGTGGAAGGGCACCGGGCCCTTCAAGGACTTCGCGGTGGCGGCGGCGGTGGAGCTGTGGAGCCGCTGGCTGCCGGACCGCGTGTCGCCCATGGAGATGGCTGACACGCTGGCGAACCTGATGCAGCAGCTGGCGTTCCTCCTGGATGGTCGGCAGGACGCGGCGGTGGACGCCGCCTTCGAGAAGATGAACGCCGTGCGCGCGAAGATGCCGCTCGACGAGAAGGGTGCGCCGCAGGAGCGCTTCATGCGCGAGGCGCTGGCGCCCTTCACGGAGAAGCAGGCCGAAATCTTCGACAGCCTCGCCGAGGCGCTCGCGTCGTCGGGCCACGTGGGGCACGCGGAGTCCTTCGCGGACCTGGAGGAGTTCCTCCTGCCGGACCGCCGTGGAATCTCTCGCGCCATCGTCCGTGCGGCGAAGGGCGAGCTGGAGCCCGCCACCGAGGACATGGTGAAGCTCACCGGGGACACCGAGCGCTCGCCCATTGCCCGCCTGCTGGCGGTGGATGGCCTCATCCACATCAAGGCGCACGGTCAGGCGGCGGCGGCGGCCCGCACGCTGCTGGCAGCGGCGGAGCAGGGCGGTGATTTGCACCTCGCGCTGGACCTCGTTCCCCGCCTGGAGCACGTCTACAAGGCGCAGAACGACCGCGAGTCGCTGCTGGAGCTGATGGGCATCTCCGAGCGCCTGGAGGCGGCCCACGACAAGATTCACCCCGGCCACCGCCGTCACCGTCACGGTCGCTGAGGCACCCGCGTGACAGCGGGCCTGCGTGGCCTCCTGTCACGACCCGTGGAGCGTGGAGCCCGTCAGCGGCTCCACCGGGGACAGAGGGCGCCAGGGCGCCGCGCCTCCGCCCCTCTGTCCTAACCGGTCGTTTCCTGGCCCTGAGGAGACTCGGAGGCGGGAGGCACCTCTTCCGGCACGTCCTTCGCGCCGCCCCTGCGCTTCAGCGGAACGCGAAGCACACCGGGGACACCTTCCGCCACGTCCCGCACGGGGACCACGGCGCCCACGGTGGTGTAGCGGATGGCGCCCGTCTGCGTGAAGGCGTGCTTGAGCGAGTACTCCTTCGCTCGGGGGAGGAACCACTCGCGCGCCGCCTTCATGGGCACGACGTGCAGCTCTCCCTGCGAGAGGAAGACGTACACCAGCAGGTCCGCGCCGCTGTAGAGGAAGCAGCCGGGAGTGTCCTTCTCCAGGTTGGACACCAGCTCGAAGAAGTAGCGGCGGCGGGTGGCGTTGCGGTCGCCCTTCACCTCGATGCCGCGCACCTCTCCCGAGGGGAGCTCCCAGAGCAGGTCCACCCCCCGGTGCTGGAAGCGCGGGTCCAACTGCACGTCATGCACGCGCGAGCCCGGCTCCGTCTCCAACATCCATGCGCGGGCGTGCTGCACGGCGCGGTCCGCCGCGCTCTGCACGCCGCGCATGCTGAAGCTTCGTGCCATGTCGTCTCAGCGGCGCAGCTCGACGCCCGTGGCCACCAGCTGCACCTCGCGCGGCTTGCCATCGGCGCCGCGGGGGACGATGGCGCCCTCCGACTCGTAGTGCTGGGCGCGGCTGTCGGTCAGCTCGGCCACCTTCAGCACGCCTTCCACGCGCGCCTGCGAGCCCGCGGAGTCCAGGGGGACGAAGAAGCCGTAGTCCTTGAACGTCACGCGCACGCCCGGGCCCTTGTCCTGGCCGGTCGTCGCCAGCTCCATCCAGCAGCCCTTGCGCTCACACGCCTTGCGCACCTGACCCTCGAGCAGCACCGTCTTGCCGTCGTGGGCCTGGGGTTTGGCCAGCACGTCCGCGAGCTTCACCGCCTTGGCGCCCTTGAGGGGCTCGCCGCGGGTGAGCTTCCAGCCAGTGTTCGCGGGCGCGGCCTCGGCCTTGGGCGCCGTCTTCGCCTGCGGGGCGGGTGGGTGGTGGCAGTCGGCCTCGGCGGCCTTGCCCGCCTTGGCGGACGACTTGTCACCCGCAAGGGCAACCAGAGGAACGGCAACCAGCAGCATCAGGGACGTGCGGAGCGTGTTCATACCCCGTCCGCTTAGCCAAAAGTCTTTGCTCCGGCAAGGCGACCCCCGTACTAAAGTCCGTCTCTCCGCACACGCTGACGAGGTGCGCTTGAAGGTCGTCATCCCTCCCCGCAACCGCCGTTTCAGCACCGTGGACGCCATGGGCCTCGCCGGCGTGGCGGGGCTGCTCGTGGCGCGCTACATCCCAGTGGCCCGCATCATCCCCTTCTGGGGCTGTGTGCTCAGGGAGCAGACAGGGTGGCCCTGCCTCGGCTGCGGCCTGACGCGCGTGGCCGACCGGGTGTCGCACCTCAACTTCGCCGGCGCCTGGGAGGCCAACCCCCTGGGAACGGTGGCGGCCATCCTGTTCGCTCTGGCGGCGGTGGTCATGGTGCTGCACCTGGTGTTCGCGATGCCCATCCCCCAGGTGGAGCTCTCCCCCCGTGAGTGGAGCGTCCTGGGCGTCCTGGCGCCCATCATCATCCTGGTCAATTACGCCTACGTGGTGGTGAAGACGCGCTTCCCCCACCTGCTGCTGTAGCCTTCCGCTTCGTGACCTCCGCGCTCGTCCTGCTGGGCTACCTCGCCGGCTCCATTCCCTTCGGTGTGTTGCTGACGCGGTGGCTGCGCGGCGTGGACGTGCGCAAGGGGGGCAGTGGGAACATCGGCGCCACCAACGTCACGCGCGTGGCGGGCAAGAAGCTGGGCGCGGTGGTGTTGCTGCTGGACGCCGTCAAGGGCGCGCTGCCCGTGGTCCTCGCGGTGCGCCTGCTGCCGGATGCGCCCACCGTCCACGTGGCGGTGGGGTTGGCCGCGGTGCTGGGCCACATCTACCCGGTGTGGCTGAAGCTCCAGGGCGGCAAGGGCGTGGCCACCGCGCTGGGCGTGCTGCTGGTGCTGGTGCCCCAGGCGGCGCTGGCGGCCGCGCTGGTGTACGTCACCGTCTTCGCCGTGTCGCGCGTGAGCTCGCTGGGCTCGCTGGGGGCGGGGGCCACGGCGGTGGGCACGTCGGCGCTCACCGCGCGGGCCGTGGAGTACGCGGGCCTCTCAGCCCTCCTCTTCGCCCTCATGCTGTGGACGCACCGGGGCAACATCCTCCGGCTGGCGCGGCGCACCGAGCGGCGCTTCTGAGCCATCCCCGGTGTCCCCCCGCGCGCTGCCACCGTCTGGCGGACGGTAGCCCAGCAGCGAGCAGGCGATGGGGCCGTTCCAGAGGTCCCGCTTCGCGGAGGGGCGCGCGTGGAAGGCGCTCTCGAAGCCGGGGTTTCCGCAGATGACCCAGACGCGCCAGCCCGGCACGCGCAGCGACTCCCCCAGCTTGAAGTAGAAGCTCTTCATGCCCTTCTGGCCGCCCGTGCCGAGCCGGTCGCCGTAGGGCGGGTTGGTGACGAGCAATCCGCCTGTCTCCGGCAGCGGCGGAAGCCGGGTCGCGTCACCTTCGGCCAACTGGATTTCCTCCGTCAGGCGAGCGGCGCGCACGTTGCGACTGGCGGCCTCCAGCGCCTCCGGGTCCTTGTCGAAGCCGAGCAGCGGCACTTCCACCTTCCGCTCGTTGCGGCGGGCATCCGCGCGCATGTCGGCGAGCAGCTCGCGGGCGCGGGCGCCCAGCTCCGGCCAGCGCTCCACCGCGAAGTCCCGGTTGAGCCCCGGCGCGCGTCGGCGGGCGATGAGGCCTGCCTCGATAATCAACGTGCCGGAGCCGCACATCGGGTCCACCAGGCCCTCCGTCCCGGTGTAGTTCGCCGCGCGCAGCACCGCCGCGGCCAGCGTCTCCTTCAGCGGGGCGGGCGTGGGGCGCACGCGGTAGCCCCGGCGGTGCAGCGGCTCGCCGCACAAATCCAGGGACAGGGACAGCGTTTCGCGGGCGAGGTGCGCCACCACGCGGATGTCCGGGTCGCGCGTATTCACGTCCGGCCGGGCGCCTTTCTTGTCGCGCATCCGGTCGACGATGGCGTCCTTCACCTTGAGGGCCACGAAGCCGGAGTGGCTGTGCTCGCTGTCCTTCAGCGTGGCATCCACCGCGAACGTATGGTCGGGGGTGAGGTGCTCCTCCCAGGGGATGCTGGCGGCGGCTTCGTACAGGCCTTCCGCGCCCCGGGCCTCGAAGGCGCCCAGCGGGTAGAGCACGCGCATGGCGATGCGGGACCAGAGCGCCACCATGAGCGCCTCGTCGAGCGTGGCCATGAAGCGGACGCCGCCGCGGTCCTGGCGGATGCGGCGGGCGCCCAGCTCCTTCAGCTCGTCGGCCAGGAGGTCTTCGGTGCCGCGGGCGGCGGTGGCGAAAAGGGCAATGCGTTCAGCCATGGGGTTCCGCCCATAGACGACGCCGGGCCGCTTGGGAACCGGCATCGCGTTTCATGTGCCCACCACCTCGTACAGGGTGAAGGTGGCGTCCTCCTGCTGGGCGCTCGCCTCCCGGGCCCGCTGGAAGTCCTCGGACTGGAAATAGGCCCGCATGGAGGCCTTGTCCCGCCAGCGCGTCACCAGCATCAGCTCCGGCGGCCGTTCGAAGGAGCGCAGCACCTCCAGCCCCAGGAAGCCGGGGTAGCCGTCCACCGCCCGCGTCCGCGCCTGGAAGCGGGCGACCAGGCGGTCCGCTTCCTCGGAGGCCGGCCGGAAGCGGGAGATGGCGACAATCATGGGCACGTCCCGGTGGAAAACAGCGAGGGCGTCCGGGCCGAGCCAGGACGCCCTTTGTGAAGTGGAACCGTCAGGGCCACCGCCTCCCATCCCATCCGGGAGCCGGCGGCCACGTGGGCCTTACATGGCCCCGGCGCCGGGCATGTCGCCCAGGCCCCGGATGAGCACCTCGCGGGGCTTGGCACCATCCGCCGCGCCCACCACGCCGTCGCGCTCCATCCGCTCAATCATGCGGGCCGCGCGGTTGTAGCCGATGCGCATCTTGCGCTGGAGCATGGAGATGGAGACGGCGCGCATCTCGCTGACCGTGGCGAGCGCCTGGTCGTACAGCTCGTCGGACAGCTCGTCCTCCTCGCCGCCACCTTCCACGTCCTCGTCGCGCGGCTTGAGGATGGAGTCGTCGTAGACGGGCTTGCCCTGGGCCTTGAGGTGGTCCACCGCCTTCTTGATTTCGTTCTCCGAAACGAAGGCGCCGTGCACGCGCTGCAGGTGCGCGCTGGTGGGCGGCATGATGAGCATGTCGCCCATGCCCAGCAGGGACTCAGCGCCCACCGTGCCCAGAATCGTCATCGAGTCCGGCTTCGAGCGCAGCATGAAGCTGACCCGCGTGGGGAAGTTGGCCTTGATGATACCGGTGACGACGTCCGTGGACGGGCGCTGCGTGGCGACCATCAGGTGGATGCCGGAGGCGCGGGCCATCTGCGCCAGGCGGGCGACGTACGTCTCCACCTCGCGGCTGGCCACCATCATCAGGTCGGCGAGCTCGTCGATGATGACCACGATGTAGGGCAGCTTCTTGAGCTGCTTCTTCTCCGGCTCGGTGGACTCGCTGGTTTCCAGCGCCTCGGTGTCCTCGGGCTCGGCCTCCAGCTCCGGGGCCTCGGCCTCTTCCTCGGACGCCTGCGCCTCGAACACGTCGTCATCGTCGTCCCGGGGCGCGGCGACGCCCAGGCTCTCCCCGCCCGTGGGCATGGAGGACTTGGGGCTCTCGCCGTCGAGCACGAGCACGTTCTTCGGCTTCGCCCTCTTCTTCGGCGCGGACTCGGTGGCCGGCTTCACCTCCACCGCGGTGCTCTCCACCAGCTTGTTGAAGCCGGCGATGTTGCGCACGCCCGCCTCGGACAGCATCTGGTAGCGGCGCTCCATCTCCTCCACGGCCCAGCGCAGCGCGAGCGCCGCCTTCTTCGGGTCCGTCACCACTGGCAGCAGCAGGTGGGGGATGCCCTCGTAGACGGAGAGCTCCAGCATCTTCGGGTCCACCATGATGAAGCGGACCTCCTCGGGCGTGGCCTTGAGGAGGATGCTCATGATCATGGAGTTCACCGCCACCGACTTGCCGGAGCCGGTGGTGCCGGCGATGAGCAGGTGGGGCGCCTTGGCCAGGTCGAGCACGTACGGCATGCCCTCGATGTCCTTGCCCACGCACATGGTCAGCTTGCTGGCGCCCTTGTTGAAGGCGTCCTGCTCGGCAATCTCCTTGAGGTAGACGGTTTCGCGGTCCCTGTTCGGCACCTCGATGCCCACCACGCCCTTGCCGGGGATGGGCGCGACGATGCGCACGCGCATGGCCTCCATGGCCATGGCGAGGTCGTCCGCGAGCGCGGCGATCTTGCTCACCTTGATGCCGGGGCCCGGGAGGAACTCGTACATGGTGACGACGGGGCCGGGGCGAATCTCCACCACCTCGCCGACGATGCCGAAGTCCGCCAGCTTCGCGCGCAGCTTCTCCGCCGTGGACAGGTACACGTCCTTGTCCAGCGCGGAGCGCTCCGTCTTGTCGCACTCGAGCACGTCGAGCGGCGGCAGCGAGAAGCTCTTGCGGTCCCCGACGAACTCGAACTGGTCCTGGCTCTTCTTGACGGTGGGCTTGGGCGGGGCCTTGGGCTCCACGATGAGCGGCATGCGCGCCAGCGC
>NZ_JAAIYB010000234.1 GCF_010894475.1 Myxococcus vastator
GGGCTTGGGCGCGTCCACCTTCTTGGGCGGCGGCGGGAGCTGCTCCTTGCGCGGCAGCAGCTTGGAGTCGCGCGGCTTGCCCAGGCGCACCAGCGTGGCGCGGATGGGCTTGGTGTCCAGGTCCACCTTGGGCGCGGCGGTGTAGCGCGCGTACGCGACCGCCGCCACCAGCACCAGGATGTGGCCCACGACGGACACCACCACGAAGCGCGACAGCCGCGTGGAGCGCGTGACGAGCAGGCTGTGGCTGACCGCGGAGGACGTCATGGGCTAGCGCTTCGCTTCCTTCGACTTGCCTTTGCCAGTCTTGGACGTCCGACCCCCGGTCGACGGGTCCGTAATCATGCCCACGTTGCCAATGCCCGCGCGCTGCGCCGCGGCCATGACCTCCACCACCACCCCGTAAGGCACGTCCCGGTCCGCGTGGAGATAGACTTCCTTGTCGGCCTGCGCCTTGGCGTTGGCGGCCAGCTTCTGCTCCAGCTCCTCCAGCGCCACCTCCGCGTCACCGATGTAGACCTTGCGCCCCGCGTCGATGGAGAGGACCAGCTTCTTCTCCGTGGCCTCCACCGGCGCGGCCTTGGTCTCCGGCAGGTTCACCTTCACGCCCTGCTGGATGAGGGGCGCCGTCACCATGAAGATGATGAGCAGCACCAACATCACGTCCACCATGGGCGTGACGTTGATTTCGCTCATCGTGGTGCGGCCACCGCCGCGGTTGCCTCCGCCCATTCCCATGGTGGCCCCCGGCTACCGGAAGAAGTGACGCTTGATGATGTTGAGGAAGTCCGCGGAGAAGTTCGACATCTCCGTGTCGAACACCTTGATGCGGCTGACGAACGAGTTGTAGGCGACCACCGCCGGAATCGCCGCGAACAGGCCCGCGGCGGTGGCGAAGAGCGCGTTGCCCACCGGCGCGGCCACCGTGGCCAGCGTCGCGTTGCCTTGCTCGGCAATCTGGTTGAACGCGCTCAGGATGCCGATGACGGTGCCGAACAGGCCCACGAAGGGCGAAGCCGCGCCCACGGTGCCCAGGAAGGACACCCGGTTCTCCAGCTCGGTGATTTGCGCCGTGGAGGCCCGGTGGAGCGCGCGCTCCACGTTCTCGATGCCGCCCAGCCGCTCGGCCAGCGCGCCTTCGGTGCCGCCCTCCTTGGCTTGCGCCAGCTTGGTCAGCTCCTCGTAGCCAGCGCAGAAGACCTTCGACAGCGGCGAGCCGTCCAGCTTCTGGGCCGTCTGGTAGATGGCCTCCAGGCGCGAGGCCTTCCAGAAGGTGTCGAGGAAGGTGAGAGACTGTGCGCGAGCCTTGGCGAGCTGGGACGCCTTCATGGCGATGAGGGCCCAGGAGGCCACGGACACCCCCATGAGGAGCAGGAGGACTGCCAGCTCGATGAGGGAGGCGTCGCGGATGATCTCCACGTAGTTCATGGCGCCGAGCGCCAGGGGCAGGTGGGGCGTCATGGGGAGCAGCGCGTAACACTCCGATAAGACAGGGTCAAACAATGGGGAAACGGTTGGTTGCTTGAGCTGGATTGCCCATGGCGGTGAATAATTCCCGCCACCGCCCGTCGGACGAAGCTGAAACGGGCCGAACACCTCACCACCCCACCGACAGGTGCCCCATGAACTCCCGGTTGCTGGTCGCATTCCTCTGCTTGTTTGCGATCCTCCCAGGCTGTGTCGTCCATGATGAGCCGTGCTGCGATGTGCCCCGCTACGAGGGGGATGTGACGTTCCGCTGGAGCTTCGGCGGGCTGCGCTGCGACGATGACCGCGCCGTCCGGGGCGTCAACGTCGTCATCCCCGGCGAGCTGCTGGCCAACGACGGCCGCTACGACTGCCAGGCGAACGGCTTCGACGGCATCGTCCTCCACCGCTTCGCGCCGGGGACCTACTCGTTCCGCCTGGAGGGCGTCGGCTACGCCAACGAGCTGCTGTATGAGACGCAGGGGACCTTCACCGTGGACGGCAACGTGACGGTGAACGTGGACCTGACCCCGGTGGGCCTGCCGCCGTCCTTCGCCTACCTGAGCTGGCTCTTCCCGGCGAACAGCTACAGCCCCAGCCCCAACTGCAACCAGGCGGGGATTACCCACGTCGAGGCGAGCGTGGATGGCGGTGACTGGGAGCGCTTCGAGTGCTGGGAGGGGCACGCCGCCAACCAGGTCCGCACGCCGTACCTGGACCCGGGCTACCACGGGCTGGAGTTCGTCGCCATCGATAGGAACGGGCTGCCCTGGTACTACTTCGGGGGCGACATCCTCACCCAGGCGGGGCAGCCGACCTCCCACACGGCCTCGATGTGGGCCATTGGCGGGGCCTCCGTGCGCTGGGAGCTGCGCTCGCGGCACGGATATCAGCTGACCTGCTACGAGGCGGGCCTGCAGCGGGTGGGCATCAACTTCCGCGACCTCTACACGGGCGACCTGGTGTACGGCGACGTCGGCGACTGGCACGACTGCGTCGACGGCCCGAACGAGAGCTCGGTGGTGGTGTACCAGTTCCTGCGGCCCGGCCGGTACGTGGTGGAGATGTACGCCAGCGCTCACGACGGCCGCGAGTACTTCTCGCCGGAGAACTCGCCCGTCATCGACGTGGTCGCCCACGAGTTCCCGGGCCCGAACTCCGCGCTGCCGGTGTACCTCATCGAGGACTGAGCGCGGCAGGATGGCGGGGAAGTGAGCGGAGGGCCGGGATGATGCATCCCGGCCCTTCGTGCGTTCAGCGGGCGCTGGCATCAAACGTGATAGGGACACGCTCCATGCGGCAAGGCAGCCACAGTCCCATTGGTGTCTTCGATTCGGGCGTCGGAGGGCTCACCGTCCTCAAGGCCCTCATGTCCCGGCTCCCCCACGAGAGCACGGTGTACCTGGGGGACACCGCGCGGGTGCCCTACGGCACCAAGTCCGGCGAGGTGGTGACGCGCTACTCGCTGAAGAACGCGGAGTTCCTCCTGGAGCGCGGCATCAAGCTGCTGGTGGTGGCGTGCAACACCGCCTCGGCCGTGGCGCTGCCCGCGCTGGAGGCGGCGCTGCCGGTGCCGGTGGTGGGCGTCATCCTTCCGGGCGCGCGGGCGGCGCTGGCGCGCACGCAGGGCGGCGGGGTGGGTATCATCGGCACACCCGGCACCATCCGCTCGGGCGCCTACCAGCGCGCGCTCGAGTCCGCGGACCCCCGGGTGCGGGCGAAGGCCCGCGCCTGTCCGCTCTTCGTGCCGCTGGCGGAGGAGGGGTGGACCACGGGCGACGTGCCCCTGCTGGTGGCGCGCGACTACCTGGCCGAGTTCACCCGCGACGGCGTGGACACCCTGGTGCTGGGCTGCACGCACTACCCGCTGCTCAAGGGCGTCATCGCGGAGGTGGTGGGGCCTCGGGTGGCGCTGGTGGACTCGGCGGAGGCCACCGCGGACGCCGTGGCCGCGCTGCTGTCGGAGCGCGGCGGACTGGCGCCGGCGTCGCGAGGCACGCCCGAGCACGCGTACTACGTCACCGACGTGCCGGAGCGCTTCATGGAGGTGGGAGCCCGTTTCCTGGGCCGGCCCATCACCGCGGCGGAGCAGGTGGACCTGACCTTCTGACGGGGCCTACGGCCGCGTGGAGGCGGGCTTCTCCTGCGCGGTGGCCTGGGTCAGCAGCTCCTTGGCCGCCTGGACCACCGGGGCCTCCTCGCCATCCTCGGCGACCACCAGCGCGCGCGCCGCCTCGGCGCCGATGTCGTCCTGGCGCGGCAGCAGGCCCGTGGCCCAGGTGATGAGGCGCTCGGCGGCGGGGAAGAAGTGGATCATCGTCAGCGGCTTGTTCATCCAGCCTACGGTGATGCAGTAGTACTTGTTGTACGGCTTGGTGTGGTGGATGCGGTGGTGGTCGGGGGGCAGGATGAGGTGCACGCGCTGGAGGAAGCCCACGAACGCGGGCGGCGAGTCCAGGTGCGACCACTTGTGGAACTGATTGGTCGCCATCACCCAGAAAATCATCGCGCCGAGGAAGGACGCGCAGAACACCCAGCCCGGTCCGCTCATGGGCATGCACAGGGCCATGATGGCCACCGGCAGGGAGATGAGGCAGTTGTTGCCGTTGGTCTCCACGAAGTCGTGGCGGGTGATGGCCTTCTCGTCCACGTGGTGCTCGCGGAAGGGCCGGATGAGCGCCTTGCCCAAGAGCGGCATCTCCGTGGAGCCCCACGTGTCGCCCATCCAGTGGACGAAGCCGGAGACGAAGTCCGCGGCGAGGTAGCCCAGCAGCACCGCGCTGAGCAGCAGCCACGTGCCCGCATAGGGGTTGCCCCACAGGCGGTACACCAGCGCCACCTCCAGGGAGATGAAGGAGACGATGGCCGCGATCTCCATCGCGCGGATGGCGGGCGAGTACCCCTGCGCCAGCACCTGGGCGTCTTGCTGACGCACCTTCTTTTCAATCGCTTGGGTCTTCATCCGGGCGTCCTGGCCGTTGATGGGGGCATGGGGAACCCCGTCCGTCCGCCTGTACGTATCCCAGCCGCTTTCAGCTTTTCAACGGAACTGCCGGGCAATCGCCGTGGCCTGCACGGTTGGTGGGCCAGGGAGCCAGGCGTGCACGAAGGACGCGAGCAGGTCACGCTTACCTTGTGTCGTGCGGATGCGGCTGGTACGGTCCGCGACCTCGGCGATGACGAAAACCTTCGAAAAAGCCGTCACCGGCTTCAATCACAACATCAAGCACAAGGGGAAGGTCTACCACGTCCAGACCGAGGACTCGGGCGTCAACAACCCCCACATCATCACCCACCTGTTCGTGGGCGGGAACATTCTCGCGTCGAAGAAGACGTCCTACGCGGACATCC
This sequence comes from Myxococcus vastator, assembly GCF_010894475.1. Taxonomy (GTDB): domain Bacteria; phylum Myxococcota; class Myxococcia; order Myxococcales; family Myxococcaceae; genus Myxococcus; species Myxococcus vastator. Next base: position 4,819 of record NZ_JAAIYB010000234.1, read on the forward strand.
TCAACGCGGAGAACCTCGCGGAGGTCGTGCGTGAGTTGATGGAGGAGCAGCACAAGGAGATGCTGCGCAACCTCATCAACGGGGTGTACGACAGCTACGAGTCCATCGCCCGCAGCTACCAGCCCGGTCAGCTCGCGGCGGACACGGACCCGGCGCAGGTGAAGATGCAGCCCGGCCAGTCCATGGCGCAGCGGCCGCCTCCGCCTCCGCCTCCCGTGGCGGTTCCCGCGCCCATCGTGGTGCCTCCGGAGGTCGCCGCGGCGCGCGCCCTCAAGGAGAAGCCGAAGATCAACGAGATTGGCGTGGAGACGCTCTTCGGCGAGGACCTCATCTCGGAGAAGAGCCTCGACGAGGTCATCCTCAGCTACCTGGCGGGCGAGGGCGAGCAGTAGCCCGGGCGTGCTAGGCTGGCGGCCTCCCGCCCGCCGCCATGATTCAGTTCTTCCACGTATACAAGGCGTATCCCGGCGACCCCCCGGTGTTGTCGGACATCAACCTCAACGTGGAGAAGGGCGAGTTCGTGTTCCTCACGGGCCCTTCGGGCGCGGGGAAGACGACGCTGCTGAAGCTCGTCTTCTGCGCGGAGAAGGCCACCAAGGGGCAGATTCTCGTGGGCGGCCGCAACATCGCCCGCATCCGTGAGTCCGCGGTGCCGTACCTGCGGCGCAACATCGGGGTGGTGTTCCAGGACTTCAAGCTGCTGCCGCACCGGACGGTGGAGGACAACGTGTCCTTCACGCTGGACGTGCTGGGCGTGCCCCGCGCGGAGGCGCGCGAGAAGGTGCGGCGCATGCTCAAGCTGGTGGGGCTGGAGCATAAGGCGGGCTCGTACCCCCTGCGCCTGTCGGGTGGAGAGCAGCAGCGCGTCGTCATCGCGCGAGCGCTCGTCAATGACCCCACCATCCTCCTGGCGGACGAGCCCACCGGCAACCTGGACCCGGCGCTCACCGTCGAAATCATGGACCTGCTCACGCAGGTCAACGTGCGCGGCACCACGGTGATGGTGGCCACGCACGACGCGACGCTGCTGTCGCGCTACCAGAAGCGCACCGTGCGCCTGGAGCGCGGGCAGATTGTGTCCGACGAGGACGGCGTCAAGGCGGCGCGCCGGATGGTGGTATGAGCGCGCTGTCGAAGGTGACGTACTTCTGCCGCTCGGCGGCGGTGGGGCTGAAGCACTCGCCCTTCGTGCACTTCATCGCGGTGACGACCATCGCCATCGCCCTGTTCTCCGCGGGCATGGCCCGGGGCGCGGCGCGGGTGCTGGACAACCTCCTGGCGTCGCTCGGCGGCGAGGTGGAGGTGACGGTGTACCTGGCGCCCGAGCTGGACGCGGACGAGGTCCACGGGGTGCGCTCCCTCGTGCTGGCGCTCAGCGGCGGCGAGGTGACTCTGGTGTCGCCGGACGCCGCGCTGTCGCGGCTGCGCTCGGAGCTGGGGGATTTGGGCGAGGCGCTGGCGGAGCTGCCGGAGAACCCGCTGCCGGTGTCGCTGGAGCTGCGCGTGCCGCCGGAGCGGCGCAACCCGGACGCGCTCCTGGCGCTGGCGAAGACGCTGCGAGCGGCGCCCGGCGTGGCGGGCGTGGACTATGGCGAGGCGGCGGTGCAGCGACTGTCCGCCATTGCCCGGGCGCTGCGCTTCGGCTCGCTGGTGGCCTTCGCGGTGGTGCTGGGCGCCACCGTGGTCATCGTGGCGGCGACGCTGCAACTGGCCATCTATTCGCGGCGCGGCGAGATTGAAATCCAGAAGCTGGTGGGCGCCACGGACCGCTTCGTCAAGGCGCCCTTCCTGCTGGAGGGCCTGCTCCAGGGCGTGCTGGGCGCGGCGGTGGCGCTCTTCGGGCTGTGGGCCTTCGGCCGGGTGCTGGGGCCGACGCTGGGCGCGCTCTTCGCCTTCCTGTTGGGGCCCGGTGTCGCGGCGCCGTGGGTGGAGCCGCGGCTGGTGCTGGAGCTGCTGTGCGCTGGCTGCGGCCTGGGACTGGGCGGCAGCTTCGTCGCCGTGGGGCGCTTCCTCCGCGTATGAGCTGGCGCCTCCTGCTGGCACTGGGGCTGTGGGCCTCGACGGCCGTGGCGGCGGCTCCGGCGACGGCGGCCGAGGAGGCCGAACAGGCCGCGGTGCGTGAGCGGCTGAGCGCGCAGCGCGCGACGCTGGCCCTGGTGGAGGCGAAGAAGCTCTCCGTGCTGGAGGGCGTGGAGCTGATGCAGGAGATGGCCTCCTTCTCCCGCCGGCGCGTGCGCTCGCTGGAAGGCGACCTGGCGGTGTTCCGCCGGCGCGTGCTGCTGGCCGAGCGCGAGCAGGCCGTGCTGGCCGAGGCGCTGACGTTGCAACTGCGCCGGCTGTCTCCGCGCCTGCGCACGCTGTACCGCCTCATGCGCCGCCGCCCGCTGGAGGTGCTGCTGTCGGCCGAGGACTTCGCCGCGCTGGTGTGGCGGGCCCGGGCGCTGGAGGCCAGCATGTCCGGCGACCTGGAGCTGCTGCGCACCGTGCAGCGCGTGGCGCGCTTGCAGCGTCAGGCGACGCGCGAGCTGGAGCGGCTCCAGGCGTCGCTCGCCGCGCGGATGGCCTTCCTCCAGGAGCAGGAGCGGCTGGCCCGCTTGCAGCAGGAAGGGCTGGAGGAGGTGGTGGGCACGCTCGCGGGCGAGGCGGAGCTGGCCCGGCGCGCGGTGCGCGAGCTGGAGCAGGCCGACGCGGAGCTGACGCGCATGGTGCTGGACCTGAAGGAGCTGCCCGCGACGAGCGGCTTCGGCGCGTTGCGCGGCAAGCTCCCCCGGCCCGTGTCGGGCCTCGTGGAGGTGGGCTTCGGCAAGGTCGTCAACCCGCGCTTCAACACCGTCACCGTCCAGAAGGGCCTGGACATCCGCGCCGCCGCGGGCTCACCGGTGCGGGCCGTGGCCGAGGGCACCGTCGCCTACGCCGGCGCCCTGCGCGGCTACGGCAACCTGCTCATCCTGGACCACGGCGACGGCTACCACACCCTCATGGCCCACCTGGCCTCCATCACCCCCGAACTGGGCGGCAGGGTGCTCCCCGGGGACGTGGTGGGCGAGGTGGGCGACACCGGCTCCCTCAAGGGCGCCTACCTGTACTTCGAGGTGCGCAAGGGCGGGCAGGCGGTCGACCCCTCCCCGTGGCTGGCACCCAGTCCCTAACGCGTTGCGGCAAACTCGCGGGGGCGTTGTTATCGTCGTGAAATCCTTCTGCGAGGAGCAGGCGAGCGCATGGACCTGATGGGCGGAATGCAAAAGGCGCTGCGGCACATGCTGGTGGCGCGGGGTGTCGAGTCCACGTCGGTGCAGGTCGGCAGTCAGACGGTGCACCACTACGCGTTGGAGGGCCAGGGCAAGGGGCCGCCGGTGGTGCTGGTGCACGGCTTGGGCGGCTCGGCCAACGGCTTTGGACGCACGCTCTTCGGGATGGCGAAGCGCTTCTCCCGCGTGTACGCCCCGGACCTGCCGGGACACGGCTTCTCCGTGGAGTACTGCGGCGGAGAGGTGTGTGTGCGCAACCAGTTCGAGGTGCTGCGCACCTACGTGGAAGAGGTGGTGAAGGCGCCGGCCTTCGTGGTGGGCAACTCGCTGGGGGGCGCCATGGCGGTGAACCTGGCGGCGGACTACCCCCAATGGGTCCGCGCGCTGGCGCTGGTGGCCCCCGCGGGCGCGCAGCTGCCGGAGGCGGAGAACACCGCGCTGCTCAACTCGTTCGTCGTGAAGTCCCCCGCGGAGGCGCGTGCCTTCACGCGGCGCCTGTTCCACCGGCCGCCCCTGCCCGCGCTGCTGTTCGCCTACGAGCTGCGGCACTTCTACGACACACCCACGGTGCGGGCGCTGACCGCGGAGGCGCTGGCCACGCGCGCCTGCCTGGAGCCGGAGCAGGTCCGCAACCTGGCCATGCCGCTGCTGTTCCTGTGGGGCGGCAGTGAGCGGCTGCTGCCGTCGGAGACGCTGAACTGGTACCGCGCCCACCTGCCCGCCCATGCGCAGTTGCGCGTGGTGGATGGCTTCGGGCACGTGCCGCAGCTGGAGCGCCCGGACGAGCTGGTGTCGCACCTGGTGCGCTTCGCCGACTCGGCGGAGCTGTGAGGGCCGGGTAGACTGGTACGAGCCTTCCGGGGCCGCCCCGGGAAAGGACGTACCGACGTGACGGGTTCCTCCCAGCCATGGCGCGCGGCGCTGACCGCCTTCTTCCTCCTGAGCGCTCCGTGGGCGCAGGCCGCGGAGCCGCCCAGGAAGGATGCGGGCCGCGCGGAGCAGGCCGAGCGCGACGCCGCCACGTACCGGCAGCTGGAGGTGTTCGCGCGGGTGCTCTCCTACGTGGAGAACAACTACGTGGAGTCGCCGGACCGTCAGCGGCTCATGTACGGCGCCATCCAGGGCATGCTGGAGACGTTGGACCCGCACACGGTGTTCCTGCCGCCCGACGTGTTCCGGGAGATGAAAATCGACACCTCGGGCGAGTGGGGCGGCCTGGGCATCGAAATCGCGCGCAAGGGCGAGCGAATCGTCGTGGTGGCGCCCATCGACGACACCCCGGCGGCGCGCGCGGGCATCAAGGCCGGCGATGAGCTGGTCGGCATCGACGGTGAGCGGACCGAGGGCATGGACGTGGCGCGCGCGCTGCGGAAGATGCGCGGCCCCGCCGGCGGGCGCGTGCTGCTGACCATCATGCGCGAGGGCTTCAGCGCGCCGCGCGAAATCGCCATCATCCGGGACCACATCCGCATCGTGTCCGTGGAGGGCGCGCTGCATGGCGGCCTCGCCCACGTGAAGGTGAAGAACTTCCAGGACCGCACCGACCTGGACCTCCGCAAGGAGCTGGAGCGGCTGCGCGCGCTCAACGGCGGCAAGGAGCTGCGCGGGCTGGTGCTGGACCTGCGCAATAACCCGGGCGGGCTGCTGGACCAGGCGGTGGCGGTGAGTGACAGGTTCCTGCCGGGCAACCTGCCCATCGTCTCCACGCGGGGGCGGGACGGCCGGAGCGCCACCGTGGAGCGCAGCAAGGACCGCGACACGGAGAAGGACTACCCCGTCGTGGTGCTGGTCAACGCGGGCAGCGCCTCCGCGTCCGAAATCGTGGCGGGCGCGCTCCAGGACCATGGCCGCGCGAGCATCCTGGGCACGCCCACCTTCGGCAAGGGCAGCGTCCAGACAGTCATCGAACTGGAGGACGGCTCCGGGCTGAAGCTGACGATTGCCCGCTACTACACGCCCAAGGGCCGCAGCATCCAGGAGCGCGGCATCACCCCGGACTTCCTCGTCCCCGACGCGCCGGGAGGCAAGGTGCCGCGCGACGTGGTCCGGGAGAAGGACCTGCGGCGCCACTTCCGCGCCGAGCCGACGGCCGCGGCCGAGCCCGCAGCGCAAGCACCCCGAGGCCTGCCGGAGAACCTCAAGCCCTGGGACGTCACCGCGAAGCTGGAGGACTATCCCTTGAGAGTCGCCCTGGACTATCTCCATGGCATGGCATCCGCTCCCGCGCGCGCTCCGGTCCGGGCAGCGGGTCGCTGAGGACTCCTTCTCACTTGCATTTCGCCGCGCAGTCCGTTTGATGCGCAACGAGCCAAAGGTGAACGAGTGATGCGACCTTCGAATGTGCGAGCGGTTCACGCCGCGTTGAGTGGATGGCTGGTGGGACTGCTGGCCGTGGGACCCGCGGCGGCGCAGGCGCCGGTGTCCTCGCGGCTGGTGCCCCGGGCCTTGAGCGCGGCGACGGCGGATGCGCCGGCCGACGCGGCGACGGTCACCGTGGTGGCCATTGCGCTGGACGCGGCGGCCCGTGGCGACGCGGCCCGGCTGGCGCGCGAGGCGGAAGTGGCGGTGACGCGCTCGGGGCGGCTGAAGCTGGTGCGCCTGGCGGACGCGCTGGACGCGGACGGGCAGCGCGAGCGCCAGGCCCGTGAGGCGGAGGCCGCCGCGGCGATGAAGGCGGGCCAGCGCGCCTACGACGAGCTCGACACGGAGAAGGCGCTCGAGCACTTCGACAAGGCGGTGCGCGGCTACGAGGGCGCCGACCTCTCCCAGCGCTTCACCGAGCTGAGCCGCGCGCGGGTGCTGAAGGCCGCGTCGCAGGTGGCCAACGGTGAGAACACCGCCGCGCAGCTGGAGATTCGCACCGCGCTGGCGCTGAACCCGGAGGCGCGCTTCTCGCCCAACTTCTTCCCGCCGGAGGAGATGACCTTCGTGGAGAAGGAGCGCAAGGCGGTGCTCACCGGCGCCAAGGCGAGCCTGCGCGTGAGCACCGAGCAGGTGCCGGCCCAGGTGTTCGTGGACGGCCAGTTCCGGGGCATCTCGCCGGTGGAGGTCGCCGACCTCACGGCCGCCGACCACTACGTGACGGTGGTGGCGCCGGGCTACGCGCTGACGCAGCGCCGGGAGCGCGAAGGCGAGGTCAACCTGACGCTGTCCCCCGTGGCGGCGCAGAAGGGCCTGCAGACGTTCACCGAGCAGGCGGCGCGCAAGCCGGAGAGCCCGGAGCGCGACGCGGCCCTGCGGGAATTGGGGACGCTCGCGGGCGTGTCCCAGGTGCTGGCGCTGCTGGTGCGCGGCGGCGCTGGGACGGCGCCGTTGGAGGTGACGGGCCTGCGCCTGGACGTGTCGGATGGCCACAACCAGGCCTACGCGCTGGGGACGGTGCCGCGCGGGGAGGGCCTGGTGGACGGTTCACAGGCGCTGCTGGCGAAGCTGGTGTCGGCGGATGCGTCGCGCCAGGGCGGCAAGCCGATGACGCACTTCGCGGGGGGCATCAGCACCACGCGCCGCACCGTGGGCTACGTGCTGATGGCCACAGGCGTGGCGCTGCTGGCCGGCGGCGTCTACTTCGGCATGGAGGCCTCCGCGAAGGCGGATGACTTCAAGCGCGCGGCGCAGAACAGCAACCGCGCCCAGGACATCAAGAGCACGGGCAAGTCGTACGCGCTGGTGGCCGACCTCGGCATCCTCCTGGGCCTCGCGTCGGCGGGCGCGGGCGGCTACCTGGCCTTCGCGAAGGGCGGCAGCGGCGGCTCCAAGTCGCCGTCCCGGGCACCCCGCGCCACGCCGGTGCCGGAGCCCGCCGCGGCGAAGGAGGCGTTGCCCATGCCTCCACCTCCCGCGCAGGCGGTGCCCGCCTCCACGCAGACGCAGTCCGACACGCGCGCGCAGGACGACGAGGCGCGGAAGCGTGAGGAGGAGCTGCGCAAGCGCCGTGAAGAGGTGGAGCGCCAGCGCCAGGAGCTGGAGGAGCGGCGCAAGCAGGAAGAGGCCGCGGCGCAGCGCGAGGAAGAAGAGCGGCGGCGGCAGGAGGAGCGGCGGCGAGAGGAAGAGAAGAAGAAGCGGCCCGCACTCGATGAAGACGATCTCCGGAACTACTAGCCATGCGCCGTCCCTTGCGAAACCTCGTTGCTTTCATGGCCCTGGGCACCGGGCTGTCCGCGTGCAGCCTCCTCGTCGACTTCGACGAGGAAGGGCAGCCCTGCGATGAGCTCTACCAGTGCCTGGAGGGCTACACCTGCGTCGACAACGCGTGCGTCTCCGACGACGCCGCGCCGTCCGACGGGGGCGCCGATTCGGGCACCGACGGCGGTCTTGGCACCGATTCGGGAACCGACGGCGGCCTTGGCTCCGATGCGGGCTCCGACGATGCCGGCTCCGGCGACGCCCCCGACGCGGGGAGCTCCCCTCCGCCGGGAAGCACCATGACGGGGTCCATCGAGGAGCCAGGGCCCATCCTGGAGCCCGCGCCCATCCTGGTGCCGTAGTTTCCGACCGGCTGACCGCGTCTTCGCAGGTTCGAAGCTCGGAGCGTAGAAGCAGGGCGGCCCCACGTGCGCCGCCCGTTCCGTGTCGCCCCGGCCACGCCGCGGCCCGGAGGACACGCCTGCTCTATCGGCATGGCGTGGCTGGAGTCCCTCCTCCGAGGTGATTTCCGACGGGCCCGTCCCGCTCCGCCCGCCGCCCCGTGGCTGGCATCATCCGTGCTC
>NZ_JAAIYB010000235.1 GCF_010894475.1 Myxococcus vastator
GGCTGAGGCGCCGCCGCGGGCTGGGGCGCCGCTGGGGCGGGCTCGGGCGCGCGGCGCGCGACCAGGTCCGGGTCCTCGGGGTCCAGCACTTCAATCTGCGTCCAGACCGCCTCGGCCTCGGTGACGCGGCCGCGCTCCTGGTGAATCTTGGCCAGCTCCTTGTAGACGGAGATGGTCTTCGACGTCTGGCCCAGGCCCTGGAACGCCTGCGCCAGCAGCGTGAGCGTCTCCACGTCGCGGCCATCGGCCTTGAAGCACACCTGCAGCTTCGCCAGCGCGCGCTTCTGGTCGCCGCGCTGCAGGTACGACGTGGCCAGCTCCTTCGACAGCGGAAGGTTGTCCGGCTCCAGCGCGGACAGCCGCTCGGCCACGCGGAGCCAGTCGTCCGCGCGGCTGTTGCGCTTGAGGTACTCGGCGGCGCGCTTGAACTCCTGGGCCGCCTCGCGCGCCATGTTCTCCCGCGCGTACAGCTCCGCCAGCTTGATCTTCGACGCCACGTTCTCCGGGTCGAGATCCACCATCTTCTTCAAGGTATCGAGCGACGACTTCGTGTCGCCCGCCTTGTCGTAGTGGTTGGCGACAATCTGGAAGTACGCCATCGCCTCGGACATCAGCCCGAGCTGCTGGTGGAGCTCCGCCAGCTTGAGGTTCACCTCCAGCAGGTTCGGGTTGAGCTTGAGGACCTGCTTGTAGAGCGCGACGGCCTTGAGGAAGAAGCCGTCCGACGAGTAGCTCTCCGCGACCTTGGTGAAGAAGTGGGCGGCCTGCGGGTTGTCGTTCTTCTTCTGGTACAGCTCCCCCATCTTCTGGAGGACCCGGATGTCCTTCGGGTCGACCTCCAGGACCTTCTGGTACTCCTTGATGGCTTTGTCGTAGGCGCCCTTCGCGACGAGCTTCGCGGCGGCTTCGATGATCTTGTTCTTGTCCATCGAGCGGTGGGCTTCCAGCAGGCCGAAACCCCTTGAACTTCGCGGGTTTCCATCCTCAGCAAGGGGGAGTGTCGGAGGCTAACGGAAAGCTCCGACGCGGGTCAAGAAACGGCCCGGCTCCCCCCGGGGCCGGATCACCTGCTCGCGTGGCGGCCCGACAAGCGGGGATCCACACCAGGTGTATGGGTGCTACGGCGTCTCCTCGACGGCCTTCTTCAGCCGCCGGGAGCCCGTCTCGCTCGCGAGCAGACGCTCCACGAACCGGGTGTCGTAATTGCCCTCCTGGAAGGACTCTTCCGCGAGTGCGGCCCGGTGGAACGGGATGTTGGTGCGGATGCCTTCGACGACGTATTCGCCCAGGGCGCGCTGCATGCGGCGGATGGCCGTGGCCCGGTCCTCCGCGTGGACGATGAGCTTCGACAGCAAGCTGTCGTAGTACGGCAGCACCGTGTAGTTCTCGTAGGCGCCCGAGTCCACGCGAACCCCGTAGCCGCCCGGCACGCTGTAGCCCGTAATCTTCCCGGGCCAGGGGGCGAAGGTAATCGGGTCCTCGGCGTTGACCCGGCACTCGATGGCGTGGCCGCGAATCTGGATGTCCTCCTGCTTGAAGCGCAGGGGTTCCCCATAGGCCAGGCGGATCTGCTCGCTCACCAGGTCCACGCCAGTGACGAGCTCCGTCACCGGGTGCTCCACCTGGATGCGCGTGTTCATCTCCATGAAGTAGAACTCGCCGCGCTCGTCGAGCAGGTACTCGATGGTGCCCACGTTGTTGTACGCGAGCTTGCGCATGGCGTTCACGGACACCTCGCCCATGCGCTTGCGCAGCTCCGGCGTGAGCGCCGGGGACGGGCTCTCTTCAATGAGCTTCTGGTGCCGGCGCTGCACCGAGCACTCACGCTCGTTGAGGTGGATGATGTTGCCGTGCTCGTCCGCCACAATCTGGATTTCGATGTGGCGCGGCTTCTCCACGTAGCGCTCGATGTAGAGGTCGCCGTTGGAGAACGACGCCACGGCCTCCGCCTGGGCGGTGGAGAAGGCCTGCGCCAGCGCGCCCGGCTCGCGGACGATCTTCATCCCCTTGCCGCCGCCACCGGCGGCCGCCTTGAGGATGACGGGGAAGCCAATCTCGCGGGCGAAGGCCTCCGCCTCACGCGGGTCCTTCACGGTGCCGGGGCTGCCGGGCAGCAGGGGCAGTCCGGCCTCGCGCGCGGCCTGACGGGCGCGCACCTTGTTGCCCATCATCCGGAGCATCTCCGGCCGGGGGCCAATGAAGCGGATCTTGCAGTTCTCGCAGACCTCCGCGAACTCGGCGTTCTCCGACAGGAAGCCGTAGCCCGGGTGGATGGCGTCCGCGCGGGTGATTTCGGCGGCGGACAGCAGCTGCGGGACGTTGAGGTAGCTCTCCTTGGACGCCGGCGGGCCGATGCACACCGCCTCGTCCGCGAAACGGACATGGAGCGCGTTGGCGTCCGCCGTGGAGTGCACCGCGACCGTGGCGATGCCCAACTCCCGGCAGGCGCGGATGACCCGCAGGGCAATCTCCCCGCGGTTGGCGATCAGCACCTTCTTGAACACGTGGGTGTCTCCGTCAGGGCCGTTATGAGGAGCGGCTCGCCCGTGGGACACGGGCGGCGCGCCAGCCTCTTCGTCAGGCCACTTCGATGCGGAACAGCGCCTGGCCGAACTCCACCGGCCGGCCGTTCTCCACGAGGATTTCCGCCACCCGGCCGGACACCTCGGACTCAATCTCGTTCATCAGCTTCATCGCTTCGATGATGCAGAGCACCTGGCCCTTCTTCACCAGGGAGCCCACGTCGACGAAGGGAGGCTGGTCCGGCGCCGGGGTCCGGTAGAACGTCCCCACGAAGGGGCTGGTCACCTGGTGGCCAGGCTTCTCCACCGGCTTCTCCGCGGCCGGAGCCGGCGCCGCGGGAGCAGCGGCCGGCGTCGGAGCGGCAATGCGAGGAGCGGCCGGGGCGGTGTACTCCCCCCCGGCGCTCGCGGCGACGGGAGACGGCGCGGCGTGGTGGACGATGGTCGTCTCGGGCCCCTGGCCGCGGCGGATGAAGAGCTTCTCCTCGCCGCGCTTCCAGACCAGCCTCGTGACGTCCGAGGACTCGAGAATCTCCACGATCTGCCGCAGGGCATCCACGTCCAGGGACGTGCCACCCGTGTCGGCCGTGCCGCTGGAGGCGGCTACCGTCCGCGCGGGCGCCTGGGCCCGGGTCGACTTGCGCTTCGTTGCCATAACTCGCGTCCCCTTCCCTCCGGCGTCGCTGCCGAGCTGCGAACTAACCCCTGGTGGCCACGCGCGTCAGGTACTTGCCGTCACGCGTATCAATCTTCAGCACGTCGCCCTCTTCGATGAAGAGCGGGACGTTGACGGAGTAGCCGGTCTCCAGGACGGCGGGCTTCAGCGCGCCGGAGACAGTGTCGCCGCGGATGCCCGGGTCACACTGGGTGACCTTGAGGTCCACGGAGTTCGGCAGCGTCACACCAATGGCCTTGCCATTGTAGAAGAGGACGCTGACGTTGATGTTCTCCTTCAGGAAGTTCTTCGCCTCTCCGAGCACCTTCTCACCGAGGAAGGTCTGCTCGTAGTTGCGGGTGTCCATGAAGTAGAACTCCTCGCCCTGGACATAGAGGTACTGCATGTCCTTCTCCTCGATGTCGGGCTTGCCCACCTTCTCACCGGACTTCAGCGTGGGCTGGAGCACGCGGGCCGTCAGGAGGCTGCGAATCGTGGTGCGCACGAACGCGGAACCCTTGCCGGGCTTGACGTGCTGGAAATCGACGATTTCAAACGGCTCACCGTCGATTTCAATCTTCAGACCCTTGCGGAACTCGGACGTATCGATGACACCGGCCATGGGGACCGACTCCTTACAGACTCGCAGCAGCGAAAGCTTGAAAAGTCTGGGGTGTCTAGCCCATGCGCCCCTTCCATGGGAAGGGGAAAGCAGCGGCGGAAGCGTCGCCTGGATGACTGCTGGCCGGGGCGTCCGACTAGAGCTCGGCGCGCACCTTGGGTGCGGTGACGCGCAGCACGTAGCGGCCCTTGCCGAAGTTGCCGTCCGCGTGAAGGGCGAGCACCAGGAAGTAGTCCGGTGACACCAGCCGCATCACGGTCAGCACCTTCTCACTGTTGACGCTGACCTCGCTCACGGTGCCCGTCTTGAGGGTCTCCGCGGCGTTGCGCAGCTGCGTGAGGAGGTTGGCGTACTCCACCCAGGCGCCGTTGAGGTCCAGCTCGGCGCTCTCGTCCTTCTGGAAGGTGTCGACGGAGATGCCGTCGAAGCCCATCACGCTGCACGCGAGGGCTCCATCGACCTGGTTGACCACCGACTCGAGGTGCGTGCGGAAGGACATGGGTAGAGGCTCTTAGAAAGACGGCCGGGGCCCGGTCAAGGGCCCCGGCGGGCTTGGGACTACTCTTCTTCTTCCGGTTCGGTGCAGGACGGCGCGAAGCGGTCCTGTCCACCCGGGAGGCCGCAGGGCCCGTTCGCCTCAAGCTGCGTCCCCTCCGGACAGGTAAAGCCCGAATAGTAGAACGTGATGGGGTACGTGACCTCGTTCGACTCGGTCGACTTGCCGTTGATGGTCTTGCCACTCAGTTTCACTCGAACGACAACGCTTACTGCGGCGGTACCGCCACCGCTGTAATAGGCTGCGAGGTCCTCACTCGCGTTGGCACCCAGCAAATCCAGCACCGCGCTGCTGCTCTGCGTCGTGTTCGCAGGCAGGTTGAAGTAGTACGGGTAGACGTCGCTCGTGAGCGTCGGCCCCGTGCCTTGCGTTTCGTAGTTCAGCTCGACGCTGGTGACGTAAATGGAAGCCTCGTCGCCACCGCCTGTGACGGGAGCATCACCAACGACGACCTCCTGAGTCGATAGGCTGCTCTGGACCTGGAACGCAGCCAGGTAACGGCCTGACGTCGTGAGATCCAGTGACCCGCCACTACTGGCGAGCCCAGACTGATTGATCGCACAGGCCGCATCCGGAATGAACGCGTTGAAGAGCTGGATGTCAGGCGGACTGTCGACACATCCTGACACGGCCAGCACCAACGGCACCGCGAGATAGAAGTTCTTCATAAGCGAACGCTCTCCTGCAAGAGGACGCGAAGGAAACCCTACAGGGTCTGCGCGATGGTCTGCCGGTTGAGAATACGGGGCGTGATGAAGATGAGCAGTTCCTGCCGGGTATCAGACTCCGTGTTGTTCTTGAAGAGCAGCCCCAGTACCGGAATCCGCGACAAGAAAGGCACCGCATTGACCTGCGTGGCGCCGCGGCGCACGTAGATGCCACCGATGACCGTCGTGTCTCCATCCTTCACCAGCACCTGAGTGTTGGCCTCCTTGCGCTGAATGGAAGGCTGACCGTTGGCACCCGTGCTAGACGGGTCAGGTTGGTTGTTGGACGCGTTGATGGACATCAGGACGCTTCCGTCCTGGGTGATGTGCGGCGTCACTTCCAAGGACAGACGCGCTTCCACGAAGGTGGTGTTCACGCCCTGCGCCGACGTCTGGCTGAAGGGAATGGAAACACCCTGGCTGATGCGGGCCGTGTTGTTATCCAGCGTCGTGACCTTGGGCGCGGAGATGGTCTTCACCGTACCCTCGTTCTCCGCCGCAGACAGACGCAGGTTGAGCTGCAACGCACCGCCCGCCGAGCCAAACGTGAAACCCATCGCACCGCCGACGCCCTGCCCGGTACCCACGGGCAAGTTCACTGCGAAGTTTGGATTATTTGGAAGACCAGGTGCGGCACCAGCCACGCCACCCGTCACGGCCAGGTTGTTCGGGAAGATGAGACCCGTGGAGTTACCAGTAGCCTGACCAGCGCGAGCCTGCCCACCCCATTGCACGCCCAACGAACGGCTGAAGGTGGTGTTGGCTTCGACGATGCGGCTCTCGATCAGCACTTGCGGCGTCTGAGTGTCCAGGCTGCGCACCAGTGAACGGGCTCGCTCCGTATTCGAACGCACGTCCTTGACGATGAGGACGTTGGTCCGCTGGTCCACCGTCACCGAGCCTCGTTCGCTCAGGACATCCTTCACCCGCGCCGCCATTTCGCCGGCCACGGCGTAGTTGACCGGGATGAGGTTGACCATCAGGTCCTCCTGCTGCTGAAGCGACTTCTTGCGCTCCTGACGCAGCCGGGCCTCCTCTTCAAGCGTCTTCAGGGGAGCGATTCGGATGATGTTGCCGAACTCCTCCTTGCCCAGCGCCTTGGTGCGCAGGACGAGGTCCAGCGCCTGGTCCCAGGGGACGTTGCGCAAGCGGATGGTCACCTTGCCGCTGACGTCATCCGCCACAACAATGTTCTTCTTGGAGATTTCCGCGATGACACGGAGGAGGTTCTGGATATCGATGTCCTTGAACTCGAAGGACACGCGCTTCCCACGGTAGCGAGCCTGCTGAGGAGCCCCCTCCGCGGCGTAGGCGGGCGCTTCGGTGGTGAAGCCAGCAGTGCGCTGGGCAACGGCCACCTCTTCAGTCTTCACGCCCTTCACATCCAGCCGCCAGGACAGCGTGCCCCCGTTCTGGGACACCTTCTCCGCAATCGCACCGTCGGCGGCCACCACCAAGCGCACCTTGCCGCCGTCGCCCGGTACACTGAAGGCGCTGATCATCTTCACCGGCGTCTCCAAGGCGCTGGTGTCGAGGCTACGCTCCAGCTTCTTCGGAAGGCGCGCATTCTCCAGCGTCAGCACGGCGCTGCGAGGATCCGGCCGGTCCACCTTCCAGGCCGTGGCCCCTGACAACTTCAGCACGATGCGACCACCCGCGCTGCCCTCTTCGAAGCGCACGTCCTTCACCTCCACCAGGGAGGAAGACTCGGGCTTCACCGGAGCAGGACGCAGCGGCTCGACTTCCGCGACGGCCGTCACGACTTCCTCAGCCGCAGGAGCCGACGCGGCCTTCCGAGCAACCGCGCCGCCCAGAACGACCTCGAGCCCGCGGCTGGCACGGTCCACGCGGTAGGCGGGCATCGTCCCGCGTACATCCAGGACCAGGCGCACCTTGTCCGCGTGAGCACCCACGCGAACTTCACGGAGCGAACCCGAGTTGACCCGAGGAGCACGCGTCGCCAGGCCCACGCCGAACAGGTCCACCGCGAGGCGGGGCGGGTCGGCAAGCTCCAGCACTTCGTAGCGAGCGATGTCGCCGTCCGCGCGAATCCGCAACGTGTCGTTCGCGAAGGACATGGCGGTGATGCGCTGGGCCGGATTCGACACCTCACGCTCATCCGCCTCGGCGGCCACCACGTTTTCCGGAAGCGCCGCCTGGGAGGCCGTCACAGGCGCAGCCTGCTTCACCTCGGACGGAGCCGTAGCGACAACAACGGGTTCGCGCGGCTTCGCCGGTGCCGCGGCAGTCACCCCTTCGGACTTGGCCGCCGCGGGCGCGGCGCCATCCACTGAGATGACCACGCGGTTGCCATCCGCGCGGACGTCGTACTGGGACGCCTTGTCCAGCGCCAGCAGCACCCGACCGACGCTCGCGCGTTCGTCCGAGAACTGCGACGCCACGACACCGGCGACCGGTCCCGAGCCATCGTGGTGTCCCTTGATCCCCGTCGCGTCTGCCGACGAGAGGTCCACCACCAGCCGCTCCGGCCCACTCAGGCGGAACACCGTAAAGGTAGGTGGCCGGGTGCCGGTCACCACCACCTGAGCGCCCGAGCCCGTGCGCGAGACATCCAGTCCCCGCAGCGTATTCAGCTCGGCGCCATGCACCCTGGCGCCCACAAGAACGACCGCCAACGCGGCCGTCAACATCCACTTGCCCCTCGTCACAGCGCTCTCCTCGAGCATGCGTCCCCTCAACAAGTTGGAAGCGGGCCACCGCCCGCGGGAGCGCCTTGGAGGGCGCTATTCCCCGAAGTTCTTGCCCGTCATCATGTTGTAGGCGGGGTCCTGCTTCACATCGGGCTTCAGCTGCAGCATCACCGGATTCTTGATGATTTCGCCGTTGCCCGAAAACACTTCCGTCACCGTCACGGAATCACGAAGGATCTGCGTCACCTTCCCGCCCTGTCGCCCCATTCGGGTATTGCGGCGTACGATGTGGCCACGACCCGCCGGGTCTTCGACCATGGCCATCGGGCTCGCATCACCCGTGACGACCGCCACCAGCTTCAGCTGGTCCAGGTCGAAGGCGCAGAGCGGTTCGCTACAAGAAGCGACTGGATTCGCGTTCACCGGACCCAGGTCCTCGATCGGGCTGCGGAACGGGTCCCGCTTGCCCACCGGGTTGTACGTATAGGAGTGGGTCGGAACCTGCTGGGCCACCGCTTCAACGGGGGCCGACTTCACCGGCACTGCCACCGCAGCCTTGGGCTTCGCGGCCTTGGGCGCTGGACTCGGCGCCTCGTCGCACGCAGCAAGCGTCATGGCAAGCATCGCGGTGGTCATGGTGGCCTTGAACGTCTTCATCCTCAATCCCCTTGTCGCCCTACTTCTTGAGCGGATCAAGTTTCTATTTCTTCGACTTCGCGTTCTTGGTGGCCGCTCCCGCTGCGGGGGCGCTCTTCTGCTCGACGAACCGGAACGTCGTCGCCAGGAAGCTGCTCTGCAGGACCACCTTCTCGTTCTTGAGCACGGCCGAATCGAGCTTGATGTTGTTGACGTTGACGATGCGGCGCATGTTCGCCATCTCCTGAAGGAAGAGGGCAATCTCGTGGTAGTTGCCGCTCACCGTCATCTTGATGGGGATGCGCGCGAAGAACTCCCCTCCGCCGACCGTCTCTTTGTCGGGCGTCACACTGGAGATCTCCAGGCCGCTCTTCTTGCCAATGTCGTTGATCTGCGCGAGCAGCTCTTCGATGTCGCGCTGCTCAGGAAGCTCGGTCAGCGCCTCGGAGAGCTTCTGCTCCAGCACGTCCATCTCGCGCCGACGTTCGTTGAGGTTCTGAGCGATCTCACTCTTGTCCGCCAGCTCCATGTCCAGCTTCCGGCGCTGGGCAATCTGCGACTTGATGGCGTCCTCAGTGGGCTGAATGAACATGAAGAAGTTGCCAACCGTGAGCGCAACCACGGCGAAGGCCAGTCCGCCGAACTTGATGGCCGGGGGCGCCTTGACGAATTGATCCAGGTACTTGTCCATGGCGGGCGGCTCTCTCAGATTGCGTAGTTGGAGCTCAGCGTGATCTTGAAATCGACCAGCGTAGGGGTACCGGGCTGAGTCGCCTTCGTCTGCGTGGCGTTCTTCAGGTCGATGTTCTTGAAGAACGGGGTGACCTGCGCTTCCGGGAACTCTTCGATGGTCGCGTCCGCGGTCAGCAACTCCACACGAGCCGTCTTGCTCTCGCGTCGTCGGTCCACCAGGCGGCCCATTCCCTTCGGTGTCCACATGACACCGTTGAGCCCGCGCATGAACTCCGCGACCTCGTCGTGGCTCACGGCCGAGCCATCAATGGCCACCGCGTTGTTCACCTCCGCGAAGGTCTTCACCCACACCTTCTTCGGCGTAGCGGACGCGAGCGCGTCCATCATGCGGACGGGGCCATTGCGGCCCCTGCGCAGCGAGTCCAGCACGGCCAGCTTCTTCTCCACCTCGGCCTTGCGGGTGTTGATGTTCTTCACCTCGCCGATGATCTTCTCCAGCTCGGCGATCTTGGCCTTGGCCGTGGCAACGCCCTGCCGGTGCGTCGCAAGCTCGGTATCCCGGTTGTCGTACCAGCCGTAGTTGGCCACGGCAGCACCGACCAGGACCACGGCGAAGAGGACCAGCACCTGCCGGCCCATCTCGCGCTTCTTCACCGCCCGGACGGGCAGCAGGTTGATGCGAATCATCATGTGCGTCGTCTCCAGTGGGTGGTCCGGTCAGGCCAGCTTGTCGCCCGGGCGCCGGAGCGCCAGGCCCACGGCCACCGCGGCCATGGGCGCCACGTCCATGATGAACGCGGGGTCAAACTTCCGGTTGTCCACTTCGATCTTGCGGAAGGGGTTGAGAATCTCCACCGGCACGCCGGTGCGCGCTTCAATGGTCTTGAACAGCGCGGGAATCTTCGCCGTGCCGCCCGACAGGTAGACCTTGCTGAAGTTCGAGTCGGCGGCGGTGCCCGCGTAGAAGTCCAGCGAGCGCTGGATTTCACCGGCCACCTGCTCGGCCACGCTGGAGAGCACCCGCTCAACGTCCTGAGGCACCACGGCGTCCGCGTCCGCGCCGTTGCCACCAATCTTCAGCGCCTCGGCCTCCTCGTAGGAGACATTCAGCTGCTTCTGAATCTCCTCGGTGAACTGGTTGCCACCGATGGTGACGTCGCGAGTGAAGACCGTCGCGCCGCTGGAGATGATGTTGATGTTCACCACCGAGGCGCCCGCGTTGATGAGCACCACCGTCTCGCGGTCCGGCACGTCGTAGTTGACGGAGAACATGTTCTGGACGGCGAAGGCGTCCACGTCCACCACCACCGGGGCCAAGCCGGCTTCGGAGACCACCGTGGTGTAGTCGTTGATCATGTCCTTCTTGGCTGCCACCAACAGCACGTCCATCTGTCCCGTGGCGTCGTTGCCGCCGCCGTCGAGGATCTGCGTGTCGATGTTCACGTCCTTCACATCGAACGGGATGTACTGCTCCGCCTCCCACTGGATGCTCTCCTCGAGCTCGTCCTGGGACATGCGAGGCATCTGAATCTTCTTGATGATGACCGAGTGGCCGGACACGCCGATGGCCACGTCCTTGCCCTTCACCTTCAGCTCGGACATCAGGTCCTGCACGGCCTGGACAATGGCCGTGGAGTTCATCAGCGCGCCGTCGACGATGGCCTCCGGTGGCAGCGGCTTCATCCCGAAGCTCTGCAGCGCGTAGATGACCTCGCCGCGCTTGCGCTGCTCCTTGAGGAGAATCATCTTGATGGACGTCGATCCGATATCCAGGCCGAGTACCAGTTTGCCCTTCGCCATGCGTGACTCCGTCGAGAGGCAGCCAGCGTAGCACTGGCCGTCAACCCCTCCTAAAAAGTGCCTGGAGCCCGCCTGCCCTCCGGACGGACGGGAGCCCCACACCACCCACAGCGCCGGGCCCCTTAACACCGTCGCGGAGGCCCGATTTTCCGGCCTCCGGCGCGGTCCGTCAAATGCCGGCCGGTGCGTCCAGTTACCGGACAAGGTTTCCGCCTCAACCCCGCTCCGCCTCGGCGTCCGGATCGACTCCGTACTCCTTGATTTTGTAGAGGAGTGCCCGGTGGCTGATGTCCAGCAACTCCGCCGCCCGCGTGCGGTTTCCCTTCGTTTTTCGCAGGGCGGCCCGGATATAGGCCTCCTCCATCTCGCGGATGGCCCGCTTGAGCGACAGGTCACCACCGCCCTGTAGCACCTGGCCTGCCCCAGCCGCCGTGGGGCCGGGTGGGGGCGCGGCCCACAGCCGTTCAGGCAGGTTGGCCGGAAGAATGAGCGGTTCGTCCGCCAGCAGCACGGCGCGCTCCATGGCGTTCTCCAACTCGCGCACGTTACCCGGCCACGCGTAGGACACCAGAAGCGACTCGGCCTCCGTGGACAGGCCCGCCACGGGAGGATCGCGGTTCAGTTCGCGGTTGAAGCGGGAGATGAACGCCCGCGCCAACAGAGGCACGTCCTCGCGCCGCTCTCGCAGCGGCGGGACACGGAGGTTCACCACATTGAGCCGGTAGTACAGGTCCTCGCGGAACTCCCCCTTCGACACCAGTCGGGAGAGGTCCCGCAGTGTGGCGGCCACCACCCGCACGTTCACCTTTTCGACGCGGTTCTCCCCCACGGGCCGGATTTCGCCCTCCTGGAGGACGCGCAGCAGCTTCACCTGAGCGGACAGCGGCAGCTCGCCCACTTCATCCAGGAAGAGGGTTCCTCCATCCGCTTCGGAGAAGAGCCCTCGCTTGGCGGTGCGCGCATCGGTGAAGGCGCCCTTCGCGTGGCCGAACAGCTCACTCTCGATGAGGCCAGCCGGTATCGCGCCACAGTTGACCGCCACGAAGGACATGGGAGCCCGAGGGCTGCGCACGTGCAGTTCCCGGGCGATGAGCTCCTTGCCCGTACCGCTCTCTCCGCTGATGAGCACGGTGGTGTCCACTGGAGCCAGTCGGCTCACCTGCCGAAGGAGCGCGTGCAGCGAGGGACTTTCTCCGAGGATGTGCCCCTCGGGCGCCGAGGGCAGACTGGCCTGCTTCAGCCGCCGGTTCTCGCGGACGAGCCGCTCCCGCTCCTCCGCCTTTCGGAGGACGAAGACGATTTCGTCGGGCTTGAAGGGCTTCTGGACGTAGTCGAACGCGCCCGCGGCAACGGCTTCCAGCGCCTGCTCCTGGGAGCCATAGGCGCTCATCACCACCGTGGTCAGACCCGGGTGGGCGGCCAGCGCCTCGCGAAGGACGGTGAGGCCGTCCTTCTTCGGCATGCGAACGTCGCACACGAGCACGTCGTAGTCGCGAGCGGCCAACTCTCGCAGGGCATCCTCGCCGTCCGCCACCGCGCGGACGTCATAGCCGCGGTCGGTGAGCACCAGCGTCAGGATGTGGCGGATGGAGGGCTCGTCGTCGGCGACGAGGATGGTGCGGAACAAGGGCATGGCCGTCTCCAGACATCATCCCCCAGCCACGCGAGAGCGGGTAGCTCCCGGCCGTAGGAGGCGCGCCTTTTCCTCAGAGTGCGGGCAAGGACACGGTGAAGCGAGCACCACCGCCCGGAATGTTCTCTGCTTCCAGCCGTCCACCCATGACCTGGGCCAACCGCCGCGATACCGCCAGTCCCAGTCCTGTCC
>NZ_JAAIYB010000236.1 GCF_010894475.1 Myxococcus vastator
GCGCGGCGCCGCGAGGCGCTCCCGGAGCCCGAGGTGACGGCGGCAAGGTGACGCCGCCGGTGGGCAGCTCGGAGGGCTCGGCCCCCATGGCCATCACCTTGGCCAGGTTCACCACGCCGGTGGTGTCCCCCGTGTCGTTCTGCCCGCTCATCAGGAGCTGCCGCGTCTGGTCGCGCCGGTCGGAGAAGAGGCGCAGCATCAGCTCGCTGCTCTGCTCGGGGTGCCAGATGAGCGGACCCACGGCGCGCTCGATGGCGCGGGCGAACTCCAGCGTGGAGGCGTACCGGTCCTCGCGGCGCCTGGACAGCGCGCGCATGACGATGGCGTCCAGCTCTGGCGGCACGTGCTTGTTGGTGCGCGAGGGCGGCGTCACCTCGCAGCGCAGCACGGCGTTCATCATCGCCTCGGCCTGCTTGGCGTAGAACAGCCGCATGCCGGTGAGACACTCGTGCAGCACCACGCCGAGGCTGAACAAGTCACTGCGCGCATCCAGCGGCTCGCCCAATATCTGCTCGGGCGACATGTAGCCGCTGGTGCCCTTCACCATGCCCACGGCGGTGCGGCTGGCGCGGGCCATGCTCTTGGCGATGCCGAAGTCGAGCAGCTTGGTGACGCCCTCGTACGTCACCATGATGTTCTTCTCCGCCACGTCCCGGTGGATGACGGGGGAGGGGCGGCCCAGCGGATCCGTGAAGGTGTGCGCGTAGTGCAGCGCCACGGCGGTGTCCCGCACCGCCATCAGGCTGTAGCCCATGGGGATGGGGGTGTTGGCCTGCCGGCACGCGCGAGCCACCTCCACCAGCGTGGCGCCCGGGACGAACTCCATGGAGAGGAAGAGCTCTCCGTCCGCGATGTCCAGGTCGTACACCTGGGCGATGTGCGGGTGGTTGAACGCGGCCGTCACCTTGGCCTCGTCCAGGAACATCCGGACGAACTCCTCCTCGCCGCGGATGTCGGGGAGAATCTGCTTCAGCACCACCAGCTTGTGGAAACCCGCCAGGCCACGCTGGGACGCGAGGAAAATCTCCGCCATCCCGCCCGTCGACAGGCGGCAGAGCACCTCGTACTTGCCCAGCGAGCGCGCTTCCGGCGCGAGCGGCAGCGTGTTCCCACTCATCGAATGGCGTCGAATGTACACCGTGAGCCGGATGGACGCGAAAGCCCCGTCCCCCACGGGTTTGTTACCGGACCTGGCGACTTCCCGGGTAGGACGGAATTGAAGCCGGATTCAGGTGGGGAATCGTGGGCGCGCCCGGCCAGGGTGTCAGGGACGCGAGGCCGGCTGCGTCCACGTCCGGCAGTTCGCCACTTCCTGGCGATGGCGCTCCCGGTGAGACGCAGGCCCTCCATGGGCCGTGTCCCGGGGGCCGACACTTTCCCGCGCGAGCCCTGCTTTCCCAGGATGGGAGTGGGTTAAACACGCGCTCAAGGTTCCATGGATACTTCTGTTTCGCCCCGCTCCGTCACCGGCCGTCTCGACGTCCACCCTCGAGGCTTCGGCTTCCTCACCGTCCAGACGCCCGGCTCGCCCGAGGTGTTGTCGGCCTTCGTCCCGCCGCCCGACCTCAACCCGTACTTCGCTGGGGACGTCGTCACGGCCACGGTGACGGCGGGCGCGGATGGGCGCTGGTCGGCCAGCCAGCTGTCGTTGGTGGAGCGGCCCCGCACGCAGGTCTACGGAGAGGTGGTGCTGCGCAAGGGCGCGCCCCTGCTCCGGGTGGACCGCGAGGTGGCCAACGCGGACTGGGTGCTGGACCCCGCGGGTGCGCAGGTGCAGGCCGGTGACGCGGTGGTGGCGCGCATCGACGAGGGCAAGGTGGTGCTGCTCTACCGGGTGGAAGCGGGGGAGGACCGCTCCCTGGAGCGCGTCATCGCCCGGCACGGGCTGCGCAAGGACTTCTCCGAGGAGGCCGTGGAGGAAGCGCGGGGCGCGCGCGCGGTGCCGCACGCGGTGGGCGCGCGGCGGGACTTGCGGGACGTGCCCACGGTGACGGTGGATGCGCCGTCCACGCGGGACATCGACGACGCGATTTCGGTGCTGCCGGCGGGGCCGGACGGGGCGCTGCGGCTCCTGGTGTCCATCGCGGACGTGGGTGAGTACGTGAAGCAGGGCACGGCGCTGGACGCCGAGGCGCGCGAGCGGGCCACCAGCGTGTACCTGGCGGGGCGCGTGCTGCCGATGTTGCCGGAGGCGCTGTCCTCGCACTGGCTGAGCCTGGTGCAGGGCGAGGAGCGGCTGTGCCTCACGGTGGAGCTGCGCATCGACCCGCAGGGCCGGGTGACGGCGGCGGACGTGTACGAGAGCGTCATCCGCTCGTGGGCGCGGCTGAACTACGACGAGGTGGCCGCCTTCCTGGACCGGGGTGAGGTGTCGGCGCCCATGGAGCCGGTGCGGGAGGTGATGCCGTGGTTCCGGCTGGCGGCGGCGCGGCTGGCGGTGGCGCGGGCGGCGCGAGGCGGCATGGAGTTCGCGCGGGACGAGGCGCGCTTCACGTTCGACCAGGCGACGGGCGAGCTGTCCGGGCTGGTGAGTGAGAAGCCGACGTCCGCGCACGCGATGATTGAGCGCTTCATGGTGGCGGCGAACGAGGCCATCGCCGGGTGGATGCTGGCGCGCGGCCTGCCGGGGGTGTACCGCGTGCACGAGCAGCCGGACCCGCTGCGGGTGGCGGACCTGAATGCCTTCGCGGAGACGTCCGGCTTCGCGGCGGGCTTCGGGCGGGAGCTGACGCCGCTCGCGCTGGCGGCGTTCGACCGGCAGATTGCGGGCGCGGTGGCGGAGCCGGCGTTGCGTTCGGTGCTGAGGCGCTCCCTGGGCCCGTCGCGCTACACGGTGAAGCCGGGGCCGCACTTCGGCCTGGCGGCGCCGCTGTATTTGCACTTCACGTCACCGATTCGAAGGTATGCGGACCTGGCGGTGCACCGGACGTTGAAGGGGTACCTGCAGGGGCGCCGGGACTTCGTGGACGAGGACCCGGGAATGGAGGCGCTCGCGGTGCACATCAACGCGAAGGCGCGCGCGTCGACGCGGGCGGAGAACGACCGGCACCGTGAGTTGGAGGCGCGGTGGATGGCGGGGCACGTGGGGAAGCAGTTCCCAGCGCGTGTGACGCGGGTGCGGCCCTTCGGCCTGGTGGCGCAACTGGACGGCATGTTGGTGGAAGGCGTGGTGCCCACGGATGCACTGTCCGGCGGCCCCTTCCGGCCGGACGCGCGCGAGCTGTCCCTGGTGGGCAAGGAGCGGACCTTCACCGTGGGCATGCCGGTGACGGTGAAGGTGACGTCCACCGACGAGCAGCTCGGACGCATCGAGCTGGCGCTGGCCAGGTAGCCGGCGCGGGTGTGGGAGGGACGCCAGGATGAGCCTTCGTTGGGCCAGGGTTGCCCTGTTGCTGACGGCCTGCAGCGGGGCGGGCTATCGGTACGCTGGAAGGGACGTCTACTTCGGGCCTGATGGTGGTCAGGTCTGGGTTCGAGGCCCATGGCCCGCCATCCAACCCTCCAGGAACGTGGATGACGTCATCGACCAGCTCTGTCCCATCATCATGGAGATGGATGGAGCGCGAGAGAAGGAATACGGCCAGGAGTACTGCGGCGTCCTCTACTCGCTCGGGGACGGCGTCTTCTACGCGAGCTATCCCTCTCCCATCGGTGAGATGCAGCGAATCGGTCCCAACAAGCGCAAGTCGTGTACGTCACCCCGCTATGTACGGGATGAGCGTGGCCGTGCAGTCGGCATCGCGGACTACCACAGCCATCCCTGGGCACCGTCGCCACTGACACCGGAAGACAGGTGGGAGAAGAACCAGCGATGGCTCATCCGAATCCAGTTCGACACGGACTGTCATGTGATGAAGCTGGTTCCCCATGCGAATGAGCCTCAGCCCGGTGAGGTCTATCTTCGTAAGGGAAGGACCTGGGAACTCATTGGCATCATCAAGCCGGAGCACAAGCCACTCGGCATCGTCACGGATGTGGGCGACTAGGAGCGGGTCATGAAGTGTCGAGCCCTGTTGCTGACGGTGGTGATGCTCCCCGGTTGTGCTCTCTTCCAGCGGCCCTTTCGCCCGGAGCATGCCTCCAAGGAAGAGGCGGCGAAGCTGCCTTACCCATTGTGGCTCCCATCGGAAGGCCGCGTGCAGGTGCCGGCGAACCTGGCCGCTGCCATCGAACTCGCGATGGACGACATGCTTCCTCGGGATGTGAAGCCGCCTCGGGGCGCTACGCCGGATGACGTGTGCCTCCATCGCCGCGACTCCTACGATGTCGAGGCGGCTCCACTGAACGATGAAGTCGTGCTCGTCCGATTCCTGGTGAAGGAAGGCGCATGTCGCAGCGAAGGCGCCACCGCGACTGAAGCAGCCACCTACGCCGTGGACGTGCGGGGCTGGCGCATTCTCGCCGTCCAGCGGTAGCGCCTGCCCTCAACCCGCGAGTGGCAGGCCGTCCGTCTTCTCCGTCAAATCCTTCGCGGTGGCCCACCCGAGCAGCCCCGTGGAGGACTTCACCAGGTAGAGGTAGCCCTCACCCTTGCGGCCCGAGCGCGCGGCGGCGAGGACCTGAATCCTCGAGCCCTGGGCCAGCATGGCCACGGCGTTCTTGTCCGTGCGGCTGCGCGTCAGCGGGAACGACTGCTTCACCGTGGCCTCGACGCCCACGGCGTACAAATCTTGCGGCACCTCGGACACCTTGCCCGTCTTCGCGTCCAACACGTACTTGTCGCGCCGGTTCCAGAAGCCCTGCCATGAGTCGGACAGGATGATGCCGTTGCCCTTGGCCTCGGTGAGCGCGGGCACGGTGCCCAGCAGCTTCAGCGCCTTGCCGTCGAAGCCGTAGAGGTACGAGCGCTGGTCGTAGTCCGTCTGCCCGGTGCGCACCATGAGCTCCTTGCGCTTGTCCCGGCTGTCCAGGTCCACGATGAACACGCCCGCGGGTTCATTGTCGTCACCGGGGCCTCGGATTGTGGCGCTGCCCGCCTTGAGGACGAACTCGTTCTTCGGCGCGTCGAACTGGAGGGACACCGCTTCGGGCGTGCCGTCTCCATTCAAATCCACCGACGCGGACTTCACGGGGGCCGTGTCATCCGCGATGGCCAGCGGCGCCGTCAGCAGGGAGCACGTCATCACCGCCAGCACGGACGCGTTCGTCTTCATCGAGGTCCTCGGTGTCACGCGGCGCCGTGGAAGCACGGCCCGGATTCTCGCGCGCGCATCGTAGCCACACCGGTGTGCGAGGCGGCTGGGATTCACCGCGTCGCCGCGCTCAACCCCGCCGTCCGAAGCGCCCCCGGAAGTGTGTATCCAGATAGGCCTCCGCATGCTCGTAGGTGGCCAGGTCCGTCGCGGACAGCGGGCCTCCGTGCTCGGGCAGGTTCGCGCGCCGGGCCCGCTGCAGCACCGAGCGCGGCGCCTCCTCCGAAGCAGGCGCCAGCGTGCGCGCCACGGCGGCCACTCGCGCATGGGCCTCGTCCACCACCGCGAGCGCTTCGTCCAACGAGACTTCCTGCTCCGCCAGCGCGGAGAACAACTGACAGTGATACCGCCTGCAGCTCGCCGGACGGTCCGCGTAGATGGTGCACGTGCGCCCATCCAGGGCCGAGCAGTGCTGCATCAAGGCCGGACTTCCATCCGTGCGTGAGCCCACCGGCAGCCCCCGCCGCTGGAGCGCCAGGGCTTCCTCCGGCTGGAGTGACACGTGTGTGAAGAGCGTCCCGTCACAGCACATGCCGCAACGAAGGCAGAGGGTGTTGAGCGGCATGGTCCTCCCCCTAACCCGTTGACGATGCCGGTTCCATCTCAGCGAGCGGGCGTGCGAGCCCTCGCTCCTTGGGCATCCATGCCACATCGTCTCACCCACAAAGCCTGGGTGTGTGTGGACCCGATGGGAGGCGAGCGCACATCCTGCTCAGAGTGAAACGGCGCTCCGCGCGACACTTGAAAAATCAGACATCCAGACCTGTCCTGGAGAGCAGCTTACGCATGGCTCGTTCGTGCTCACGCTTCGGATGAGAATTCTCA
This sequence comes from Myxococcus vastator, assembly GCF_010894475.1. Lineage (GTDB taxonomy): Bacteria > Myxococcota > Myxococcia > Myxococcales > Myxococcaceae > Myxococcus > Myxococcus vastator. The sequence continues at coordinate 6,018 of NZ_JAAIYB010000236.1, forward strand.
AGTCTCGCACCTGTGAAGCCGTACAATCGATCTCCTTCAGACAACGGAGCTGTCATGCAGGCGGACACGCTGGAAGGGTTGAGCGGCCGGGCGTCGATGCTCGGTTACCGGATGGGGACGGAGCTGACGGCGGTGGCGTCGTTCGGAAACCTCCAGGCGCCGTGCCGGCTGGTGCAGCTGTCGTTGGAGCACCTGACGCTGAACCTGGGCACGCAGGCGGCGCCGAAGCCGGGTGACACCGCCTCCGTGGTGCTGGGCCATGGCGAGCGCTGGGCCACCGCGCTGGACGTGGAGGTCATGGACGTGCGCGGCGCGCCGGAGGTGAGCCTGCGCTTCCTGGCGCCGCCCCTGGACGCGGGCCGCCGCATCGTCTCCGTGCTGGAGGCCCTGCGTGACAACGGCCTGCTGCTCCCGCCGGAGACGCGGCCGGTGTGGAAGGAGCGCATCGAGCACCCCGACCGCGTGCGGCGCATCTGCGACGCGCTGGTGGGCCGGCGGGCGCGCGGCATGGCGCGGGCCGCGGATGGGCGCAAGGTGCCGGTGACGGCCGCGTACTTCGACTCGCATGAAGGCCGCATGGGCTGGCGCTTCGAGGGTGAAATCCCCGCGTGGCCCTTCACCCTGGAGGCCTTCGGCTACAGCAGCGTGGTGCACCTGGAGGTGAGCGAGGCGCGCGAGGAAGCCGGCCTGGTGCTGATGCCGCTGCCCCGGGAGCTCGTGCGCTACCGCCACCGCTGGCTGCGGCGCGCGCCGCCGAGCCGTGCCTGCATGCTGTCCTTCGACCATCCCCTGTGGCCGCAGGTGCACGTGCGGCGTCAGGTGTTGGACCTGTCCTATGAGGGCCTCGCCTTCCTGACGGAGCCCGGCGAGGACCTGCTGTACCCGGGCCTGCGTCAGCCGGTGCTGGAGGTCGTGACGGAAGGAATGGCGCCAGTGCGGCTGCGCGCCGAGGTGCGCAACATCTCCAGCACCGCCGCGGGCCGCCGGTGTGGCATGTCCGTGCGCCCCCTGGACGCGGCGGGCGCGCAGGCCTGGCGCGCGCTGGTGGAGGCGCAGATGCACCCGGCCACCCAGGTGGAGGGTGACTGGGGTGATGCCACCTGGAAGCTCTTCGACGGCTCGGGCTACTTCCGGCTGCCGGGCAAGTCTCCGGAGGACTTCGAGGACGCGCACCCCCGCTTCGACGCCACGCTGGCGCGGCTGGAGGGCCGGACGCGGCTGGGCTACCGGGTGGTGCACCCGGAGGGCCAGTCCGTGGGCGCCACGCTGTCGGTGGTGAAGCCGTACGAAGGCAGCTGGATGGCGCACCAGCTGGCGCGTCAGCCGGTGAAGGGCAGCCGCACGTCGGCGCGCGAGGCGCTGCGCGACATCTACCTGCGCGGCTACGAGCCCACGCAGGTGGACCCGGAGGTGAAGTGGTTCTTCGCCTTCTGCGAGGCGCGCGTGCGCTGGGTGCGCTTCACCAAGTTCGACTTCGCCACCTGGTACGAGCACACGGGCCAGACGTGCCTGGTGCCCTTCCAGTTGATGGAGGCGGAGGTGGACGGGGCCTGGGAAATCCCCGCGGGCATCGAGGTGGGCACGCCCACCGAGGCCGAGCGCGCCGCCTTCTTCGAGCAGGTGGAGCGCACGCGCCCGCTGGCCTACCGCGAGGCGCTGGACCTGGTGCCGGAGCGCTTCGACCTCAAGCGCGCCAAGGAGCGCTGGGGCGAGGCGGGCCTGGGCCGCGAGCGCGAGCTGGTGGTGGCGCGGCATGAGGGCCGCCCCGTCGTCCTGGCGGTGCTGGAGACGGCGCAGCCGGGCCTCAACCTCTTCAACGTGCTGGACGGCGTGCGGCTGGTGCCGCTGGTGGACGACGCGACGAAGGAGGCCCAGGACGCCATGGTGGCGCTGCTGGCCCACGCGGCGGACTGGTACCGCGCGCGCGAGCGCAAGGTGTTCATCCACTACGTGGAAGCGGCCTGCGTGGAGTACGTGGAGCGCGCGTCGCTGGCGGACCTGGGCGAAGGCAAGCTGTGGGTCATCTCCGCCAGCCTGCTGCCCGAGTTCCTCGAGCACCTCTTCGAGGCCACCACGCCCCCAGCGGGGGCGTAGTCGCGGGGACGGGGGCTCAGCCCTCGTCTTCGTCCGGGTCCGGGTAGGACTCCAACTCGTCGTCTTCCTCGGCGGCGTGCGCGGGGCCGCGCTTCTTGCTCTTGGTGTCGCCGCTGCCGACGTCGAAGTCCGCCGCCACCACGTACCACTGGCGGCCCTGCTGGATGCGGCGCAGCAGCCCTTGCTGCTCCAGCGCGGCCAGCAGCCGGGCGAAGGTGGAGAAGCCGTGCTCGCGCTCGTCGAAGTCGGGCTCCTTGCGGACGATGGCCTCCTTGATGAGGGACGGGTTCACCGGCCCGGTGGCGCGCGCCAGCATGCTCTGCACCACCTCGCGGGCGATGTCCGGCACCTCCGTCTTCGGCTGGGACTTGCCGCCACCCTGCGGCGTCTTCTCCTTGTCGCCCCGGCCCTTCTCGTCACGCCCGTGACGGCCGCGCTTGCCGTGGCCCGACTCCTCGGCGGACACGCTCTGCCGGCCCTTCTCCTTGTCCCCCTTGTCGGAGCGTGACTGGCGCGGGCGCAGGTAGATGAACTCGTCGCAGGCCTTCACGAAGAGCGGCGACGTGGACTCCTTCACCGCGAGCCCGATGACGGTGCGCCCGTTCTCACGCAGCTTGTAGGCCAGCGGGCAGAAGTCGCTGTCCCCGGAGCCGATGACGAAGGTGTCGATGCTCTCGCGCGCGTAGCACAGCTCCAGCGCGTCGATGACCAGGCGCATGTCCGCGCCGTTCTTCCCGGCGCGCGTGGAGGGCGGCACGTCGAGCAGCTCCACGCCGAACTCGTGCAGGCGGATTTTCGCCTCGGCGAAGCGGGACCAGTCGCAGTAGGCACGTCGGTAGACGACCTTGCCCTTCTCCAGCAGCCGGTCGAGCGAGGGCTGCAGGTCGAAGCTCGCGGAGCTGATGCCCGTGTTGGTGACGAGGTTCTCGAAATCGATGAAGAGGGCGATGCGATGCTCTTCGTTGCGACCGTTCACGTGCAGCCTCTGCGTGTTGCCGCCACGCGGGCGGCGGGAAAAGGGTCCTGGCAGGATGGCGCACCCTAGCCCTTTCCCGCGCGGTTGGGGTGTCCGCCTGTCTGGAGTCAACAGTCCGCTCCCCGTTTTAGCCACCGCGAAGGACCCCGCCGTGGGCCCGGAGCGCCGCATGGCGCACGGCCCTGGGTGCGATGGAACGGCCCGCTCTCAGGGCTGCGGCCTCGAGTCAGGTCCTAGCTTGTCGGCAACGGGGGGCTCACGGCCCCTCCAGGAGGAGGACCCATGAAACGAATGCATGCTGGGAACTGGCGAGTCGCCACCGTGGCGGCGCTGATGGTACCGCTGGCCGCGCTGGCCCATGAACCCGTCAGCCCCGCGGATGGGATCTCTGGCGGTGGCAATGAACCTGGCGGCCAGGAGGGGCTCGACCGGAGCTTCACCAACTTCGGCGCGACGATGTCCATCGACCGCTCCGGCAGCGGCAGCCAGCGGCTCCTCGATGTCGGGCCCCAGGCCAGCGGCGTGGGCGTGCCCATCCGCGAGGTGACGCCGGACCAGGACGAGATGAAGCGCTTGTCCGGCAAGGTGCTGAAGCTCAACGGGCAGATGCTCTACCTGGAGACGGAGCCCGGCGCCGTGGTGCCCCTGGACCTGAGCGCGCTGCGCATCCGCAAGCAGCCGCAAGCCGGCCAGCGCGTGGTGGCCGTCTACCAGGTGGAGAACACCACGGAGAACGTGGCGCTGGCGCTCGCCGGCGAGGTGCAGCCGAAGGACTGACGCTGCTTCAGTCCTCCGGGTGGAGCTGGACGAGCGAGGGCAGCTCGGCTGCCCTCGCCCGCAGGCGCGGCTTGGGCCGGATGGCCACCGGCACCCGCGAGGCCGCCAGCAGCTCCAGGTCGAACACGTTGTCTCCGAAGGCCGCATAGAGCGGCTGGGACGTGCGCGAGCGCAGGCAGAGCACCTTGCCGGCCGCGTAGGGAATGGGCTCGACGATGCCGGCCAGCACCGTCCCGTCCTCCGTGCGCGGCGTGCAGGCCAGCACCTTCAAGGGGCCCAGCCCCACTTCATGCACGGCCGCCTCCACGACGGCGAGCGGCGAGGCGCTGACCACGTAGCAGGGGATGCCCTGGCCGTGGGCCCACTCGACGACGCGGCGGCTCTCCGGGTGGATGCGCTGCTTCACCTCGCGCCGGGCCACCACGTCCTTCGCGAAGGCGCGCACCGCGTCCACGCGCCAGCCGGCGAAGAGCCACGCCGCCATCTCGTAGATGTCCTTCTCCGGAATCCGCCCCGCCTCGAAGGCGGCGAAGAGCTGGTGTGCCAGCTCGCGCGCGGGCAGGCCCTCCTCGAAGCCATGCGCGGCGGCCAGCCGCTCCAGCGCGGCCCGCGCTTCCGGGCGGATGTCGCCGTGCTCCAGCAGGGCCAGGAACAGGTCGTCTCCCACGTCCCCGCTCCACAGCGTGCCATCGCCGTCGAAGGCCAGCACCCCACCGGGGGCGCGCTCGGCCTCCAGTTGGATGCGCTCCAGCGTCTCCTCCACACGCTCCATCTTCATGGGCGCGCATCCTCCCCCGGCCTTGGGCCCGCGTCACCCCGGCTGTGTTCCATCATCATCACTTCGCGGCGTCCGCGCGCGCCGCGTCCAGCAGGCTCAGGTCCACCAGCCCGTCGATGTTGGCGTCGGTGATGAAGCCCAGCGTCTTCGCGTGCTCGGCCGCGGTGGCGAGCGCCCGCGGCACCGGGTCCAGGCTGGGCTCCAGCCGGGAGAAGGCCTGTTGGAGGATGCCGGGGGGCAGGGGCTTGCGCGTGAGGCGGCCGTAGGCGGAGTTGGCCGCGGTGGCGAAGCCGGCGGGGTCCTCCCGCCAGCGCTCGGTGAGTCGCAGGTGCGCGCGCAGCAGGGCGACCACGCGCGGGCGCTGCGTCTCCAGCACCTGGCGCGTCGTCACCAGCACCGTGGTGGGGAAGCGCCCGCCCGGCCACAAGTCTCTCTCATTCACCAGGATGCGGCCCTTGCCCTCGGCCACCAGGCGCGCGCCCCAGGGCTCCGGCACCCAGGCGCCTTCAATGCCGCCGCGCAGGAACTGGCCCAGGATGTCCGGGTTGCTCAGCGGGAAGAGCTGCACGTCCCCGGTGCCGTCCAGGCGCGTCGTCAGCCCCTGCTGCTTCAGCCAGTAGCGCAGGGCGATGTCCTGCGAGTTGCCCAGCTGCGGTGACGCCAGCTTCTTGCCCTTGAGCTCCGCGGGCGTCTTCACCGTGCGCACCACCAGCACCGCGCCGTTGTTCACCGCGCCGGCGATGATGCGCAGCTCGCGCCCGGCCTTGAGGAACGTGTTGATGGCCGGACCGCTGCCCACGTAGGACACGTCCAGCGAACCGGCCACCAGCGCCTCCATGGCGGCGGGGCCCGCGTTGAACTGCATCACCTCCAGGCGGCCCACGCCTGGCTGCGAGGCGAAGGCGCCCTCCGCGTTGCCCACCAGCGCCTGGGCGTGGGTGATGTTGGGGAAGAAGCCCAGGCGCAGCGGCGCGTCCGGTCCGCGCGCGGCGGACTCGCGCTTGCAGCCCGCGCCGAGCACCACCAGTCCAGCGACCACCACGGGCAACAGGGTGCGGAAGACACGCATGGCCGCTGAAGGTGTGACGCGGCGGCGGGATTTCAACGCCCACCGGGACCTGGCGTCAGGCGCCGCACGTCCGTGGCGCCTCACGTCGTCGCCGTCAGCCCCCACCGCCGCCTCAACCGCACCTCCACCGTCTGGAAGAGGACACGGTCCACCGTGGTGCCGATGATGACGATGGCCACCATGACGGCCATGACCTGAGGTACGTCCATCAGCTCGCGGCCCACCGTGAGCAACTGCCCCAGGCCGCCGGAGACGAAGAGCAGCTCACCGGCCAGCAGCGCGCGCCAGGCGAAGCTCCACCCCAGCTTCAGGCCGGTGACGATGCCGGGCAGGGCCGCGGGCAGCAGCACGCCGAACTGGAAGCGCAGGCCCCGCACGCCCAGGGTGCTGGCCACGCGGGTGAGCTGTGGGTCCACGCCGTTGACGCTGTCCTCGGTGGCGATGGCGATGCCCAGCACGCTGCCCATGACGACGACGAAGAGGATGGCGCCGTCCGTCAGCCCGAACCACAGCAGCGCCAGCGGCAGCCAGCAGATGGACGGCAGGGCCTGGAGCCCCATCACCACCGGCTTCACGGCGTTGCGGAAGAAGGGGACGCGGGAAATCAACATGCCCAGGGGGACGCCCAGGGCCACGGACATCAGGTAGGCGCGCAAGAGCCGCCCCAGGGAGCGTCCCGCCGCGCCCACCAGGCGCCCGTCGGCGACCATGGCCACCAGGCTCTGCGCCACCGTCAGGGGCCGGGGCAGCAGGTGGGGAGACCAGACACCCATCCGTGCCACCAGCTCCCAGAGGCCCACCAGCAACGCGACCACCAGCAGCTTCTGGGCATGGTGTTTCATGACGCACCTCTAGGAGCCGGGAAGCACCTGCGGACGGAGCACGGGCTGGGCGGGGGCCCGGG
>NZ_JAAIYB010000237.1 GCF_010894475.1 Myxococcus vastator
CCCCACGCCCGAGGCCGCGCCCAAGACGGCCGAGGCCGCGCCCAAGGCCGCCGAGGCCGCGCCCAAGGCCGCCGAGGCCGCGCCCAAGGCCGCCGAGGCAGAAGCGCCCAAGGCGGCCGAGGCAGCGCCCAAGACGGCCGAGGCAGCGCCCAAGACGGCCGAGGCAGCGCCCAAGACGGCCGAGGCAGCGCCCAAGCAGGCCGAGGCCCCCGCGGCGCCTCCTGCCGCTGAAGCGCCCGCTGCGCCGGCTGCCGCTGAGGCACCCGCCAAGAAGGCAGGCGCCACCGCCGCCGGTAAGGCCGAGCCCACCGCATCGCCCGGGGCATCCGCGGGAAAGGCCGAGGCCGCGCCCCCGAAGTCCGCGGCCCCCGCCGCGCAGAAGCCGGCAACCGCCGAGTCGACTCGCGCGGCGCCCACACCGCCCCAAGCGGACGCACCGCCGATCAACCTGCCTGCCGGAATCCTGGACTTGCAGCGCGAGCCCGTCCCGGACACGCCGCCGCTGTCGCCCGAGGAGCAGATCCACCGGGACATCCAGGCGGACGCGCGCTTCCTCTTCCAGTCGCTGCTGACGGGGGACGTGCGCACGGCCTCGAACGAGCTGCTCTACCCGTTCAGCCTGGAGGCGGAGCGCTACGCCACGCCGGAGGAGCTGGTGTCGGCGTGGGTGAAGCAACTGCGGCTGAAGCGCACGGACCTCATCACCCTCTATGACGTGGAGGTGATGCCGCTGGAGGCCATGGAGAAGAAGTACGGCAAGGCGCCCGCGCGGCTGGGGTTGGACCTGCGCAACCCCAAGGACGTGTGGACGGCCGTGGGCAACCTCTCCGGCCGCCCCGCCGTCCTCGTCTACCGCCAGTACCGCGACGAGTTCCGCGCCTTCGCCTACACGGACTGAGCGGTCAGCTCAGGGCCTTGACCAGCTCACCCAGACGGGCAAGGCCCTTCTGCAGCACCTCGCGCGAGGTGACGAAGCTCATGCGCACGTAGCCGTCCGCGCCGAACGGCTCGCCGGGCACGGCGGCGACGCGGAAGTCGTCGAGCAGAATCTCCGACAGCTGCATCGAGGACGTCACCGGCTTGCCCTTGTACGAGCGGCCCAGCAGGCCCCGCACGTCCGCGAAGGCGTAGAAGGCGCCCTCGGGCATCCGGCAGCGCACGCCGTCCAGCGCGTTCAGTCCCGCGACGAAGAAGTCACGGCGCTCGCGGTACTCCTTCACCATGGTGGTGATGGTGTCCGGCGGCCCTTGCAGCGCCGCCAGCGCGGCCTTCTGGCCAATGGACGAGGCGTTGGACGTGGACTGGTCCTGCACCATCTGCATGGCGGCCACCAGCGGCTTGGGCCCGGCGATGTAGCCCAGGCGCCAGCCCGTCATGGAGTACGCCTTGCTCATGCCGTTCACGACGACCAGCCGCGGCACCAGGTCCGGCGCCACGTCGCTGATGCCCAGCCGCTCGTCGGTGAAGAGCAGCTTCTCGTAGATGTCGTCCGTGACGATGAGGCAGTCGTGGGGCCGCAGCACCTCCGCGATGCGCTCCAGCGCCGCGCGTGAATACACGGCGCCGGTGGGATTGCCCGGGCTGTTGATGATGACGGCGCGCGTGCGCGGCGTGAGCGCGCGGCGGATGGCGTCCGGGTCCGGCGCGAAGCCGTCCTCCTCGCGCGTGGGGACGATGACGGGCGTGGCGCCCGCCAGCCGCACCATGTCCGGGTAGCTGACCCAGAAGGGCGCGAAGATGATGACCTCGTCCCCCTCATCCAGCACCGCCTGGCAGAAGTTGTAGAGGGCCTGCTTGCCACCGGACGTGACGAGCACCTGGTCCGGCGTGTAGCGCAGCCCGTTGTCCCGCTCGAGCTTGGCGCAGATGGCCTCGCGCAGCTCCAGGATGCCGTTGGTCGCGGTGTACTTGGTGAAGCCCGCGCGCAGCGCCTCCACCGCGGCCTGCTTCACGTAGTCCGGCGTGTCGAAGTCCGGCTCTCCCGCGGCCAGGACCACCACATCCACACCCTTGGCGGCGAGCGCCTTGGCGCGCGAGTTGAGAGCGAGCGTCGGAGACGGCTTGATGGCCTGGAGCCGGCGAGCGAGTTTCATGTCCCCTGCCTAACGCGGAGCGCCACGCCGGACAAGGGGCCTGCCCGCTACTTCCTTCCAGCGAACTTCGCCTTCAAACCTTCGTGCACGTTGGGCGGCACCAGCCCGGTGACGTCCCCCCCGAAGGAGGCCACCTCCCGGACCAGGTTGGAGGAGATGTAGAAGTAGTCCTCCCCCGTCATCATGAAGACAGTCTCGACGTCGGGCGCCAGCTTGCGGTTCATGTTGGCGAGCTGGAACTCGTATTCGAAGTCGGACACCGCCCGCAGCCCGCGGACGATGACGCCCACGTTGCGGCGCCGCACGTAGTCCACCAGCAGACCGTGGAAGGCGTCGACCTCCACCCGGTCGTCCTGGACGGCCTCGCGAATCAACGCGCGCCGCTCGTCCTCGGTGAAGAGCGGTGTCTTCTTCGGGTTCACCGCGATGGCCACGATGAGCCGATCGAACATCTTCAGGCTGCGCTGAATGAGGCTCAGGTGCCCGTTGGTGAGCGGATCAAAAGAACCAGGATAGATGGCGACCGGCATGTGCCTGGAAGTCTCGGATGCCCCCGGGAGCCGGTCAAGGACTGCTCACGGCGCCCGATAGAAGCTCACCAACGTGTCCCCGAAGCGGCGCTGGTCTTCCCGGATAAGCCCGGCATGTGTGTCCGGGGCCGCCTCGCGCTTGTCGTGCTCCACCACCACCATGCCGGAGGGCGTCAGCAGCCCGGCGGCCACGACGCCGTCCAGCACCGTCTCCACCACGCGCGCGGCGTACGGCGGGTCCGCGAAGATGAGCTCGAAGCGGTCGCCTCGCCGTTTCAGCGTCTCCAGGGCCCGGGCCACCGGCGCGGACAGCACCTCCACCTGCCCGGCGAGCCCCACGGCCCGCGCATTCTCACTGCAGAGGGTGAGCGCCTCGCGGTCCTGGTCCACCAGCACCGCCTGCCCCGCGCCGCGAGACACGGCCTCCAGGCCGAGCGCGCCGGTGCCGGCGTAGAGGTCCAGCACCCGCTGGCCGTCCAGGAACTGGCCCAGCACGTTGAAGAGCGTCTCCCGGACGCGGTCGGCGGTGGGGCGGATGTGAAGGGACGAGGACTTGGGGCCGGCCAGGGCGCGGCCCTTGGCGGTGCCGGCGACGATTCGCATGGGGCCCCTTCTACACCGCTCCGGCCTCAGTCGCCCCGCTTCTCCGCCAGGAAGCGCAGCGACGCCTGACCCGTGCGCGTGGCCCCCAGCGCGGCCAGGACCTCGGTGGCCTCCATGAAGGACAGGGCCTCCAGCTTCTCCCGCGCGGCGTCGTCCAGCGGCGGCAGCTGCTCCTCCAGCACGCTCAGCAGCTGGCCCGCGGGCAGTCCGGCGGCAGCGGACTTCTCCTCCACGCTGGCGCGGACGTCCGGGGGCCACGCCCCCAGCGCGAGCCGCTCGAAGCCGCCCACGCAGTCCACCTTGCGCACGCCCGCCGCCACGTACGTGGGCAGTCCGCCGACCCGGGCCGCGCCCGCCTCGCCCACCGACAGCACGGCGTCGTACTCCGAGGCCAGCTCCACCAGGCTCCGCAGCAGCCGCACGTCCGGCTCGCCCTCGCTCAGCGCGGACTCCGGCACCCGGACGAAGTCCACCGGCACCTTCCACTGCCTGAGGCCCTCCAGCAGCGTCCGGTACGCGTCCACGAACCCACCCGAGGCGGCCGGTCCCGTCAGCTCCAGCGCCAGCTCGCGCTCGGTCACCGGCGCCACCAGCGCATTCACGGCCTCCACGGCCTCGTAGGAGTCCAGCCGGGACAGGTCCAAGGACACCAGCGAGAAGCCGGCGTCCACCACGCGGTAGATGCCGTCCTTCAGGGCGTCCAGCGTGTCCGCGTCCGCCCGGGCCACGCGAATGGGCCCGGCCTGGAGGAACAGGGGCCGCGCGTGCTCGGCCTCGGCGGCCACCTGGTGCGCGGCCACGACGAAGCGCTCGGGCGCCCCGCGGTCCGACAGGGGGTGGGGGCAGGCCAGCCCCAGCACGGCGTCTTCGGAGCGGGCCGCGCGCAGCAGCCCTGGCAAGGCGCCCTTCGCCTGGACCGGCAGACACGGCAGCGCCGCCGGCGCCTCCGCCAGGGCACGCAGCAGCTCCCGGGGATTGAGCAGCGGCACGCGTGAGCCCGCGCCCACCCGCGCCACCGTGTTCCCCGGCCGTAACGTCAGCACCTTGTCCAGCACGTTCATGGAGCGCGGAGAATCATCCGCCCGCGCCGTCCGAGGCAAGGTGAAGCTGTCAGGAGCGTCCGCTGTGGGGCACGCCCCCCAGGCCACGGGCCAGGGTGCCCCCGGCAAGTTCCGAGGGCCGTCAGTGGACCTCACCCAGGTGGGCGTAGGTCTCGCTCTCGATTTGAATCGTGGTGTGGTCGATTCCGAAGCGGTCGTACAGGTCGTGCTTCACCGCGGTGAGAATCTCGTCGTTGTTGCAGACCATGGGGTCCTGCACCACCAGGTGCGCGGACATCGCGTAGACGCCGCTGGAGATGGTCCACACGTGCAGGTCATGCACCGCCGTGACGCCCTGCGCGCGCAGCATCAGCTCCTTGATTTGCGCCAGGTCCACGTGCGCCGGCACCGCCTCCATCAGCACGTCCACCGCGTCGCGCACCAGCCGCACCGCGCCAATGACGATGACGAGCGAGATGACCACCGAGATGATGGGGTCCACGACGTACCAGCCCGTGTACGCCATGATGCCCGCGCCCACGAGCACGCCCACCGACGACAGCGTGTCCCCCAGCACGTGCAGGAACGCCCCGCGCACGTTCATGGAGTGGGAGCTGTGCAGGAACCCCAGCGCGCCCAGGTTGGCCAGCAGGCCCACCCCGGCCACGATGGCCATGGGCCCGATGTCCACCGGCGCCGGCGAGCGCACCCGCTCCCACGCCTCATAGAGGATGAAGCCGGTGATGCCCATCAGCAGCACGCCGTTGAGCAGCGCGCTGAGGATCTCCATCCGGTAGTAGCCGTACGTCTTCTTCACGTCCGCCGGCTTGCCCGCGAACCACAGCGCCACCAGGCTCAGCGCCAGCGCGGACACGTCCGTCAGCATGTGGCCCGCGTCGGACATCAGGGCCAGCGAGTTCGTCAGCCAGCCGCCCACCGCCTCCGCCAGCGCGATGGTGGCCGTCAGCACCAGGGCGAAGATGAGCCGGCGCTTGTCCTTCTTCCGCTCCTCCGCCAGTCCGCCCTTCCGGGGGCCGTGCCCATGGCCGTGCCCATGCCCATGGCCGTGATGATGATGGTGGCCATGACCGTCGTGGTCATGCTCGTGGCCATGCCCGGCTTCACCGCGGGTGTAAGGGGAGGTAGTCACGGGAGAGGGGGGTGCGGACAATGCCCATTCATGAGGTATGAGAGGCCGGGAATCTGGCTGCCGCCAGGCCCGGCGTCCCCTGCTCCGGAGCGTGGGGAGACGCGACGGAGGTGGGGATGGACTACGGGAAGCATCTGAACCTGCACACCATCATCATGCTCAGGGATGTCATCCGCAAGTGGTGGCAGGTGGAGCTGACGTTCGCGGACCGCCACGGCGTGGTGCGTGAGTGGCAGCGCGGGGAATTCAGCCCGCCGCCGAACGCCCTCTGCCGCGTCGCCCTGACCTCGAAGGAGGGCTTGCGGCGCTGCGGCCAGTCCGTCCGGGTGCTGAACGAGAAGTTCAAGGCCAACAAGAAGGTGCGCCGCTCGCTCATCCACGACTGCCACCTCAACTTCACCATCGTGGGCGCGCCCCTCTACATCGCCAACGAATACGAGGGCTTCCTCTTCGTCGAGGGCTTTGCCCGCCAGCCGCTCGACGCGCGTGAAGCGGACGTCCTCAAGTCGAAGGTGCGCCAGTTCGCCCCGTCGCACGCGGCGCTGGACGGCTTGAGCGAGCAGGTTCCCGTCCTGGACGGCGCCGACCTGAGCAAGCTGTCCGACCTGCTCGAGTGCGCGGCGAACGAAATCGCCAGCCACGAAGCGGCGGAGGCCTCCCGGCAGGAGGACGGCGCGCCCGCCGTGTCCCGCGAGCAGAATGAGCGCTACCGCTTCGAGAAGATCATCGGACGCTCCGGGCCCATGATGGAGGTGTTCCGGTTGATGGAGAAGGTGGCCAACTCCGACTCCACCGTCCTCATCAACGGCGAGTCCGGCACCGGCAAGGAGCTGGTGGCCCGCGCCATCCACCTCAGCGGCCCGCGCGCGCAGCAGCCCTTCGTGGTGCAGAACTGCTCCGCCTTCAACGACAACCTGCTGGAGAGCGCCCTGTTCGGCCACACCCGCGGCGCCTTCACCGGCGCGCTGCGAGACAAGAAGGGCCTCTTCGAGGTCGCCGACACCGGCACCTTCTTCCTGGACGAGGTGGGCGACATGTCCGCCGCGCTGCAGGTGAAGCTCCTGCGCGTGCTGCAGGAGGGCACCTTCCTGCCCGTGGGTGGCACGCAGCTCAAGGAGGTCAACGTCCGCGTCATCGCCGCCACCCACAAGGACCTGGGCGAGCTGGTGAAGCGGGGCGAGTTCCGCGAGGACCTCTACTACCGCATCAACGTCATCCGCGTGCAGCTGCCGCCCCTGCGGGAGCGGCGCGACGACATGCCCGTCCTCATCGACCACTTCCTGCGCAAGCACCACCGCGAGGGCCAGCGCGCGCGGGGGCTGGACGCGGAGGCCCTGGCCATCCTGGGCGCCTACGCGTGGCCGGGGAACATCCGCGAGCTGGAGAACGAAATCGAACGCCTGCTCGTGCTGGGGGGCGATCTGGAGTCCATTCCCGCCGAGCTCATCTCCAGCCGCATCCGCGACGCCGTGTTGCCCGGCGGAGGCCCCTTCATCTCTCCGCGCGCCCACGGCAAGCTGCACGAGGCCGTGGAGGCGCTGGAGCGGGAGATGATTCAGCAGGGACTGATGCGCACGCGCTACAACAAGAGCCGGCTGGCGAGAGAGCTGGGCATCAGCCGCTCCAACCTCATCCTGAAGATCTCCCGCTACGGCCTGGACAAGGGCCTGCCCGAGGACGAGGCGGAGATAGGCGACGCATGAGCCCCGGCACGCGGTACTTCCACCAGGACCGCCTGCGCGTCCCGGACGGCGCGGAGCTGTACTACCAGGTCCAGGGAGACGGCCTCCCGGGCATCGTCCTCTGTGACGGCCTGGGCTGTGACGGCTTCGCCTGGAAGTACCTGGCGCCCTACCTGGTCCGGAACCACCGCGTGCTGCGCTGGCACTACCGGGGCCACGGCCGCTCCACCGTCCCCGCGGACCGCTCGCGCATCGGCATGCTGTACACCGGCGATGACCTGCGGCGGCTGCTGGACGCCGTGGGGATGGAGCGCGCCGTCCTCTTCGGCCACTCCATGGGCGTCCAGGTGGCGCTGGAGTTCCAGCGCCGCTACGCCCAGCGCGTGTGTGGGCTCGTCCTGGTGTGTGGCAGCTACGGCAACCCGCTGGACACCTTCCACGACTCCACCGCGCTCAAGCGGGCGTTCCCGCTCATCCGCCGCGTGGTGGAGCGCTACCCGGAACAGTCCGCCCGCATCATCCACACGGTGCTGCGCACGGAGCTGGCGGTGCAGTTGGCCATCACCCTGGAGATGAACCGGGAGCGCATCGCCCGGAACGACCTGGCCCCCTACTTCGACCACCTGGCCCGGATGGACCCCGTCGTCTTCGTCCGCACCCTGGAGTCCATGGCGGAGCACAACGCGTGGGACCACCTGCCCCACGTGGACGTCCCCACCCTGGTGGTGGCGGGCGGCCAGGACAAGTTCACGCCTGGCTGGATCTCCGAGGAGATGGCCGCCCGGATTCCGGGCGCCGAGCTGGACCTCATCCCCGACGGCACCCACACCGCCCCACTCGAAGCCCCCGGGCGGGTCGAGGCCCGCGTCGAGCGCTTCCTCCGGGAGCGACTGAACGTGCGTACCGCCGCCCTCTCCCCTTCACCTACACCGGGGGTGAGTCCTCCCCCAGGCCATTGAGCGGGCGCAAACGCCCGTTGGAAGGCGCGGACGCCCTGGTGTTGTTCATGGATGGCAGGAGTGAAAACCCGCCCGCCCGGACGCTGGACTTCCGGCTGCATTGCAGGGGACGCACTCGCGGCATATAAGCGCCCGCCTTCCGGGTTCCGGTGGGGTTCGGAAGCCCCGACCTCCTCGGGCGTACCCCACCTTCCATCACAGTTCGGTTCGTATGATTCCTCGCGAAAACATCCGTAACGTCGCCATCGTCGCCCACGTTGACCATGGCAAGACCACGCTCGTCGATCACCTGCTTCGGCAGGCGGGCACCTTCCGCAGCAACGAGCACGTCGCCGAACGGGTGATGGACTCCAACGACCTCGAGCGCGAGAAGGGCATCACCATTCTCGCGAAGAACACCGCGGTCAACTACAAG
The DNA here is from genome assembly GCF_010894475.1 of Myxococcus vastator. Classification (GTDB taxonomy): domain Bacteria; phylum Myxococcota; class Myxococcia; order Myxococcales; family Myxococcaceae; genus Myxococcus; species Myxococcus vastator. The sequence continues at coordinate 8,473 of NZ_JAAIYB010000237.1, forward strand.
GGCATGCAGATCAACATCATCGACACCCCGGGTCACGCCGACTTCGGTGGTGAGGTGGAGCGCGGTCTGCGCCTCGTCGATGGCGTCATCCTGCTGGTGGACGCCGCCGAAGGTCCCCTGCCCCAGACGCGCTTCGTGCTCAGCAAGGCCCTGGCCATGGGCCTGAAGACGGTGCTGGTCATCAACAAGATCGACCGCCAGGACGCCCGCGCGAAGGACGTGCTGGACCTCGTGTACTCGCTCTACATCGACCTGGGCGCGGACGAGAAGCAGTTGGAGATGCCCGTCCTCTACACCGTCGCCCGCCAGGGTCAGGCGTCCACGGACCTGGACGTGCCCGGCAAGACGCTGGAGCCCCTGTACGACGCCATCATCAACCACATCCCGCCTCCGCCGAAGTCGGAGGAGACGACGCTGCAGTTGCTCGTCGCCAACCTGGACTACGACGACTACGTCGGCCGTCTGGCAGTGGGCCGCGTGCAGGCCGGCCGCATCACCGCCAACATGCCCATCACCGTCTGCCGCGAGGGCGGCAAGCTGCAGCCGGGGAAGATCGTCAAGCTGTACGGCTTCTCCGGCCTGAAGCGCGTGGAGATTCCGGACGCGGGTCCGGGTGAAATCGTCTCCATCGCCGGCATCGAGGAGATCTCCATCGGCGACACCATCGCCGACGCCGAGAAGCCGGTGGCCCTGCCCCGCATCACCGTGGACGAGCCCACGATGATGATGATCTTCAAGGTCAACGACGGGCCGCTGGCGGGCAAGGAAGGCAAGTTCGTCACCTCCCGCAACCTGCGTGAGCGCCTCTACCGCGAGGCCTACCGCAACGTGGCCGTCCGCGTGGAGGACACCGAGACGCCGGACGCGTTCCGCGTGGTGGGCCGCGGCGAGCTCGCGCTGGCGGTCATTATCGAGAACATGCGCCGCGAAGGCTACGAGCTGACGGCCTCCAACCCGGAGCCCATCACCAAGGTGGTGGACGGCCAGGTGCACGAGCCCATGGAGCTGCTCTTCTGCGACGTGCCGGAGAACAGCGTGGGCGCCGTGACGGAGCGCCTGGGGCCCCGCAAGGGCCGCATGGTGGACATGGGCAGCCTGGGCTCGGGCCGCACCCGGCTCCAGTTCCGCATCCCCGCGCGCGGCCTCATCGGCTTCCGCTCGGAGTTCCTCACCATCACCCGTGGCGAGGGCATCATGAGCAGCCAGTTCGACGGCTTCGAGCCGTGGTTCGGCTACATCCCCAAGCGGCAGAACGGCGCCATCGTCTCCGACCGCCTGGGCGACACCGTGCCCTACGCGCTCTTCAGCATCCAGGAGCGTGGCTCGCTGTTCATCGGCGCCAGCACCACGGTGTACGAGGGCATGATCATCGGCGAGCACTCGCACGCGTCCGAGCTGAACGTGAACTGCTGCCGCGAGAAGAAGCTCACCAACATCCGGGCCTCCGGCCGCGACGAGAACGTCATCCTCACCCCGCCGCGTGAGATGGGGCTGGAGAAGGCGCTGGAGTGGATTGCCGACGATGAGCTGGTCGAGGTGACGCCCAAGTCCATCCGCATGCGCAAGCGGGCGCTGGCGGTGGGTGACCGCTACCGCGCCGAGCGTGACCGCAAGCGCGAGGAGCGCGCGGCCGACTAGGCCTCCGCGCCCGACTGAAGTGCCGAGGGCCCGTTCCCACCGCGGTGGGGGCGGGCCCTTCGTACGTCCGCGCTCAGAACGTGTACTTCACCTTCGGAAACACGGCGAAGGACGTGATGTTGGGCCCGATGATGTAGCGCGCCAGCAGGTCCGCGCCGACGGAGAAGTGGTCCATGCCCGTGGCGTACTCCACGCCGAAGCCCAGGCCCGCGTTGGGCGCGCTGACGGCGCGTCCCGGGTCGCCCTCGCCGGGGTCCACGGGCGCCGGATCCAACCGCGTGTAGCCCGCCACCACCTTGGGCGTGAGGAACAGCCGGTCCATGACGCGCACGTGGTAGCCCACCGACGCGTTGAAGAAGGCCATGGTGAAGTTGTCCGACAGCGCGCACGTCTCCGTGCCGGGCAGGTAGCCCGCGAAGCAGTTCTGCGCGGATGAGCCGAGCCCGAAGTGCGCGCCCAGCGACAGCTTCTCCGTGAGGTCGTACCCCACGCCGAGCTGAAGGTACGTCTGGGCGTTGGAGTAGACGTTCTCACCGCCCACGGTGAAGAACACGCCAATGTCCGTCTCGGTGAAGAAGCCGCGGCGCGGCTGGAACTCCACCCCCTCCGGTGGCGTGGCCGCAAGAGCCGGAGACGACAGCAGCGCGAGCGCGGCAATCAGCTGAGACTTCTTCACGGGTCCTCCCGACAGACGTGCCCTCCCAGCGCAACGCGGGAGCGGCGCAGACGTTAATGACGCCCCCACGGAACCGGCAGTGGGGAAAAAACGAAAGTGGCGTGGACCGTTTCGTCCACGCCACTCGGATCCTTCACGGGCCGCGCCCGCCGCTCACCCGCCCGCGGGCGAGAAGAGCCAGGGGTACGTCACCGACACCACGCCGCCGCCCTTGGGCTCCGGGAACTTCCAGCGGCGGATTCGCGACAGCATGCAGCGCTCCGCCGCGGCGCTGTTCAGCGTCGTCTCGGAGACAGTCGCGTCGGACACCGCGCCCGTGGGGTCGATGACGAAGGCCACCGCCACCTTGCCCGCGAGGCTCGGGTCCTTGTTCAGCTCCGACTCGTAGCAGTACTTGATCTCCCCCTGGTGCCGCCGGATGACCTTGGCGATGACGTCCTTGTCCAGGCCGCCCACCACCGTCGTCTTGCCGGGGATGACCTTGGTGATGGACTTGCCACGGCCACCCAGGTCGATGCCGCCAGAGCCGCCCGTGCCACGGCCGGTGCCCTGCGTCCCGAGCCCACCGATGCCCAGCGCGGTGCCACCAGCGCCCTTGCCGGTACCGCGCGAGCCCAGGCCGCCGACGCCCTGCGCGTCACCCATGGCCGCGCCGCCCTTGAGGCCGCCCAGCGCGTCGTTGATGCCCGTGCCGAAGCCGCCGGGGCCGAACACGTCCGACGCCCCACCCTTCATGCCCTTGAAGGCGCCTAGCAGGCCGGCCTTGCCCACCGCCTGACGGTCCTTCTCCTTCTTGCTCTTGTCCACCACGGGCGTGCCGGGCTTGGAGGGCGCCGCCTCCTGCTGCTTCGCCTCCTCCTTGCCGAACTTGCCTTCCTCGTCCTTCGCCTTGGCGCCCTCTTCCGGCGCGGACAGCTGGAGCTTCTTCGCCTCCAGCTTCTTCTGCGGGGTGATGAGCAGCTTCGCCACGCGCTGCTGGGACTCGAAGATGTCCGCGCTCTGCGGCAGCTCCTGGCGCGGCGTCAGCACCATGGCCAGCACCGCCGCCAGGCCCGCCAGCATGCAGATGCTGGTGATTTTGAAGAACGTGAAGTCGGAGTCCTTCAGCGACGCGGCGGTGATGACCGGAGACGGCTTCACGTAGCGCGCCACGAAGGACACCGTGCCCAGCGACACCTCCACCCGGTCATGCAGGCCCAGGGAGAAGCGCTGCTCGGCGGCGTCACCGGCCTGGCCGGAGAGCGCGCCCGCGGCCCGCAGCGCGTCCTTGGTGCGCACGTTGCCCTGGTTGGTGACGAAGGCGCGCGAGCCCGCGGGCGCGCGCACCTCCAGCCCGTCCTTCTTGCTGACGGCCAGGACGTGGCGCTTGCCCACCGACGGCGCGAAGACGTTGAAGAAGTTCTTCTTCGCCTCGCCGATGGTGACGGGCACGCCGTCCTTGAAGTGCTGGACCTCCAGCAGGGTGTCACCCCACAGCAGCGCGACCTGGAGGACGCGCGCCTCGGGCGTGGGCCGGGCCTCGGGAGGCAGTGGCTCCTGGAGGTGTGGCGCCACCGTCCGCCGCGTCGTGGCCGCCGCGTTCGGCGTGGACGTCCGCGCCGTGGAGGGCGTCGCGCGAGGCTGGAGCCCCGGCGGCGCCTGCCGGGGCGGCTCGACCGGAAGCACCCCGGGAGAGGCCACCCGCTCCACGCGGTTGCCCAGCGCCGTGGACACCTGGCGCATGGGCGGCGGCGGCGCGGGCACCAGGTTCGGCAGGTCCGCGCGCGTCTGCGTCTGCATGCCACGCATCGGCGGCGGCGGTGGCGTGGCCACCCGCCCCTGGAAC
>NZ_JAAIYB010000238.1 GCF_010894475.1 Myxococcus vastator
GCCTGGGGCGCGGTGGTGGGCGTGGGCGTGGATGCGCTGACGCCGACGGTGGACATGCGGGCCCGTCTGGAGGCCCGCCTTCAGCGAGGAGGCTTTCGTCAGGGCGCCTTCGGCCCGGACTACGAGTTAGCGCGCTTCCAGGTGGCCGGTCCTGCCTCCGTGCCGCTGGCGGAGGCCTCCTTCCCCGAGGGAACTTCCGCCTACGGGGAGGTGATTCTCAGCTGGGACGCGGTGCGTCTGAGGGGCATGCACCAGCGACACCTCTTCCTCTCTCTGGGAGTGGAAGTCTTCTCCTGGGGACGGGTGGACGTGGACGGGCGGGTGGAGGCGCAACTCTTCCACCGGGACTTCAGCCTGGGCGTCGGTGGGCTGGCGACGGCCATGGGCCAGCCAGGGGCGCGCTACCTCGTCTCGGGGGAGGCCCGGTGGCGCCTTCTGGGCGGCAACCTCTACGCGCTGGGGCAGGGCGGCACGCTGCTGTTTCCCACGCCGGAGGGGACGCTGCGGCCGGGGGCCTTCGCGGCCGTGGGGCTGGGGGTGGACAATGCGCGCTGAGCGACTGCCGCGTGGCGTGGCGGGCCTGGTGCTGGCCCTGGCCCTCTTGACGTCGGGGTGTGCCTCGCTGCCCTCACGGGCGGGGCCGGGAGTCACCCTGGCTACCGTCTCGGGCGCGACGCCCCTGGTGGCCTCGGGGCGCGGTGCCGTCGCGAGTCTCCCCGAGGACGAGGCGCTCGAGGACTTCGACGCGGAGTCCTCGGACGGACCGCTGCTGCACCGCCGCCGGGCTACGCCGTCTCCCCCGAATCCCGGCGGAGGAGAAACGGCGCCCCTGCGCGTGGTGGGAGCCCTGGCGGGGGTGTGCGGGGACGTCCCCACGGGCTGGCCGCACCTGGACTCGGAGGAGGCAGTGCTGGCGCCCTTCCTCGAATGCACCACGCCAGCGGCCTTCCTGGCCTTGCAGCGCCAGGCGGACATGCCCCGGCTGGTGGAGGCCCTCTCGGACTGGAACGCCGTCCGGCTGGGCGCCCTGGGCCCCCTGGAGGCCGAAGCGGCCCGCGTCCTCCTCAAGAATCGCGCGGCCTTCCTCGCCACCGCCGCCCAGAAGCACGGCCCGGCCAAGGCGGAGGTCCTCGCCCTCTTCGTCCTGCACACCTCTCACGACGACGAGGTGCGGCAGCTCTTGCGCCTGCTGGCCGAGGACAAGCTGCTGACGCGCGCCCTGGGCGCCATGGAGGTGGTTCGCGAGGAGTTGAAGCAGCGAGGCATGGCCCTCGCTGACTTCCCGGAGCGGGACTTCCGCGGCGGCGACATCGCGCGCGGGCTGGGACGGGCCGTGGATGACGTCGCGGCCTCCATTCCTCTCGTCGGCGGAAGCCGGAGCATTGATGCGTCCGCGCTGCCCGCGCAGCTTCCACCGCCCTATCAGGAAGCGTACCGGGAGGTGGAGAGCGCCCAACTCCTGGGGGCCTTCGCGCCGGGCAACGTGGCCCTGGCCTCGTTCGACTCCCTCACCTTCGGTCTGCCGCTGGGCTTCTACCACCTGGTGGCGGGGACGGCGCAGGGCGGGGCCTCCCTCGCCAAGGGGGAGTACGAGGAGGCCACGCGGCAGTTGGCGCCCGCGGCCCTCATGGTGGGCTTGTACGCGGGAGGGAAGGGGGCGCGCGCGCTTCGTGAAGCGGGCGTCTCCCGGCTGGAGCGCGTTCGCCTCCAGGCGGCGGTGTCCCGCGTGGAGTCGCTGAGGGCGGTGCTGGAGAGGTTGGAAGCGCGAGTCGGAGAGCGCGGTGTGGGGGCGTTGGCTCGCTACCTCCAGCAGGACCGGGACGCAGCGATTCTGGTGGCGGAGTGGGGCGAGTCGGGCGCGCTGGCGTTGTACGAGGCGCGAGGCAACGTCGCGCAGGCACAGGCCACATTGGCCGTGCGGTACCGAGAGCCCCCGAGTGCCGCGTCCACCGGAGGGGCCTCCGGGAGAAAGGGCGGTACTCGGCCCTCCATGCCACCCGAGGCGGCTGGACTCCCTGCCGAGGTGGCGGAGGCGAAGTTCAAGCAGTTGGAGGCGGAGTTCCCGGGAGCGCGCCTGACGATGGACGTGGCGGAGCTGACGAAGCACCGCGAGGCTCTGCGGAGGGCCGCACCTGCCGAAGTCGCTGCGGAGCCCCTCTGGGCCGACTACGTGGCGTATTTGGAGACGCGGGCCACGGAAATCACGAAGGGGATTGCGGAGAAGGGTCCGCTGAAGTGGGCTGGCTACCAGCTCCTTCGTGACAGGTACGCCCGGGGCCTGGCCTTCGAGCGGAAGATGGTCGCCCTCCTGGAGGCGGACGCGGCCCTGCCGCGGGCGAAGCGGAAGTGGCTCAAGGACTTCGACCAGCCGCGCATTGAAACGCACGTGGGGGTGGCCAAGGCGGACCTGCGCTTCGCAGACGTGCTCGTCATAGAGGAGGGACCCGCTGCTGGCTCGCAGCCCCGTGTGGAGACGTTCAGCCTCAAGAGTCGGGACCTTTCATCGCTGAAGGAAAAGCCGCTCCAATCTCAGCTGGTTGAGGATGCTCGCGCGGCACTGCGATATTACGGGGAGACGCTGTCCATCCGCCGGCCAGAGCTTGTGCAGAAAACGCAGGTTCGAAGGGTTCGCGTCATCTATGAGGGCGGTAGGCTCAAGCCTCAAGATCTTGATGCACTCGAACGCTCAGTGATGAAAGCTGAGAGTGAGGTCGCTGGCGTGGAGGTACAGTTTCAATGAAGATCCTCGAGTTCCATGAGCTGCCAGTGGAGGACCGTCTGCGACTGCTCGTCGACGGCAATGTCGCCGAATGCGCAACGCTCGAAGCGCGGTTGGAGCCCATCCTAAATGCACTCGAGGCGCATGGGGGGGAGTGGATGCCGGATGTTATCGAAGGACGGCGGCGACGGAAGTACTCACGCACCGCAATCTCGAAGACGCTTGAGGAAGAGCGCACATCCGGAAGCGTGTCTATCGGGCTGTATCGGACCACTGCTCCAGCGTTGGACATGACACTGAGCCTCGGCAGCACAGCCTCGCCTGCTGAGCTGGGGATCTCAGCGACGCTCCAACCGCTTTCTTTCTTTTCGAGGAAGGAACGCTGCCGGGAGTTCATTGAAACTGTCCGAGCCTGGGCTCGTCACATCCCCGTCACATATGCCATGGCCCACGGCATGGCAGATCGGCAGCTCGCAGGAGCGCCCTATTTCGGTCGTGATGGAACGACTTCACGAAGAGATGGATTCGACAAGGTCTACGAGCTGTTCTGGCTGAACATCTTCGGCCCCCAGCTCGTGGAAAGCGTAGGCAGAGAACGGATGCTCTCGACGCCTGCGCACCTTGTGGAGGCGCTTCCCAATGGCTCCGTCCTCCTGGTGCTGCGGCCTTCCGCCGCCGACTTCGCCAGTGAGGAGGCTCGGGTGGCCCAGGCCCGAGCCCACGTGCACCTTCGGCCGGACCTCGACTTCGATACGGTGCTGCGCACGCTGAAAGAGCGCAGCGCCGCACTCGTCCCCGTCGAGCCGCGCTTTCACCCCGACGTGGCGCCTTTCCTTTCGCGGCTGCCGGACGAGTTCGCCATCAGCGAGCGGCAACGGAAGATCGCCGAGTTCAACGCCTTTCGGCCACCGGAGGTGGAGGAGTGGCTCCCGGTCGGCCTTCCCGCAGATGTAGAGAATCAAGAGCGCGTCCGCAGCGACTACGGCGACCTGGCTGAGAGCCTCGTGGCTGCGCTGCATACCAAGGTGCCCAGCATCTTCGATGCGACACCTGAGTCCCTCACGGACCTCGACTTCTACTTCTGGCGGGAGAACTTCCCGGAGCGGTATGAGCGAGCCCTCATCGACGAGCACACTGCTCCGGCGCTCGGGGCCTTCCTGGGCGGCGTGCTGGTGCGGCGGCTGGGGGGCACGTGGGTGCCGCGGCAGAAACTGGAGGAGTCCCAGGTGCGGGTGGGCAATCGCGTCTGGCTGCCCTTCCTCCGCGCCCGCCGGTACATGCAGTCCCGCCAATCGCTGCTAGACTACTCGCTCACGCAGTTTTTCCATGAGGCGGAGCGGTACCGGCCTTGAGCGGGTGCTGGTGCTTCTCGCGCGCCAAGTGGCGCTAGCTGGCGCGCGAGGAGTGGTGCGAACAGTGGGCAGAGAGGGGGCCGCGTATAGAGTCAGCCAGTCTGCGTCTTGACGTCGAGCCCGCTTGCAGGTGTTCTCGCAGCGGTCTACGTCGTGGAGATTGCCCCGGCGTGTCGCTCATTCGCTTTGATGTACCTGCGACGCTGTGTCCGAATTCTAGGTAAGCATAGGTAGCGCTGGCCGCTACGCCAGGACCGCCGTCAACTTCAGCATGTGCGGCTGCGACGCATCGGCTACTGCCTGCTCTGTCTGCGCCACCTCGGAGCATGCGCCCCGCCTGTAAATCTGTCCCGCATCTGTTCGAGCGGTGCTGGGAGTGTGCGCTGACGAACGCTACAGCGCCGCCGCCTTCCCATCTCCCTCAGGCCCGCCCGCGACGTCATTTAAGGCACGGGTCGGGAATCCGTACGACGAGTAATCAATGTAATTCGAGTCCCAGTCCAACAGCTTGAGGACTACACGCGAGAACAGCGTGCGGTACGCCATAATAGTATTACTGAGCGAATGGTACTTCGAGGCAGTGAATGAACCACCGTGTGCAGCCTTATTCCGTGATGCGATGGCGCGGAGTTCGACGTCTCCAACTGGGAGTTCAATCTCTTCGAAGAACCGCTCGAAGCGCTCGTTTACGCCGAAATTATTTGCGCCTTTCACTCGACGGAGAATGCGGTCCGCATTGTTGCGGTCTCCGAGCGCGGCCCCCAAGTCAGCAAGTGGTTTCTCGGAGAGGCTGGTCCATGTCTGGTCATCGAGATATTTTGCGTGTGACTTTGTCTTGGTTGAGCGGAACCATGCTGTCATCACACTCTCAAGCGCTGTAGCCAAGTTTGGCAACGCGGCCTCCATGGGGACCGACGACGAAAGCCACACGAGCCATAATGCATCAGATAGGCCAAACTCGGCAGCACGTGCGACGAACTTGGGAATCAATGTGGTCAGAGGCTCTGCCGAGATATCCGTCGGCGGCTTCGATGGACGGCGAACCTCCTTGTGCAAGTCGATAGACCACGCGTTGCGCAGGACGTGAAGTCGTTGCCTGGCTTGATCATCGAAGAGGGTGAGTCCGACAGGAATTAATCGGCGCCCGATGACGAACCCGATGGCTGAGAGATAGTGCTCGAAATCAGCGAGCTTTGGCTCCTCGCTTGGCGCTTCCCAGCCGAACTCGAGCACGGCGGGAAGGAGTTCCGCATCTATTGGAAGCTCCTGTGGGCCCTTGGAGAATGCGCACGGCTTAGCTCCGCAGAGCGGCGGGGGCAGCTCAATGGAGTCGAGGTCGAAGCCAGAGGCATCTAACTCGTGAACGCGGTCTGGAAAGCCCTGACGATGGCGCTCATAGCGAGTGACACGCTCGCGTTTCGTTCTCAGCGAGAACGGAAAGTCGCTGGGGGAGCCGTTGAGGCACCAGATGCTGCAGGTCCTTGTTGTGTTCAGTGCCTTGTCTAACGCTCCGAACACAATGGTCGCCTGCTGTGGCAGGAGTGTGCGGGTCGATTCGCCCGCCATATTCGATGTGGCGTGGCCCAGATACACGTCGCGAAGAGTAGCGGTGGTACCGGTGGGGGTCGTGCAAATCAGTTCGGATAGGGGCGTCACTAACTCACCTGCGCGGAACTGAGCAGGGTTGAGGATCGGAGCTCCTGGCGTGCGTTCGCCTTGTGCTCGGCCGAGCAGTTGCCCAGCGGGATCGCGAGACAACGAGACCTTCGTATATGTGCTGCCGTCGGGTGGCGCTTGGTCGAGAGGCGGAAGGTCGAACTTCCATTCGAGACCAAGAGAAAGAGGCTCCCACTCAACAGAAGGCAGAACGAGATCGTCGGCCATCAGGGACACTCCGCATGCGCCAAGGGTAACTGGGGCCGCCACAGTACTCGATACCTCGGACTCGTTCTAGCTACGTAACCGTCCGGCGAGCGACGTGCTGGGAGGCATTGCCAGGGTAGCAGTCATGGTGGACCCTCGTCGGAATGTCGAAGCCGGTTGAGATGTAGGAGTGGCTCCAGGCCGCCGAGGCGTTCGAGGCGAGCGGCCTGACGCAGAAGCAATTCTCCGCGCAGCACAGGCTGAGGCTGAGCACGCTGCAGTAGTGGGTGTACCGGCGCCGCCGCGAGCGCCCCCCAGAAGGCCCCCCTGCTGCCGGTGGAAGTATCAGCCGCAGCGCAGAAGACTCCCGTGCAGTTCGAGGTGGTGCTGGCCAGCGGAGCCATGTTGCGGTTCCCGGCGGGTGCCGACGTCGACTGTGTGGTCCGGCTCGTCACCGCGCTGGGGCGGTGAGCGCGTGTTCACGCTTCCTGCATCCGTGCGCGTGGTGCTGGCCACCGAGGTGGTGGACATGCGCAATTATGCCGAGTCCGGCGTTATGCGGAGCTGAGGGACACGCCGCGCCGATTACGGTCACTCCGTCCTCGCGTGTCGAGGCCATGAGGCCCTTGGCCAGGTCCGCATAATCGTGAGCCTCCTTTGCCACCCGCCACGTCGGCGGGCGCAAAGGAGACCTCATGATCAGCGACTACTTCGAAGCACCGTGGCGGCTCGCGCGGATGCGCGCCACCAGCGTCGGGCCGTACATCGACGGCTTCTCGATGGCGCTCACCGACGCGGGCTACTCGCCCTTCACAATTCGCGGCTACCTCCGCGCTGCCGACCACTTCGGACGATGGGCCGATCTCCGCGGTGTCATCATCACGTCCTGGGATGACGATGTTGGGGTGCGCTTCGGTCGTCATCTTCCGCGCTGCAAGTGCATCAAAGGTAACAAGGGCATTTTCAAGAATGCCGGAGTCGGCGTGCGCCTGCTGTTGGCCTACCTGCGCACGTGCGAAGTTCTCGCGCCAGCGAAACCGACACCGACCACGCCGAAGTTTGCGCCGCTCGCGGAGCGGTTCGCGGACTGGATGGTGCGGCATCGTGGGGTCGCGCCCAGCACCACTGCTCGCTACCAGCGCATGCTGCAGCCGTTCCTCGGCACACTCGGAGAAGACCCGAGCCAGTACAGCGTGACCGCCATCCGAGCCTACGTCATCGAGCAACTCAGCGACGTCGGTCGCGGCGAGACTCGTACTGCCGTGACGGCGATCCGCGCGTTCCTCCGGTTCCTCGTCGCCGAGGGCCGAGTGCACTCTGGCATCCCTCATTGCGTTCCGACGGTGCCGCAGTGGCGGCTCTCGTCGCTGCCGCGCTACCTCGAGGTGCCCGACGTCGAGCGCGTCGTGAAGAACTGTGACCTGACGACGGGCCATGGTCTGCGAGACCACGCCATCCTACTCCTGCTCGCGCGGCTGGGCCTTCGCGCTGGCGACATCGTCAGGATGACGGTGACCGACATCGATTGGCGAGGCGGCACCCTTCGCGTACACGGTAAGGGGCGGCGCGAGGTTCGACTGCCGCTCCCCCAAGACGTGGGCGACGCCGTGCTCGCGTACCTCGAGCGCGGACGGCCGAGGTCGAGCAGTGAGCGCCTGTTCCTCACGGTCAATGCGCCGACGCGTCCCTTCGCCTCCTCGGCCACGATTTCCGACATCGTGCGCGTCGCGCTCAATCGTGCGGGGATTCAGAATCCGCCAAGCCGGGGAGCGCACCTCCTTCGGCACTCTGCCGCGACGGCGATGCTCCGCGCCGGAGGCTCGCTTGACACCATCGCGACTGTCTTGCGCCATCGCTCGCCCGACACGACCGCGTACTACGCGAAGGTCGACGTCGAGATGCTCCGGGAGGTGGCCCAGCCGTGGCCCGGAGGTGCTGCATGCTGAGCACCATCGTCGAGTGCCACATCGCGCTGCACCACGCGACGGGCTACCTCTATCGCAAGCAGAGCATCCTTCTGCGCGACTACGCCCGCTTCGCCGAGGCCAAGGGCGAAGACGTCGTGCGCGCGACCACTGCGCTCGAGTGGGCTGGCAGAGGGCCTTCGGCGGGCACGCGCCACGGCCGACTCGAGGTTATCCGTCGCTTCGCGCGGCTGATGCACGCCGAGGAGTCTCGCCACGAGGTCCCTCCGGCTGGCGTCTTCGGCAAGCAGGCGCCGCGACGCACGCCGTACATCTACACGCCCCAGGAGATTCGCACACTGCTCAAGGCCGCGAGCGCACTGGGCCCCCGAGGTGCCCTGCGTCCGAAGATGTACGCCACGATGCTCGGCCTCATTGCTGCCACCGGGTTGCGCATCTCGGAGGCCATCGGACTGCGGCTCGACGACGTCACGACGGCGGGGCTCGTCATTCGGCAGACGAAGTTCCGCAAGAGCCGACTCGTGCCCTTGCATCCGACGACTCGTCGCGCCCTCGCCTCGTACCTCGCGGTCCGCGCCAGGTTCGCGGGCACCGACGATGCCGTGTTTCTCTCCGAGCGCGGAGCCGGGTTGCGGTACTCGACCGTCATCTCGACCTTCCTCGCGCTGGTTCGCAGCATCGGAATCCACCCTGGGGCTGGCCAGCGAGGTCCGCGCATCCACGACCTGCGCCACACCTTCGCGGTTCGCTCGCTCGAGCAGTGCGCGAGCAACGGCGAGGCCGTCGCCCGTCACATGCTGGCGCTCAGCACGTATCTCGGGCACGCGCATCTCTTCGACACCTATTGGTACCTGCAGGCGACACCACGACTGTTGGCCGACGTCGCGGCGCGGAGCGAGTCCCTGGCGCTGCGAGACGCCCGATGACACTGCTCGCCCCACACCTCACCGCGTTCCTCAGCGAGCGCCTACCTCATGAGCGTCATGCAAGCCCGCACACGTGCGATGCGTACGCGTACGCCTTCAAATTGTTGCTCACCTTCGCATCGAAGCGGCTTCGGACCCAGCCGTCCTTGCTGACGCTCGAGCGGCTCGACGTGCCGCTCGTGCTGGCCTTCCTCGACGAACTCGAGACAACGCGGGGCAACGGCGCACGCACGCGCAACGCGCGCCTCGCCGCCATCAAGTCCTTCGCCCGCTTCATCGAGTTCCGCGTGCCGTCGTGCGTTCAGCAAGCCCATGGATTGCTCGCCATCCCGTCGAAGAAGACCGACGAGAAGCTGGTTGGATTCCTTACCCGCGATGAGATGCAGGCGGTGCTTGATGCGCCCGACCCACGTGCACGCGATGGTGTGCGTGACCGTGCGATGCTGCACCTCGCTTTCGCCGCCGGACTTCGCGTCTCCGAGTTGGTCGGGCTGAAACTCGACGACGTCACCCTTCAACCGCAGGCCGCCATCCACGTGCGAGGCAAGGGGCGTCGAGAGCGGGTGTTGCCGCTGTGGAAGACGACGACGAAGGCGCTCCGCGCGTGGCTCGCGCTGCGCGGGAGCGCCACGTGCCCCGAGCTATTCCTGAATGCCCGGGGCGGTCCACTAACGCGAGACGGCTTCGAGCACATCCTGGCCAAGCACGTGAAGACCGCCACGGTGACGACGCCCTCGCTCGAGAAGAAGCGGGTGTCCCCGCACGTCCTTCGCCACAGTTGCGCGATGCACACGCTCGAGGCGACGCGCGACATCCGCAAGGTCGCCCTCTGGCTCGGGCACGCCACTGTCCAGACGACGGAGATCTACGTGCGCGCCGATCCGACCGCGAAGCTTGAGGCGATCGACGCGGTGCTTCCTCCCTCACTTCGACGGGGTCGGTTCCGAGCCCCAGACAAACTGCTCGCCTCGCTGCGGCCCTCGCGAAAGGGGGCATGATTATGCGGAGCCGCCGCGCCAGCCTCCTTCTCGGGCTGGCGCGCGGCATGCCCCTCAGCTCCGCATAACGCCGGACTCGGCATAATTGCGCTTATGCGGCGCACCGCATAAGCGCAAGTCCATCGACGGACTCATGGCGCTGGTGAAGTCCGCCTGGGGCGAGGACGTCTATTCCGGCCGCCTCTTCGCCTTCGTCTCCAGGCATGGGACGCGGGCGTCGTGGGCACCGCTGCACATCGAGTGCTGCGCCAGGAGTCCAGCACTCGCATTCTGACGCGCCTGGGACGTGGCTCGCAGTCCTGACGCCGCGCCATCCGCCGAAGAGTCCGCTGGGGTAGGCCCTCTCCTGCGCGACAAAGCAGTGGGAGGTCCTCACGTGTTTCGTCGACGACGAGCGACTGCCTTTGGACAACAACCGCTCGGAGGCGGCGCTGCGAAAGGCCGCGCTGGGTCGGAAGAATTTCCTCCTCGTCGGCCATGAGGCCTCGGGAGAGAACCTCGGGGGCTCTACGCGCTGGTGGCCACCTGCGAGGCCAACGGCGGCAAGCCCGAGGCCTACCTGGCCGACGTCCTGCTGCGCGTCCAGACGCATCCCAACTCGCGCATCGCGGAGCTGCTGCCTCACGAGTGGAAGCGGCAGCAGACTACGGACCCGCCCGACTCACGTCACCAGCTCCAGTCCTGAATGCCTCTCGGTCTCCGCGCCGCTCCGAGCACGGCCTCCGTCCGTCTTCAATCGCTCATGCCACGTCACTGGCCGGACGGTTACGCACCGGCAGCAGGCGCACGGGCGGCTCGGCCACGGCGCCCACCTGGCGCCGCCGGCGGTAGACCCACGACTGTAAGGTTCTCAGGCGCAGCCCCCGGCGCTCAGCGAAGTCACGCTGCGGCAGTCCGCTTGCCTCGAACTCCTCGGCGACCCGCAGCCACTCCGGCTTCTCGACTCTCTTCGGCATCCGCCCAGGGCTGACCGGAACTGCTCAGCTCGACAATGCCCCGCGGCACGGCGTCTGCCGGACAGATACGCCTTTACACGAGTTCAAGGTCGTTCGAATCCCACACCTGCGCAAGTTCCTCGGGGACGTGGCCATTGTTGATTCCCCCAGCTTCCCAGTGCGCCACCCTTTCCGTTTTTCCAAGCGCCAGTCCGACAACGTTGACAGCTGGGTTACCCTGCCTGATTGCGCGCGCAATTTCCCTTATTGTCGAGCCGCGAGTGATAAAGTCATCAAGCACCAACACCGTCCCCTCCAATCCTCGAACGGTGCATCTGTACACACCTTCCACCTCCGCATCTCGGCGAGCCGAATTGTACATTAAGTGCAATTGACGATGAGGCCGCTTGCGTAGGATTTCTGGACGCCAAGTCCAGCCCAGGGCCTTCGCAATGAACGAACCAAGAAGGTAGATCGGCGAAGCCACCGGCAGAACGCGGAACTTCGAAGGAATTGCGGCAGTTAGTATCACCGGACCAACAATGAATCTGATGTTTTTTAACGCCTGTGATAGAACCCTGCACGCACCTTGAATAGCACGCGGGTCGCCCGACTTGAATGCATTGAATCGCTCGGTCCACAAATCGTTCGGCCGATCGGTGATTCTGTATGCAATTACGAGCGCCTCCACGCTGTTTAGTGGATCCAAATGTCTGAGTAACATTAAACCACAGATATCCACCCAATCGGGGTTTTGTCGGGTTCGGTTGGGGCTGTTCATCTGCTAGCATCCTTCACGAGGCTCGACGCCAACCTTACTTGACTCGATCTGCCCAGTGGCGTAAATGCGCGGTGGGCCTTGTGGATACAGCTCATCAGGACTCCTGTGGGCGCGAGTCGTGCCCGACTTTGAGCAATTGCATCAACGATCCGCGAGGCCCATTCTCTTTTCCTGGCTTTTGGTAGCGTCTCTTGGCTGCAGTGCCCAGGCTTCGCGCCAGGAACGGGCAAGGACCCTGCGGGATGATGGTGTAAATGCGGGGTTTTGAGTGCGACGAGGGCCGCGGTGCCTGGAGCAAATCTGCCGGCAATGGGCGCGAGTTGACGGCTTGGTTCTTCGCGCTTCGGGCGGCTCGCGACGCCCTGAACGACACGACCTGAAAGCATGGCGGGGTTCCTAGCAATCTTCCGGGCAACAAGGAGGCGGATCTTGGCACACGCTTCGGTCGAGTGGTCTTCGAGCGGTCCCGTCCGATGGGTAGAGAGAGTTCCGAGGTGCAGGTGGTAGCCGCCGAACGATGCTCCGTCTCTGGATGCATCGGGCTCCCTTCAGGCCCGTCGAACATGCCGACCGGCGCTCTCTCGCTTGTCCCCTTAGAACGGTGCCTCATCATCTGGCCCCACTAGCGCGGAAAGATTGACCGAACTGTCGACCAGATTTCGGCTCTGGATTGCGGATAGCAGCGCCTTGAATCGTCTTGCGAGCTCAGGCTCGACTGAATGGATGAACGCAACAAGCCCCCACAGTCTGTTCATTTCGCGCACAGGGGTTCGCTTACTTTTAAGCCAGCGTAGATGATCCTCAAGCCCCCATTTCGCGATGTAGTGGAGTTCCTGACGAAGACGGCGTTTCATGGCGCGTGGAATGCGTGGGAAGTCGGCATCTGTTACACTAAGCCCTGTCACGAATTGAGGGCGGCCATGGCGTTGCACGCGGCACTGGCCGTTGCGCAATGCGAAGTGATGCCGCTCTAAGATCCGCTCAATGTGCCCTTGGGACGGCACGGTGTCGCCGGAGAATACGAGATCATCAGCGTAGCGAGTGTATGTGCACCCGTGAGCCTGCGCCAGCTGC
>NZ_JAAIYB010000239.1 GCF_010894475.1 Myxococcus vastator
CCCCCAGAGGGCCCTTGGGGGGTACATTGGGGGCATGGTTCCACGGCAGGTGGACGGCTCGGGCGTTATCTCTGGCGTTACCGTCTCCCAAAGAGGAAAGTTCACCCAGGGCTCCCCTTCCTACCGGGCGAGCGGGCATTGGGATGTACTCCTGCGCCCGCGGGTTACACTGCCAGGCGTGGGTCCCAAGCAGGGCGGGGCGCTTCACATGTGTGTACGGTCCCTTGTTGTCGCGGACCTGCCTGCCACACCTTTGGGTGGGCAGGCCTGAAACCCAATTCGGAGGAGAGTCACCATCATTCGCGAACAGAGAAGCAGCCGCGGCGGGAGCCGCGACCAGAGAACCAACCGCCGTATCCGTGCCCGTGAGGTCCGCGTCGTCGGCTCTGACGGTAGCCAGCTCGGGGTCATGCCTCTCGAGGCGGCGCTGGATCGCGCCCGGACAGAGGGGCTGGACCTCGTTGAAATCAGCCCCATGGCCAGTCCTCCGGTCTGCAAGATCATGGACTACGGCAAGTTCAAGTACGAGGAGAAGAAGAAGGCCTCGGAAGCGAAGCGTGCCCAGGTCACGGTCCTGCTCAAGGAAGTGAAGCTCCGTCCGAAGACGGAAGAGCACGACTACGAGTTCAAGGTCCGCAATACCCGCCGGTTCATCGAGGACGGGAACAAGGCGAAGGTCGTCATCCAGTTCCGTGGTCGTGAAATCACGCACAAGGAGCAGGGCACGGCCATCCTCGACGACGTGGCCAAGGACCTGAAGGACGTGGCCATCGTGGAGCAGATGCCCCGCATGGAAGGGCGTCTGATGTTCATGATCCTCGCGCCCACGCCGAAGGTGGCGCAGAAGGCCCGCGAGCTCGTTCGTCAGGCCGCCAGCGCCGCCAAGCGGACCCCTCCTCCGGGAGCTCCTGCCACAGGCAAGCCAGCTGGTGCCAGCGGCGGCGCCGAGGAAAAGGCCGAGGCGAAGGCCGAAGAACAGGCCGAGGTGAAGGCCGAAGAAAAGGCCGAGGCGAAGGCCGAAGAACAGGCCGAGGCGAAGGCCGAGGAAAAGAAGGAAGCGCAGGCCGCGCCGGCAGCAGCCGAGGCGCAGAGCCCGACGGCGTCCTGAGGGATTGCCGGCACGCGGTGGGTCTTGATTCCCACCGCGTGTGGCGCCTCTCGAAAGCTGGGAAGGTGTGCCTCGCCGCCCAGGAGGCTGGCAGGCGACTTGAAAAGGAGGGCACTGCTGCCGCAGTCTGTCCACCCGCGAACGCTCGCGGACCTCCTTCCATCAAGGACGCGTGATGCTGCCTGTCCTCCTCGCCGTGCTGCTGGCGCAGACGCCCGCCGCCAATCCCCGTCAACAGGGCGTGCCCATTGGTAAGGGCAAGACGCTCCCGGCCGTCACGTTGTCCGCGCCGTCGGGCGGTTGGACGGTGGACCGGATGATGCTCATCGAGGGCACCGTCAGCGACACCACCATTGACCCGGTGGTGGTGTCCATCAACGGCGACCGCTACCTGATGCGCACGTACCGCGGGCGCTTCAGCCGCAAGTTCCCCGCCGCCAGCGGCAAGAATGTCGTCACGGTGATGGCCACCAACCAGGCCGGCACCGCGCGCGCGCAGGCCACCAGCTACGCGCAGATTCCGCCGGTGCCCTTCAAGGTGGTGCTCACCAGCGACACCGACGGCGTCTACACCGACCTGCACCTGTACGAGCCCACCGACGCCAGCGCCGAGGGCGGCACCCTGGACGTGGAGAAGATGGCGCACGTGTACTGGGCCAACACCGCGAGTCCCTCCGGCGGCACCTTCTTCCTCAACTCGCAGGGCGGTGACTTCGATCAGCCCGCGTACGGCCCGTACCTCTACATCCACCGCGCGCCGCCCAAGGGCGTGTACCTGGTGGCCACCAACTACTGGCCCAGCGGTGACAAGGCCCACACCGTGGCCACGCTGAACCTGTCGCTCTTCGAGGGCACGCCGAGCGAGATTCGCCGCATGGTGCGCATCCCCCTGGCCACGCCGGGCACCACCCGCGTGCTGGCCTGGGTGAATGTGCTCGGGGCCGGGCAGGCGGAGGTGTACGTGCCCTCGCAGGACCCGCGTCCGAAGCACGCCGCGTGGCCCAAGAACCTGGATGAGGCCCTCAAGGAACTCCAGTCCAACGGCGACGGTGAGTACTGACGCCTCCGTCGTCCGGGTCTTCACGTCCATGCGCCACGTCCTTCCCGTGCTCGTGCTGCTCCATGCGTCCGCGCCCCTGGCGAACGGAACGGCTGGCGTGCGGCCTCATGCGTCCTCGCCGTCCGCGTCCGGCGCGGCCAGTACGCGGCCTCATGCGTCCTCGTCGGCGGGGCCGTCCCGTGCTTCCGCGCCGGCGGCGTCATCTACGCCCGAGGCGCGCGACGTGCTGCTCCGGCGGCTGGTGGCGCGCGTGGCGCTGGCCCAGGTCCGCAGGCAGGACGCCGCGTGGCATCCGGACCAGCGTGACTGCGCGGGCCTCATCCGCTTCGCCTTCCGTTCCGCGTACAAGCAGGTCGCTCCGGACCGTCTGTCCTCGCCGCTGTGGCGTGACGGCCGGGGGCGCCCGTCGGACTTCGCGGACGCGGAGGTGCTGCTCCAGCACAGCTTCCAGCGCCTGGGCCGCGACGACGCCACCCGCGAAGCGCTGCGCACCGGCGACGTGCTCGCCTTCCGCCAGGAGCAGGACGCGGGCCCCATCTTCCACCTGATGTTGGTGGTGCGCCCGGAGGACCGGGCCCACGCGCCCGCGCGCGTCGTCTATCACCCGGGGGAGCAGGGCGCCGCGGTGCGCACCGGCGTCCTCCACCACCTGGTCACCGAGGCGCCGCTGGAGTGGCGCCCGGTGCCGCAGAACGCTTCCTTCCTCGGCTTCTTCCGTTTCAAGGAGTGGATGTCATGACATCTCCCAAGAGTGGCCCGCCCAAGGCGCTGCTCATCGGCGTGGTGACCGTCCTCGTGGGCGGCGCCGTGGCCGGAGCCTTCTTCCTGGGGCGGCGCAGCGGCGAGTCCCGCGACGGCGGTGGCACTGTCACGAACCTGCTCGGCGGTGAGCGCAAGGGCCCGCCCAGCGCGGGCGCGGGCGTGGAAGGCCTGCCCGAGCCCGAGATGACGGAGCTGGACGTGCCCGGCACGGCCGCGCCCTCCGCCCTCTGGGTGGACGTGCACCACCCGGGCAAGGTGCGGGACGCGCTGGTGGCCAACGTGTGGCTGCGCGACCAGCTCCAGAAGCCGCTGGGCCAGGGCTTCGTCGGCGCGTGGGCCGCCTTCTTCGGCTCCACCGGCGAGGACCTCCAGGCGGGCTTCAAGGGCGCGGTGCTGGACCTCTTCGCGGGGCAGATGTTGGACGCCCCCTTCCGCGTGACGTGGTTCGCCGGTGACGCGCCCGCCAGCACGCCGGCCTTCATCCTTCCCAAGCCAGGCCGCGCCGCGACGTCCGCGTACGAGGCGCTGGACGGGGTCGCCAGCCGCGGCGGCATGAAGGCGGCGCACTGCCCGGGCGGCGGCGCGGAGGGCACCTATGAGCTGAAGCGCTGGCTGGTGGCGGAGCAGACGCTGTGGGCGGGGCGGCTCAACGACAGGCTGGTGCTCGCGCGCCACCCGGTGGCGGTGCTCCACGGCCTGTGCGCGGAGCTGCCGGCGCTGGAGGCGCAGGACGGCGTGGACGTGGAGCTGGGCTATGACGCGGCGGCCTACGGCCGCGAGGTGCAGCTCCTGTCGAGCGTGGTGGGGTTGGCCCCGGGGACGCGGCTCCAGTTCGGCGTGGAGGCGGGACGGCTGGTGGGCCGGGGCATCGCGGGCGAGCTGCTGGACGGCCCCGCGCGCCTGGACGCCGCGCCCCTGTCCGATGATTTGCTCAAGCTGGTGCCGGAGGACACGCCGGTGCTGCTGGCCTTCCAGCTCAAGCTGCCGGAGTCGCTGGAGCCCGAGACGCTCAAGGCGTACTGGGAGGAGGGCGGCGGCAAGGGCCCCACGCGCACGCGGCAGGTGGCGCTGGTGTGGACGCCGCGCGGTGACGCGAAGCTGCCCGTGGAGCTGGCCGTGCTGTGGGGCCGCACCGACGACGCGGCCGCGCTGGAGGGCCTGTTCTCCGGTGGCTACAACCGGCTGGTGCGCGGCACCCACTGCAACCACGTGGTGCTGGCGTCCAACGACGCGGAGCTGGAGCGCCTGCGCAAGGCGTGCGCGGGCCAGCAGCCCAACATGCTCAACGCGGCGGGCCCGGTGGTGGCCGGGCTGCGCGCGCCCACCTCGGTGGCCTTCGGGGTGAACACGGGCCGGCTGCTCAGCGGACTCACCATGGATGGTTATCTGTCCGAGTTCCGGGTCCGCCGCGACGCGCCCATTCCGAGCGCGGCGCCCCCGGAAATCGAAGCGGCGCGGAGCGACCTGGAGTCGCTGCCGTACCTGGGCCTGCGCGGCACCGTGCAGGGCGACTCGCTGGTTCCTGGAGGTTTCGGGTCATGAAGTGCCTCATCCGACTGGCGGCCCTGTCCGCGCTCATGCTGTCCGGCGTGGCCCTGGCCAAGCCGCTCTACATCACCGTCCCGCGCGCCTATGGCACCCAGGAGCCGGTGGCGGTGGACGTCGCCTTCGAGGACAAGGGCCCCGTCGAACTGCGCGTCCTCAAGCCGGAGAACCTGGACGCCTTCATCCGCGCCCAGGGAGATTTGCGGCGCGCGTACCAGACGCCGCCCACGCTGAAGAACCCAGGCCGCGCGCTCAGCCGGGGCTTCAACGCGGTGCGCACGCCGGGCATGTTCCTGCTCGACACGCTCAACCCCGCCTTCCGTGACGAGGTGGGAGGCGTCATGCCCCGTCCCCCGCAGGCGGCGGGCTCGGGCGAGCCGCTGGCCAAGGTGGCCGAGGGTCCGGAGCGCCTGGTGGGCGTGCCGCCCGGCTTCACGGTGGCGCGCAGCCAGTGGCTGAACCTGGACCTGGGCGGCGCCGAGCGGGACTTCAATGTCCCCGGCTTCAACGCCAGCGGCCCCAGCGGCTTCCAGGAGCGCCGCGTCACGCTGGCGCCGCTGCCCTCGGGCACCTACGTGCTCCAACTGGTGCAGGGCCGCGTGGAGGGACAGGTGGTGCTGGTCGTCAGCGACTTGACGGTGCAGCTCAAGCAGACGGATGGCCAGGTGCTGGTGCGCGTGGCGGGCCGGGACCAGAAGCCGCGCGAGGGCGCCGAGGTGCGGGTGTACCTGCCCAAGGGCAAGGGCCCGGTGGGGAAGACGAACGCGAAGGGCGAGGTGACGCTGGAGGTGTCGGAGCCGCGCGTCATCGCCACGGCGACGGCGGGCGGGGACACGGCCATTGTCGACACGGACTTCTACTCCGCGCTGGCGGTGGCGCCGGACGTGTTCATCTACAGCGACCGGCCCATCTACAAGCCGGGCCACGAGGTGAAGTTCCGCGGCGTGGTGCGCCAGCCGGACACCTTCCTGGCGCGCCTCTTCACGCCGAAGCAGCGCCAGGTGCAGGTGAAGCTCGTCTCGCAGGAGGGCCGCGCCCTCACCACGCGCGCCTCGGTGGATGCGTTCGGCGCCTTCCACGGCACGCTGAAGGTGCCCGAGGATTTGGGCACCGGCGTGCTGCGCGTGGAGGCGGAGGTGGACGGGCACCCGCACCAGGGTGAGGCCCGCGTGCAGGACTACGTGAAGCCCACGTTCTACCTGGAGATGGAGCCCGCGACGGAGACGGTGGTGCCCGGGCAGACGCTGCGCGCGAAGGTGCGCGCCCGCCGCTATGCCGGGGGGACGCCCGACGCCACGAAGTACGAGGTGTTCCTCTACCGCAGCCTGCTGGACGCGCCCGCCTGGGTGGATGACGCGGGCAAGGGCGGCCAGGGCAGCGACGTGACGTACGGCAGCGCCTCCAGCACGGAGGGCAAGCTGAGCGTGCCGGAGCGGCTGTACTCCTCCGTGGAGGCGCGCGGCGCCTATGACGACCCGTGGTCCAGCGCCAGCGGCTTCGACGCCAACGGCGAGGCCGAGGTCGAGGTCGCCGTGCCGGCGCTGGCCGCTGGCGAGGAGCGGCTGCCGTACCGGTACACGCTCACCGTGCGCGCGCGCGACGACCAGGAGACCTTCGCCAACGCCACGTCCGCCTTCTTCCTGTCGAAGGTGGAGGTGCTGGGCCTGGCGCGTTACTCCGACGCCGTCGTGGCCAAGAGCGGCGACGCGACGCTGGCGATTCGCGCCACCACGCTGTCGGGCAAGCCCTACGGCGTGACGCAGGGAGAGGTGGAGTTCGTGCGGCGCGCGGCGGATGGCTCGGAGAAGAGCCTGGGCAAGCGCTCCTTCTCCACGGCGGCGGACGGCACGCACCGCGAGAAGGTCCCCACCTCGGACGTGGGCGCGGTGCTGGCGCGCGTGGTGGTGAAGGACAAGAACGGGGAGACGTGGCAGGGCGAGGAGTCCCTGCTGGTCATCGGCGGCGCGGACGAGCCGGTGGCGCGCGTGCCCAACCTGACCCTGGCCTCGCTGTCCGGGACGCTGGCGCCGGGAGACACCGCGAAGCTGGTGGCGCTGATGCCGGACAGCTGGGGCTCGGGCGGCCGTGACGCGGGCCCGGTGTGGGTGACGCTGTCGGGCGCCTCGCTCTACGACACGCAGGTGGTGGAGCTGACGGGCCGCACGCTGGTGCACAGCTTCAACGTGGAGAAGCGCTTCGGCAGCGCGGTGTACGCGTCCGTCGCGTACCCCACGGCCACGGGCCGCTGGGAGGAGCGCACGGTGGCCTTCCGGGTGATTCCGCGCGAGCGCACCCTCACGGTGGAGCTGCAGCCCCGCCGCGCGGAGGCCCCGCCGCTCACCGAGCAGAGCATTGACGTGCGCGTGGTGGACCACGAGGGCCGCGGCGTGGTGGCGCAGCTGTCCGTGGGCGTGGTGGACAAGGCCGTCTACGCCATCCAGAGCGAGTTCCGGCCCAAGGTGCTGGACTTCTTCTACCCGCCGGCGCGCAACAACGTGTCCAACTTCTTCTCCTCGGAGTTCCAGGGCTACGGCTACGGCGAGGCGCTGGCGCGGAAGATGGCGGGCCTGCCGGACCACGCCTTCGCCTCCATCAAGCCGCCCAGCCGCCAGACGAAGGACCTGGAGCGCGACACCGCGCACTGGGACCCGGCGGTGGTGACGGACCGGGACGGCCGCGCCACGGTGCGCTTCACGCTGCCCTCCAACCAGACGCTGTGGGTGGTGACGGCGGTGGCGGCGGACACCTCCGGCCGCTTCGGCGAGGGCACCTCCGAGTTCGCCACGCGCGGCGGCCTCAACCTCTACGCCGCGCTGCCGCAGTTCCTGCGCGAAGGCGACGAGGCGCTCGCCTCCGTGCGCCTGTCGGCCGGGGAGAAGTCGCCGGCCAGCCAGTTGCTGGACGTGAAGCTGGCGTCGCTGGGCGCGCTGAAGGCGGACCAGTTCGAGCACAAGGTGGAGCTGGCCAGGGGCGGCGAGCAGGTGGTCCCGCTGACGCTGAAGGCCGCGTCCACGGGCGCGGCCCAGCTCACCGTGAACGTGACCGGCGGCAAGGACCCGCTGAAGGACTTCAAGCGCTTCGAGGTGGGGCCGGCGGCGGTGGAGGACGTGGTGAAGGTGAGCGCCTGGGGCGGCGGCGCGCTGGAGGTGCCCGCGCCCAAGGAGGCGACGCTGGCGCGCGTGGAGCTGGTGCTCCAGCCGTCCATCGTGGACGCGGCGCTGTCCAACGTGCGCGAGCTGCTCACGTACCCCTACGGCTGCCTGGAGCAGCTCGTGTCCACCACCGTGCCCAACGTGGCGGTGTACCAGGTGCTCCAGAAGGCGGGCGCGCTGGCGAAGCTGGACACGGACACGCAGGCGCTGCTGGCGGAGGCGCGCAGCCGCTCCGTGCAGGGCACCGCGCGCATCCTCGACCTGTCGGTGAAGGGCGGCGGCTTCACCTGGTTCGGCGGCTATGAGACGCCGAGCCTGCCGCTGACGCTCATCGCGCTGGACGGCCTGGCCTACGCGGCCGAGGCGGGGCTGGTGGACCGCGCCGACCCGCGCCTGGTGGAGAGCGCTCGCTGGCTGGAGGCGCAAGAAGGCCTGCCGCCCGAGTACGACGCCACTCGCGCGTACGTGCTGGCGCGGCTGGAGGGCTCCAAGCAGGCCGCGCGCGTGCGGGCGCTGGTGCAGGGCGCCCAGGGTGGTGACTTGTACCCGCTGGCCCTGGCGGTGCTGGCCGCGGAGAAGGCCGGCGTCATCAAGGAGCCCGCGCTCCAGTCCCAAATCAATGCGCTGGTCACGCGCAGCGCGCAGGGCTACGCCACGCTGGCCGCCCACACGCCGGGCCAGCCGTTGGCGCAGTCCGAGGCCTTCTTCCGCTTCCCGCTGCGGCGCGTGGGCCTGACGGCCATCGCCGCGCACGCGGCCTCGTTCGGCACGCTGGACATCACCCGCGCGCGCCGCCGCATCCTGGAGCTGCTGTCCGAGCCTGACCTGTCCACCTTCGACCGGAGCACCGCGCTGCTGCACTCGCTGTGGCTGCTGGAGCGCGACGCGAAGGCGATGCAGGGCATGAAGGCGCCCGAGGTGAAGGGCGTGAAGACGCCGGTGAAGTTCACCCCGCGCGGGCTGGGCCTGGTGGCAGTGCTGGCGCCAGGGACGCGCACCGTGGACGTGGGCGGCTTCGACGGCGTGGCCACGCTGCGCGCCACCACGCGCACCCCGCTGTCCGCCGTGCAGCCGAAGGCGGAGGGCATGTCCATCCAGCGCGCCTACTACGTGCTGCGTGAGGGCGGAAAGGTGCGGCTGGGCGCGGACGACACCGTGTCCCAGGGGGAAGAGGTCTACGTGGAGCTGACGCTGGACGCGCGCGGCGACAACCGCGTGCGCTCGGCGTACTACGTGGTGGAGGACGCGGTGCCCGCGGGCTTCGTGCCGCTCCAGGAGGACAAGGCCTTCCGCGGGCCGCCGCACTCGCTGCCGCTGGTGCCCGAGGCGCTCAAGCGCCGCGTGCTCGACCCGGAGCGGGCGACGTTCTTCTTCGAGGAGCCGGCGTGGTGGAGCGACAGCCCGCGCACCGTGGGCTACGTGCTGCGCGCGCAGTTCGCCGGCACGTTCTCCGCGCCGCCCGCCCACATCGAGGACATGTACGCCGCCAGCATCCACGGGCGGACGGCCGCGGACTCGCTGAAGGTGGTGCCCTCCAAGAAGCGCCTGGGCGACCTGTAGTCCATGGGGTGGGCCGTCACGGTGGCCGTGCTGCTCGCGGCCACCCCGACCTTCGTCACTCGCGGCGACGTGACGCCCGAGGCCGGGCTTCGCCGCGAGGCCGAGGTCGCCTGGACGGCGCTGGAGGCGCGCTACGTCCAGGAGGCCGGAGGCGCACCGGCGAAGCCTCCTGGCTCCATCGTCCTCCAGAAGGGCGCGGCGCTGACGCCCCAGCGCAATGGCCAGGGGCGCCCGGGGTGGGTGGAGCTGCGGCAGAACGCGCCGGGCGTGCTGGATGAGCGGCTGCGGCTGGCGCTCCGGCACGAGCTGGCACACCAGCTCCTGTGGTGGGCGTGTCCCCAGTCCAGCGAGGACCGCCTCTTCCACGAAGCCTTCGCCGTGGCGGTGAGTGGCGAGCTGCCCTCGTGGAAGGAGGGGCCCTACCTGTCGTTGTCCCGCGCGGCGTCGGAGCTGGCCATGGCGCCGGCGGTGGACACGCCCCGGGCCCGGCGCGCGCTGGCGCGGCTCCTGAACGAATCCTCGGGCTTTCCTCCGGCGCTGTCGCGCAGGCTTCGGCAGTGCCAGGACGGCGCGCGGTGGGCGTCGCCGCTGTCCATCGACGAGCTGGCGGGCGTGGGCGTGCGCGAGGCCCGGCCCGCCACGGTGGTGGTGAGCCGCCATTCGGGAGAGGTGTTGCTGGCGGAGGGGGACGTGCGGCGCGCGCTGCCGTATGGCTCGGTGCTCAAGCCCTTCCTGTACGCGGCGGGCGCGGAGCACCCGGTGTTGCCGCCGCGTCCGGGCGTGCCGGAGTGGCTCTGCGGCGCGGGGTTGCCGGCGAAGGTGGACGCGCGCACCGCGCTGCTGCGCTCGTGCAATGGCTACTTCCTGGACTGGGAGGCGCGGGGCTCGGCGCCCCGGGCCTTCGGCGCGTGGGGGCCGGTGCTGGCCTCGGTGGGGCTGACGGGCTTGCCGGAGGACATGGCGGAGGCGACGGGGCTGCGCTCCACGCGGGCCCTGTCGCCCTGGGGCGTGGCGCAGGCGTACCGGCTGCTGGCGGAGGCCCGGCCGGAGGTGGTGGCGCTGCTGGCGGACAACGCCGCGCGCGGCACGCTGGCGGAGCTGCCCGTGTCGAAGTCGTTGGCGGGCGTGGCCACCAAGACGGGCACCGTGCGCGACGCGGCGAGCCGGCCCCAGTTCGGCTGGATTGCCGCCGTGGACGCGGACCTGGTGGCGGTGGTGGTGCGGCCCGGCGCCATGCCTCGCCAGTTCGCGGACGAAGTGCCCAAGGCGTTGGCGCGCGCGCGCAAGCAGGCCGGCCTGGAGGTCGCGCGTGTGCAGGTGCTGGGACTGCTGCCCGCCGGCGACGTGGAGGCGCGGTGCGCCGGCGCGGGCTTCTCGCTGGAGGAGGGGGTGCCGCGCGCGGGCGCGGAGGCCTGGGCGCCGCTGGCCTCACTCACGAAGCGTGGCGCGGCGGTGTGCCTGGGCGCGCCCTGGCGCGTGCGCTTCCCTGGCGGTCCGGAAGGAGGGCGTGACTACGCGGGCGTCTTCATCACCTCCGCGCCGCCGCCGTACCGGCCGCCGCCGGGCGTCCCCACCACCCCCAGCGCGATGAAGGCGCGGCGCGGCTCCGACTTCATCTTCCGCACCACGCGCCTGCAGTACGCGGCGGGCGTGGTGGCCGCCGAGGACGTGACGCTGACGGGCGAGCCTCGCGTGGCGCTGGCGCGGGTGGTGGCGCACAACGAGCAGCACGGCCACAGCCGTCACCCGGGGCGCCCTGTCTGTGACACCACGCACTGCCAGGCCTTTCGCGGCACCGTGCGCGTGCGGTCCGAGGACGCGAAGGCCCTGGGACTGGCGCCGCTGAAGTGGCGCAGGTGGCTGACCTTCTCCCAGGGCGGGCAGGAGCCCTGGCGGCAGGCGCGACCCCGCGCCGAGGTGGAGCGCCTGTTGGGGCGCGGGCTGGTGTCGCTGCGCTTCGAGGCGGGGCGGGTGCACTACCTGCGCGCGCAGACGGAGGGCGACGCGACGTTCGACACCGCGCGCTCGCTGCCGTGTGACTTGCTGCGCTCCGGCTTGAAGCTGCCGTCGTGCCCGCGCTCCGCGGCATTCAATGGCGCGTCCCTGCTGTTCGAGGGCCGTGGCCGCGGCCATGGCGAGGGCCTGGACGTCGAAGCCGCCAAGGCCTCGGGCTCGCGCAGCGACGTTCTGCTCGAAAATGCCTACGGCGGTGAAACCAAGTAATAACTTTTCAATGGCTCTGTCGGGTTGTTCAGTTTGTAACTGAATTGCATGAAATGATGTCAGGGGCGGGCGTAGAGTGGCCTTGCTCGTCCGTTCTGGCGGGCCCTCATCGCAGGAGTGGTCGCCCATGCGCATCACCCGTATCCCCCTGCGCCGGAAGCTGTTCGGCGCGTTGTTGTGTTCCGTGTCGGTCGCGGCCTGTGGACCGGCTCCCGAAATGGACCCCGTGGACGAGAAGTCCCCGGAGCTGGGCGCCGAGCAGCAGGAGGTCATCTACGGCGCCGACCACCGCACGGACGTCTACGCGTACACGGCCTCCGCGGCGCTGCGTCAGCGCGCCGAGAAGTCCACCGTGGCGCTGATGCGCCCGTCGGCGCTCAACACCTCCAACCCGAACAACATCACCTTCAACGCGTCCACGCTGCAGAGCGCCTACAACCTGTGCTCCACGCAGCGCTTCCTGAGCGACCCGACCCCGGCCTTCTGCTCGGGGACGCTCATCGATGACGACCTGGTGCTCACCGCGGGCCACTGCATCAGCACGTCGGACTGCTCGAACACCCGCTTCGTCTTCAACTTCTACCGCACGTCGGCCTCGGGGCTGCAGACGGTGACGACGCAGGACGTCTTCTCCTGTCAGTCCATCGTCGCGCGCGAGCTGGGCACGGTGAACGGCCGCAACCTGGACTACGCCATCGCCCGGCTGGACCGTCCGGCCACGCCGCGCTTCGAGCCGGCGCCCATCCGTCCGGGCAGCGCCGCCCTGCCGGTGAACACCGGCGTGTCCGTGATTGGCTCCGGCAGCGGCATCCCGTTCAAGATTGACGACGGCGGCTGGGTGCGTGACGCCCGCTCCGGCACGGTGGACTACTTCATCGCCAACACGGACACCTTCGGTGGCAACTCGGGCTCGGGCGTCTACGAGAACGACAACTTCACCGTGGCCGGCATCCTGGTCCGTGGCGAGACGGACTACGTCAACCAGGGCTCCTGCCGCGTCGTGAACCAGTGCACCGACACGGGCTGCCGTGGCGAGGACATCACCTACGTGCGCCCCGCCGTGGACCACTACTGCTCCGTCGCGGGCAGCCAGCGCCTGTGCGGCACCACCGAGCCGCCTCCTCCGCCCCCGC
>NZ_JAAIYB010000023.1 GCF_010894475.1 Myxococcus vastator
ACGGGGCCTGCCGGGCCGACGGGGCCCGCGGGGCAGTCCGTGGTCGGTGCGTCCGAGCCCCCTGGGGCGAACTGCACCTATGGTGGCGTCCAGTACACCTCCGCGTCGGGCATCAACTATGTCTGCAATGGGGCTCCGGGCGACACGCTGGCCTTCGGGTACTTCTATGCCCTGATGCCGCCCGACAACGCGGCGACCGTCGCGGCCGCGTCCGCGGTGGACTTCCCGCGCGATGGCGCAACGAACGGAATCAATCGGGCCAGCGACAGCGAGTTCATCCTGCCCGCGATTGGTGTCTACGAAGTCTCCTGGCAGGTGAGCGTCACCGAGGCCGGGCAGCTCATCCTGGGGCTCGACAGCGGTGGCGGGGTCGTGGAGCAGATCAGCACCGTGGCTGGCCGCGCTACCGGAGCGTCTCAAATCATGAACCACGTCTTGATCACGACGACCGTGGTGAACTCGGTGCTCACCGTCCGCAATCCCGCGGGGAACTCGCCGGCACTGACGATTACGCCCCTCGCTGGCGGAACGCGCGCCGTCTCCGCCTCGCTGGTCATCAAGCAGATTCAGTAGCTGGACCCCCGGAGAGGCCATTCGACACGTTCGAGTGGCCTCTCCTCAGGGGCGATGGTCCGTAGGGCTCTGCCGGACGTGACGTCGACCGTGTTCGGCAGGGCCTTCCGTGGACGAAGGGAAGACGGATGAGGCCCGGTGCTACGTCGACGAGCCGTTGCTGGGGCGGGCGGGTGCTGGTGGTTCTTTGCCTCCCTCCGGGTGAGGTAAGGACGGCGCCACGGCTTTTCCATCCCCCTCCGGGGGGACGGCGGAGGTCATGAGGGTGGGTATTTCCCGCTCTTCCACTCCCGGAGCGTCAGTGCGGCACTGAGGCCGACCTAGCTCATCGGCGGTGCGGCCAGATCCTCCAGAGCGCGCTCCGCCCCATCGGGTGCGGACTTCAATAAGGCCGTCGCTGCCCAGTAGCGGGTTCCTGGCTCGGGCGCCGTCAGGAGGTTTCGCAGAAGCGGCAGCGCGGCGGGCCCTCGCGTGGTCAACTCGCTCCGCGTCTCGGCAGCGGCGTCGTACTCCCGGTTGGCCGCCTGGGGCTTCTGGGCGTTCAGCAGGCGTCCATGTCGCGCTGAGACTTCCCGGAAATGGTCCACCAACCGGGCGGTATCAAGCTTTCCGAGTTCGTGTGCCTTCATGGCAGGACTCCGAACCACGGAAGAAGAAGGGCTACGCGCCAGGAGGCGAGGTGCGCCGACAGGTCGCGACGTCACGCGTCCTCGCAAGATGTTTAAAAGGGTGGCTCGGAAGGGCCCGAGGTAGATGGCCGCGCTGATGGGAACGTGGGGCCGTAACACGCGCCCTTGTAGATGATGTAATTCCAGTCCGGGTCGCAATCCTTCAGCCCCACGTCTAGCTTCACCCAGCACCCACCATTGATGGGGATTTGTGTTTTGCTTGGGCAGCGGCCAGAAGCATCTGTTCGTGTCTGGCCTGGGATGGGTCTGGGCGGAAGATCTACAGCGATGGTTGACCACGCAGATGGAGCCCGCCGCAGGGGGCCCGGGGCCGTCAATGCGGAGTCTCCGACGGCCACGGTGCCGCCATCCTTCACGACCTCGGACCTGGTCGCGTGAGCCTGCTCGGTTTCCTCTGAATCTGCGCGCAGCATCCACATGGCGCCAAGTGCCAGGGCGCTTCCCATGGCGCCTGCTACCGTGAACCATGACCACCGAGTCCACTGGGGCGCTTGCGCCACGGCAGGGGAGGCGTCAGCTCCAGCGTCGCTGGACTGGAAGTCCTCCTGGGCCACAAGTGGCAAGTCTGCCTCGGGGCCCGCCTGGGTGGCGGCCCGTGTCAGCGCTTCGGCCAGTTCCTGAGGGCTACCGCGTGTCTCGGGCTGCACGGCCAGCATCTGGGAAACGAGTTCGCTCAACTCCGCGCAGCATCGAACGTTGACTGCGCATGGCGGCTGAACCGCTGGGCTCGGCAGCTTCCAGTCGTGGAACGCATCGTCCATCTGCGCCATTCCGAGCGGGTACTCGCCGGTCACGAGCCGGTAGGCTGTTAC
Source organism: Myxococcus vastator (assembly GCF_010894475.1). Classification (GTDB taxonomy): domain Bacteria; phylum Myxococcota; class Myxococcia; order Myxococcales; family Myxococcaceae; genus Myxococcus; species Myxococcus vastator. The sequence continues at coordinate 2,075 of NZ_JAAIYB010000023.1, forward strand.
CCCCAGGGCGAAGACATCATCCGCAGGTCCGGGCGCGTAGGCGGAAGTCGACTCACGCGTGGGATGCCGCGCCGAGCGCCACGCCTCGGGTGAGCGATAGGGAGGCGTCCCCGGAGGAAACGGCGGTGGCGTGAGGGGGGCGGCACCTACGTAGTGTCCTGACCCGAAGTCGATCAAGAAGACCTGTTCGTCCGTAGCACGCACCAGCACGTTGTATTCCTTCACATCTCTGTGGACCCCGCCCGCGGCATGGGTGGCCTCAAGCGCGCTCGCGAGGCTGGCGAGGACGTTGAGCACTTGCCGCGAGGTGGGGCGTCGCACTCGCCCCCACTCGGATAGGGACACGCCCTCTATCCACTCCATGGCGAGGTAGGGGTGCGTGGCGCCCGCCGCTTGCTGCCAGTTCCCATGGTCCACCAGGCGCGGGACGCTCCGATGGCGGACCCGAGAGAGGAGTTCCGCTTCGCGAGTGAAGCGCTCATCGCCTGGGTGCAGTGCGACTTTGAGCGCAACGGGCGCCGAGTGGCCTGCTGCGTGGATTGCACGATAGACGGCGCCGTAGGTTCCCCAACCTCGGCGCTCCAGCACGCGCCACCGCCCGATGCGTGTTCCTGGTGGCAGACGTGCTGGATTCAGGTGGCCAGGTCCCATTGCAGACCCCGTGCAGAGAGGAGGGGCGCTACGCTGGCGGCAAGCCTACTGGTTGGAACACAGGGTGTCAGGGCCATCTCCCGGTCTGCGGGCGCCCCGGGGGTACCCGGTGCTACGTCGACGACCCGTTGCCACGCCGGGGCGGGCGGGTGCTGGTGGTGCTCTCCGGCGGGAACAGCCAGCCGTCCGTGTCGCGCGGGGCGCTGTTGCTGGTCCGCGACGTCTCCGTGGGCTCCAGGTGCAGGCCACGGCAGCCGCGGCACCAGGACTGGGGCCGGCGCTCACCGCGCATGATGCGGTAGCCGAAGTCCTGCGCCGTGGGGCCCCTGTGGCCGCAGCGGGGGCAGGTGCTCAGGGACGTGACGCCCGTCTCCTTCGCCTTCTGCTTGCCATGCTCCACCACCAGCGCCAGCGCCGCGGCGAACCCCACCCGTCGCTCCGAGGCGACGTGGAAGCGCCGGGCGCGCTTGCGGCCCTTGCCGCCCAGCACCGGTTCCAGGTCCATGCCCCCAAGCAGGTTGCGCTGCTCGAGGATGCGCGTCGAAGAGCTGTTCGCGGTCGAGTGGCTCACAAGAGCACTCATACCGGGGCGGTCTGACATGCCCTGGGGAGGAGGATGCCTGCCTGCCCTCTCCTCGGCGGGGCACTGAACGAAAGTTCAATGAATCCGAGGCTCTACGCATCCGCCCCTCCCGGTAGGGGGCCGGCTACTCCCCGCCGTCCGTGCCGGACATGCCGCCGCCGGCCTCGCTGGTGCCGAAGACGGGGGTGCCGCCGGGCAGGCTCGGGTCATGCGGGAGGCTGCCGCGCGGGCTGCGCAGGTAGACGAAGGGCGTGGCGAACAGGAAGTTGGACACGCGCGACGTGTAGATGTCCGCGTACCGCTCCACCTGCCGGGCCAGGTGGCTCTTGTCGTTGCCCGCGCGCGTCAGCAGGCCCCAGATGGGATTGGACAGCTCGGTGGCCGCGCGCGCCAGGGGCCCCAGCTCCGCGTCCAGCGCCTCCAGCTCCGTGCGCAGCGTGGCCTGCCGCGCCACCAGCTCCGTCTCCGTCGGCGTGTCCGTGCGCGGGCCGTACTGGAAGCGCCGCCGCTGGAGCTCCAGGCGAATCTGGCGGCTCTCCGCCTCCAGCCGCTCCTTCACCACCATGCGCTCGGCCAGCCGGGTCTCCGTGGCACGGAACGAGGCGATGGCGCGCACCTCGTCCTCCAACTCGCGCAGGATGAGCGCCGTGCGCCAGCGCAGCACGTTCTTCGTCACGTGCACGTCGCCGAACATGTGGTCGCCCACGTAGAGAATCTGGTCACCGTTCATGCCCAGGTGGCGCTCCAGCTCCACCGCGCTGCCGCCGAAGTACGGCGTGCCGGGCTTGAAGGGGCCTGAGTGCGGACGCAGCAGCGCCTCGCCGCTGGACTCCACGACTTCGAAGAGCGACGAGCGCGTGGTGAAGAACTCCGGCTTGCGCGCGGAGACAATCACCACGTCGAAGAGCTGCCGCCACGTCATGCCGTCCGGCAGGTGCCGGTCGAAGGCGAAGTGCATCATGGGCTCGGTGTAGGCCCACTCGCTGTTGGTGATGAGCAGCAGCTTCTTGCCAGCGTTGCGCTGGTCCAGCAGCGCCAGCGGCGTCTCCGGGTCGTCGATGACGTAGCGCTCCGGGTCGGCGATGATTTCCGCCTTCAGCCGCCCCTGCATGTGCGTGGCGTCCAGGTTCTTGCGCACGTGCTCGTAGAGGTCCGAATAGCCCATGGGGCCCGGGAGCTGGCCGGCGTCCAGCCGGTCCACGAGCTGCGCGTAGATGCACGCCTCCGACAGCGAGAAGAGCGTGTTGAGGAACACCCAGCGCCGCTCGTGCAGGTCGATGATGGTGCGCGCGTATTCGTCGCGCTGGGCCTCGAAGCTCATGGCCTGCGTGCCGTGCAGCGCCTTCTTCACGAAGCCGAAGCGGTTGGCCTTGAGGAGGTTGCCCTTCTCCGTGTCGATGATGAGGCCGCGCATCGACAGCTCGGGGTCGAACGACAGGTCCGCCACTGGCCAGCCCTGCTCCACGAGCCGGTCGCGGATGTGCTCGTAGGCGCGGCGCTCCCACGCCTCCACATGGTAGTGGATGAGCGTGTAATCCATGTCGTAACCCACTGCCTTGATGGCGCGCAGGTTGAGGGTGCGGTTGCAGAACAGTCCGCGCTCGGGCGGGGGACCAGGAATGAACGTGCTCATGGCCCCCCTGGCTTGCCCCGGAGCGCGCGAAAAGTCACTGCTTTCGTCAGGGCCCGTCCGCTGGACGGCAGAAGTCCAGCGGCACCCCCGGCCGGCTCAGGCCTGCTTCGCGAGCTCCGCGTCGATGGCGGCCAGCAGGCGCGCGTCGTCCGCGGCGACGTCCGGCGCGAACCGCGCGGCGACGCGGCCGTCACGCCCGACGAGGAACTTCTCGAAGTTCCACTGCACCTCCGGCACGGCGTTGGCGGTGATGCCGTAGCCCTGCAGCCGGCTGCGCATGGGGCCTTCGCCCACGGCGTCCGGGATGGCGCCCGTCAGCGCGTGGTAGAGCGGGTGCTTGTCCGCGCCCACCACCGAAATCTTGGAGAACAGCGGGAACTTCACGTCGTAGGTCAGCGTGCAGAAGTCCTTGATTTCCGCCTCGCTGCCCGGCTCCTGGCCCAGGAAGTCATTGGCCGGGAAGCCCAGCACCTCGAAGCCCTCGGCGCGCTTGCGCTCGTAGAGCTTCTCCAGGCCTTCGTACTGCGGCGTCAAACCGCACTTGGAGGCCACGTTGACCACCAGCAGGACCTTGCCCTTGAACTGGCCGAGCGACTGCGGGGCACCGTCAATGGACTTGAGGGGAATGTCGTAGAGGTTCTGGCTCATGCCACACCCTATAACCGCTCGGCGGGGCGTAGGCCGGGGAGATTGTAAAATCCAGAATTGACGACTATCCATCACCTCCTTCCAACCTTGCCTCACAGAGGTCTGCCCATGTCGTGGACGATTCGGAGCCTGCTCCTTGGTGTCTTCCTGCTGTCCGGCTGCAAGCACACGGGAGGCGGCAGCGTCACCCCCACCCCGACGCAGCCGCAGGCCTGTGATGCGCAGCAGGCGCAAATCTCCCGCGAGGCCGACGCGCGCGCCAGCCCGTGGAGCGTGGAGCAGCACCTGGCGAAGAACTTCCCCGGGAAGAAGGTGTCGTGGCTGATGACGGACTCCGCGTACCAGAACTTCGTGGTGAAGCCGAACGCGCGGAACTTTGGCCGCTGCAATGACAGTGGCTGCTACCTGTTCGCCGCGCCGTCGGAGACCATCCAGGCCGCCGTCGAGAAGTCCATGGTGGACGGCGCGCATGACCCGGCGGTGATTGGCCAGGCGCTGGGCCTGCCGGCGAAGAACTTCGAGGGGCCGCTGCGGATGATGACGCTGGACCTGGCGGCCACCGGCGTGTGCGTGCGCCTGCCCGTGGACAGCGACCCGGGCGTGTGGAAGTGCACCAGCGAGGCGGACACGGACTGCTTCAAGTTCGGTGGCTACACCTCTGGCGGCGTGCCGGAGCTGATGGTCATCGACGCGCCCGTCTCCCAGGCGGTGGTGACGGAGATTCCGTGAGCGAGGAGCAGGTCCTCATCCAGAGCCCGCTGATGTACCGGCTGGTGCGCTCGGCGGAAGGGGCGCTCTTCCTCGACGTGGTCGTGGGAGGCATCGCCCAGTTCACGGTGCGGGTGGTCCTCACCGCCCAGGAAGCGGACGCCTACGGCCGGCTGGGCCGCCCCTACGCCGACCGTCTGGCGATGGATGTCATGGCCAGCCCGGCGTTCGGTGGGCGGGCCATCCGCGTGCCGTAGGGCGCGGTGTGGGGTTGCCGCCCCGGGCCATCTTGGATGGTGGCTCGGGGGCAGAGCTTGCGGGGGCCCGTTGCACCTTCGTGAATGTGCCGCCGCGCCCGGGTGTCGGAGGCTGACGTCACGTCACCTCCGGCCCGAGCCGCGAAGGAAGCTTGCATGAAGATGCTGTGGAGTGGGGCGGCCCTGTCCGCCTGTGTGCTGGGGCTCGCCGCCGGAGCAGCCCGCGCCGAAGAGGCGTGGAAGACGGTGGCGGAGAAGCCCTACGTGGTGAAGGTCCGCGCGCGCCCGGGCTCCGAGGCCAAGGACGTGTGGGCGGAGGGCGAGCTGGCCGCGAGCGCCGCCGACGTCCAGGCGGTGCTGCGGGACGTGGACGCCTACCGGCGCTGGATGCCGTATGTGAAGGAGTCCCGCATCCTGAAGGACCTGCCGGACGAGGGGCAGCGCACGTACACGAAGCTGGACCTGCCGGTGGTGTCCTCGCGCGACTACATCTGCGACGTGGTGCTGGAGTCGAAGCTGGCGGAGGACGGCTCGGGGGTGTTCGCGCAGCGCTGGAAGGCGACGCCGGACGCCATTCCCCAGCGGCGCGGCACGGTGCGCATCCGGCTCAACGAGGGGAGCTGGCGCGTGGAGCCGCGCGGCGAAGGGACGTCCCATGCCGTGTACCGCTTCAGCGTGGACCCGGCCGGCTCCATCCCTGGCTTCCTGGCGCGCATGGGGCAGAAGGACGCCGTAGAGGACACGTTCCGCGCGGTGGAGAAGCGCGCCCGGGAGCGCGCCGCGTCCCGTGCGAAAGCGAAGTGACGCCGGTGCGCCGCAACCGATGCGGGGCCCTGGCCGGAGTACGCAAGCCTTGCGCGCCTCCAGGGGGCTCGCGCCGCGCACCGCAAGGCACGCTTCCTGAAAGCATTACCTGGCGCTGGGCCGTGGTGGCCGCGGTGGGAGGCGAACGTGGAGCTGCTGGCTCGGGAGGCCCAGGAAGCATTGCGGCAACGCAGCCATCGGCTGCGCGCTCGGGCCTCGTCGGGGGGAGGGGGCCCGTCCTTCACCCAGGCGGAGGCGCAGGAGCTGCGGGACATCGAGGAGGCGCTGACGCGCATTGCCCAGGGTGAGTTCGGCCGGTGCGCGCGCTGCGGCGGGGCCATTGGCCGGCACCGGCTGCGCGCTGTCCCAGAGGCCCGGCACTGCCTGACGTGTGCTGCCCTGGCGCGCTGAAGGCCCGCTCCCTGCCCGGGCGGGCGGCGTTGCCTGGCGAGCAGTGACGCCGCCCCGCCTGGGAAAGAAGCCGTGCATGGGTGCGTGTCTAGGGGTATAGACACGCCCGACATGTGTCCCATGGTGAAGACCGAAGACCTGATTGACGCTCAGGCGGTGGCCGGGTTGCTGCGCCTGCGCCACTCCAACAGCGTCAGCACCTACCTGCGCCGCTATCCCGACATGCCCCGGCCCGTGCTGGACCTGGGCATGGGGCGGCCCCGGCTTTGGCTTCGTCCCCAGGTGGTGCGCTGGATGCGCGCCCGTAAGCCCGAGCAGCTTCGCGCTGGAGGTGAGTCATGACTACCGCCGTTCCCCGTACCCCGCCCGCCGTGCTTCCGGGGCCCAACGACACCTGCTGGTGTGGCAGTGGCACCAAGTACAAGAAGTGCCACCGCGGCGCGGACGCCGTCGAGGCGCGCAAGAAGGGCCCGGACGTCCTCCGCAAGGGCGTCCGCCCGGGCGTCATCAGCCCCCGCCGCGAGGTGCCGCTCCATATCCCCCGGCCGGACTACGCGCTGACGGGCCGTCCGTCGCGCAAGGACGTGGGCTCCGACATCAAGACGCCGGACGTCATCGCCCGCATGCGCAAGGCGTGCAAGGCCGCCGCCGAGGTGCTGCGGGAGGTGGGTTCGCACGTGCGTCCGGGCATCACCACGGACGAGCTGGATGCGATTACCCACGAGGCGTACATCCAGCGGGGCGGGTACCCGAGCACGCTCAACTACCACCGCTATCCGAAGTCGCTCTGCACGTCCGTCAACGAGGTCATCTGCCACGGCATCCCGGACAGCCGGGCGCTGGAGGACGGCGACATCGTCAACCTGGACGTCACCATCTTCCTGGATGGCGTGCACGGTGACTGCTCGGCGACGTTCTTCGTTGGCAACGTGGACGAGGAGAGCCAGCGGCTGGTGCGCGTGACGCGCGAGTGCCTGGAGCAGGGCATCGCCGCGGTGAAGCCGGGCCGGCCCATCAGCGACATCGGCCGCGCGATTGAGACGCATGCCACCCAGAACGGCATGAGCGTGGTGCGCGCCTACTGCGGCCACGGCATCGGCGAGACGTTCCACACCTCGCTCCAGATTCCGCACTACTACGAGGCCGAGGCCGACACCGTCATGCAGCCCGGCATGATTTTCACCGTCGAGCCGATGATCAACCTGGGTGGCTGGGGTCACCGCACCTGGGATGACGAGTGGACTGCCGTCACCGCCGACGGCAGCCGCAGCGCCCAGTTCGAGCACACCCTGCTCGTCACCGAGCAGGGCGCGGAAATCCTCACCGTGCCGTGAGCCCGTGAATGCGTGCGGCCGGGTTCTTCCGGCCGCGCGCTCAGGGGGCGTAGCGCGCCAGGAAGACCTTGTACTGAAGCGACACGAAGAGGGTGCGAGGCTCCACCAGGCCCGCCCTCGCGAACATGTCGAAGAGCGCGGCGTCGGATGGGATGGGCTTCATCAGGGTGGACATCTGGCGTCGCCGCTCCAGCGCCTCCGGGGAGACGCCGCAGGCCCGCAGCCGCCGCAGCTCGATGTCCGTCAGCACGGGGTCCATGCCGACGCGGCAGCCCAGGACCAGCGGCGCTCCCGGCTTGAGCCGCCGCGTCACCTCGCGCAGCAGCGCCATGCGGGCCTCCTCGCCCTCCACGTGGTGGAGGACGCCCATCACCTGCGCGCCGTCGAACGGGGCGCTGGCGGGCAGGGTGTGCAGCTCACCCTGGTGCAGGTTCGTGCGTGAGCGCAGCCCTTCGTCCTCCAGCCGCTTGCGGGCGACGGCGAGCATGGGCTCCGAAGGCTCCACGCCCGTGAAGCGCCAGCCCGGAACCTCGAAGCGGTGGTAGGGCACCAGCTCCGCGCCCGTGCCCACGCCCACGAAGAGGATGGATGCGGCGTCCTGCCCGTCGAGCTGGGCTGTCAGCGCGCTGGCGCCGAGTTCATAGATGGCCGACGCGCCCGCGAGGTTGATGGCGGCCTGGGCGTCGTAGTGGGGGGCGCGGTCCGCGCCGAAGCCCGCCACGACGAGGTGGTGGGCGGAGTGCTCATGCGTCATGAGGGGACCTCGGGTGAAAGCAGATGGACCCCCAGGATGCGCCGCGGCTGCGATGTTCGGGAGAGCGGGGATTCAGGTTGAATCGGCGGGGACGCGAGCACCGGCCGCCGCGGCGGTCAGGCGGGCTTGAGCGCGCGAGCGCGGTAGGCACGAGGCGAGAGGCCGAACGCTCGCGTGAAGCTCGTCGTGAAGTGGGACAGGTCACCGAAGCCCGCCTCCAGGGCGACATCGGTGATTCGCGCCCGGCTGCCGCGCAGCGCCGAGGCCGCCATGCCGAGCCGCGTGGCGATGACGAGCTGGCGGGGTGTCTGCCCCGTCACTGCCCGGAACATGCGCAGGAAGTGAAAGCGCGTGAGCCCCGCGACGTCCGCGAGCGTGTCCAGCGAGCAGTCCTCCATGAACTTTGATTCGAGATACCGCAGGACCCGGGCCACTCTGCGCGCCTGAAGGTCGGAGACCTCCACCCGAGTCTCCGTCGGGTTGCTTCCCAGCGTCACCCCCGCGTCCACCACCGCCAGTGCCGCCTCTCGCAGGTCCTCCACCTGGCCACTCTCGAGCGCTTGTCGCGCCAGGAGGACGGCGTTCACTGACGTGAGCGACGCCGGAGCGCAGACGCGCGCGAAGGGGTGCGTTCCTCGCGAGGAACGTCCCAGCGAGCGGAGGGCGTCGTCCAGCAGCGCGTCGGAGCACTCGATGACGAGCGAGCGGTCTCCTCCCTCATCGACGTGCCGGAACTCATAGGGCGCCGACCGGTTCCCGAGCAGCAGCGCGCCCGGCCCCACCACCGCGGTCCCCTCGGGGCTCCGGACATGGAACACGCCGGACAGCACGACGCTGATGCAGACCCGAGAATGCTCGCCGCCGAAGATGGGACTGCGCGTGCCTGCTCGACAGACACAATCACTGATGTCGAAGGCGTCGTCCACGCTGAGCGCGTGATAGCCAGGAGCCCGCTCGGGAAGCACCGCAACATTCCCAAAGTTTCGCCGCATGGGCCGATGCTATCCCGACCGCCGTGGTGCTGAAGCGAGGCCCAGGAGGAGCCGTACATGGCGGGGATGTCGTCGATGCGAGGCGTGCTCTTGATGATGACGCTCTGGGAGCTGGGTTGTGGCGCACACGGTGGGCGGCCCGCGGAGGCGCTGAGGCGTCACGAAGGCACCTGCAAGCCCGAACTCTACGGCGCGGGGCTCTTCACCACCGGGGCCTGGGACTTCTTCATGGCCTTCTCGCCAGACCAGCGACGCGTGCTCTTTGGCAGGGCGGATGACCGTTTCGAACAATACACGCTCTACGAAACGCAGCTGACCGCTGAAGGACACTGGTCCCGTCCGGTGCTCCCGCGCTTCGCCACGGAGTGGAGCAACGCGGACCCACACTTCTCGCCCGACGGGCGCACGGTGTACTTCATCTCGAACCGTCCCGAGCCTGGGGAGCAAGGCCCCCGAAGCGCGTATGACATCTGGGCCGCGTCGCTGGGCGCCGACGGAGCATGGGGGGACGCGCGACGCCTTCCGGCTCCCGTCAACGACAAGCACCGCGACGAGTGGTCACCCGCCGTGGCCGCCAATGGCAATCTCTACTTCGGGGGTGAGCGAGACGGCACCCTGGGTGGCAGTGACCTCTGGGTCTCCCGCTGGGTCGACGGCGCCTACCAGCCGCCAGAGAACCTGGGGCCCGCCATCAACTCGTCGGTCCATGAGCTCGAGCCGTGGATTGCGCCTGATGAGCGCTACCTCATCTTCAGTGCCCTGCGGCGGGAAGACGGCCTGGGCGGATACGACTTGTTCCTCAGCCGCAAGGTGGATGGCGCATGGACGCCCGCACGCCGGCTCTGCGAGGGCATCAACACGCCCGCGAGCGACTACAACCACAGCGTCTCTCCCGACGGACAGTGGCTCTACTTCAGCAGCACGCGCCCCTTCACGGGCGACGTGGGGGCACGTTTCGATGCGCCACGGGATGACAGCGCCGTCCAGGGCATTGGCCGCGGCACGGGGGACATGTACCGCATCCCCATGAGCGCGCTGGGGTTGTGAACCCGGCAGCGGAGCACATCCTGGCCGCCGGGTTCCGCAACCTGCGCGAAGAGCTTTGCGCGCGCCGGCGAGGAGAGGGGGGGCCTGGGGCTCACTCCTCCTTCACCCAGGCGCGGAGCTTCGGGCATGGCAGGGTCGTGGCGAGCGACTCCTCCATGCTGCGCTCATAAATCGTGATGGCGCTCGGCACGTCGGAGCCTGCGATGTCTCCGACCGCCTTCATGGCACCGCGGATGCCCGGGTCGACGTGCGCGCCGTGCTCGGCGAGGAAGCGCTGGATGGTGGCGCGCCATTCCGCGCCGGCCCGCGGCTGTTGAGTGACTTTCAGGGCGGAGAGGGCCTTGCAGAGGCCGCTGTAGAAGTCACGCAACCGGGTGGCTGCCGCCGTCCGCTCCGCCTCCGTGGTCCGGAACCTCGCCCACACCTCGACCTGCACCCACTCGTCAGGGTTCGCTGGGAAGCTCGGGAAGGACCAGGCCTTCAGCTTCTCCTCCGCGCAGCCGGTATCGAGGAACATCGACCGCACGTCATAGGCTTCCGGGCCCCTGTCTTCCTCCAGAATCGTGCCGTCCGGCTTCAGGGTGAAGCGCACCCGGAGGCGGTCATCCGTGTCGGGTGACGGCTTCCAGGGCACGAACTCCAGGGCGTTGTCCTTCTTGCGCTGGACGGAGACCAGGCGCATGCAGGAGGCCAGTGTCTGGCGTTGGCTGTCGAAGACGCGCCGCACGGCATCAGGTGACAGGCCCGGCGAGGTCTCCACCCGTTCCGCCGGGGAGACCTCCGCGGCCTGGGCCGTGAGGAGCGAAGACACGAGCGTGATGAGCGCGGAGAGGCGGCGACAGTCAGGGGCGCTGGGCATGATGGCGCGGACGATAGCAAGGCGGGGCATGGCATGGTCCAGGATGCCGCCCCATTGCTGTGACCGCGCACGTTCTTTGATGGGTCCACGGCGTTCCACGAACCGGCTTGTTGATGGGAGCCATCAGCAAGCACGCGGCCGGGTGTCACCGCCGATGATGGCGCAGCTCGAGGCGCCTCCCTGTGATGAGTCAATGAATGCCAGATATTCACAGGGAGTGTGAGGTGACTCGGGGTCTCAAGCACCCCATTTCGAATTAACGACCGTTCTCCTTGAGTGTTTTCAGGATGCGTGTTGTGTCTGGTGTTTGTTCATTATTCACGGAGAGGAACATGACTTCATCCCTGACATTCCGCCGCGACCTGCTCATCGGTCTTGCGTGCGCCGCGCTTGTCGCGTGCGCGCCCCAGGAAACCACCAGCGCCGACTCGCGCGAGGACAGTGGCCTTGACCAGGCGACGCCGGCGCTGAGCAGTCCGCCCAATCTCGCGCTCGGAAAGCCCGCGTCTCAATCGAGCACGACCCACTCCGCGGATGCGTCGCGAGCGGTGGATGGCAACACTGAAGGAGCCTTTGACCAGGGCTCGGTCACCCACACCGACAACACCTGGCAGCCGTGGTGGCAGGTGGACCTGGAGGGCATTCACGCCATCTCCTCCGTCGTTGTCTACAACCGCACCGATTGCTGCTCAGAGCGGCTCCAGAACTTCCGGGTGTGGGTCTCCGATAACGGGCTGAATTGGCAGGACTTCCCCTTTGCGGGGATTGCTCCTGCGCAGTCCGTGTTCGCCATCAACCGTACGGCGCGGTTCGTCCGCGTGCAGCTCGACGGCACCGACTCCCTGAGCCTCGCCGAGGTCCAGGTCCTTCCGGCTCACGGGAACGTCGCGCTCGGCAAGCCCGCGTCCCAATCGAGCACGACCCACTTCGCGGACGCGTCACGAGCGGTGGATGGCAACACTGAAGGAGTCTTTGACCAGGGCTCGGTCACCCACACCGACAACACCTGGCAGCCGTGGTGGCAGGTGGACCTGGAAGGCGCTCACGCCATCTCCTCCGTCGTTGTCTACAACCGCACCGACTGCTGCTCAGAGCGGCTCCAGAACTTCCGGGTGCGGGTCTCCGATGACGGGCTGAATTGGCAGGACTTCTCCTTTACGGGGATTGCTCCTGCGCAGTCCATTTTCGCCATCAACCGTACGGCGCGGTTCGTCCGCGTGCAGCTCGACGGCACCGACCCCTTGAGCCTCGCCGAGGTCCAGGTCTTCGGTGTGCCGCCTTCGCCCTCCGAGCTCCTCATCTCCGTCGACACGGCGGGATGCAACACCAACGTGGCGATCAACAACGCCATTGGTCAGAGCTTCCGTGTGAACGGCGAAACCGACCTTGACAGGATTGAGATCTGGATCAAGCCGGAGCTCTACTACACGACTTCGTACGCCATGGAGGTGTACGACGGAGAGGGCACGGGCGGCGCGAAGCTCGCGACCTCTCCGACGACGGTGACGCTGGGCTCGCTGACAGCCGGGGTGCCCGCCGCCTTCCACGGTTTCTCCTTCACCCACCAGGGCGTCACGCTGCAGCCTGACCGCGCCTATACGTTCAGGCTGGTGCGGATGTCCCAGTATTCTGGCGCCTTCTCCCAATGCGACGACGTCTATCCGGGGGGATGGCAGTACTGGCTGGGATACAGCCCGGATCGTTTCAACGACGTCGCCTTCAGGTTGTACGGCTCATAGCATCAGGCGCGCGCGCACTGACTCACTCCGGGCTTTTCCTGTGGCCCGGAGTGAGGGCCCATCGTGGCAGTGCGCGGGAAGACATGAACCGGGGCGGGCTCAAGAGCGCCCGGCTTCGCCGGTTCGCCGCGAAGGACTCTGGGCGGTCAGGCAGAAGCGTGAAGGCCGCAGGGCCTGTACCACCACGTGGCCCGCGTGCTCCAATCGCAGGGTGTCCCCTGGCCACAGGACGTAGTCACGCGCGTCTCCCTCCCGGGTGAGCCACAGCGTACCTTCCGCGCAGGTGAGCATCAGGGGCTCATCGCCACGCGTGCGCACGCTCCACGGGGTGCCCTGGGCCAGCTGCACCGGGCCCGTGTTCAATGCAGGCCGCGGTGCCCTCCGCCGCCGCTTCGTCACCTTCCTCATCCAATCCCACATCACCGCGTCCTCCAGGGGCCAACATGCGCCCCACGGCGGATTCGGAACAGATTCAGGCAAATGAGATTGTCACCGGTACAGTTCTGTTCCAACAAACTGTACCGGTCGCTGTCGGTGGGAGCTGTATCTGGGCAACGGGCCCGTTCTCGTCTCCGATGCTGGCCGTGATGGATGCGGCTCACTTTGGGAGGAGCCATGGGCGCGGTGGCACACAAGACGAAGCTCTACGAACAGGTGGCGGAGCGGCTCGCGGAGGCCATCTCCGCGGGCACCTTGCAGCCTGGAGACAGGCTGCCGTCCGTTCGGCAGCTCAGCCTGCGCGAACGGGTGAGCATCTCCACCGTCCTCCAGGCCTACCTGCACCTGGAGTCCCTGGGGCTCGTCGAGACGCGCCCGCAGTCCGGCCACTACGTGCGCCGCCGTGAGCGCCCCCGGCTGGCGGAGCCCCAGGTGTCCCGGCCCGCGGCCAGCGCCACCGCCGTCACCGTGAGCGGGCTCGTCGCGAGCGTCTATCAATCCATGGGGGACGACCGCGTGGTGAAGCTGGGCGCCGCCTCGCCTTCGCCGGAGCTGCTGCCCGTCCGCAGGCTGTACCGCGAGCTGAACGCGCTCAGCCGCGAAGCGCGCGACCGGAGCATCCTGTACGACGTGCTGCCCGGGTGTCTGGAGCTGCGCCAGCAGCTCGCGCGCCGCTCCCTGGACTGGGGCTGCTCGCTGTCCGCGGACGACTTCATCACCACCTTCGGCACCTCCGAGGCCATCCACCTGTGCCTGCTCGCGGTGGCGCGGCCCGGGGACACCATCGCCATCGAGTCCCCTGCGTACTACGGCACGCTGCAGGCCATCGAGGCGCTGGGCCTTCGCGCGCTGGAGATTCCCTGCTGCCCGCGCAACGGCATGCAGATGGAGGCGCTGGAGGCGGCGCTGACGCGGCGGCGCATCGCCGCGGTGCTGGTGGTGCCCAGCTTCAGCAACCCGGTGGGGAGCTGCATGCCCGACGTGCGGCGCCAGCGGCTGGTGAACCTGCTGGATGCGTATGACGTGCCGCTCATCGAGGACGACATCTACGGCGACCTGCACTTCGACGCCGAGCGCCCGCGCTCATGCAAGGCGTTCGACACGCGCGGGAACGTGCTGCTGTGCAGCTCGTTCTCGAAGACGCTCGCGCCGGGCTTCCGCGTGGGCTACGTGGCGCCGGGCCGCTTCCGGGAGCGGGTGGAGCTGCTCAAGTTCTCCACCTCCGTGACGACCGCCACGGTGCCCCAGTATGCGATTGCGCGCTTCCTTCAGAGTGGAGGCTACGACAGACACCTGCGTTCCCTGCGCCGCCGGCTCGCCGCGCAGGTGGAGCGCACGGCGGAGGCCGTGGCGGAGTCCTTCCCCGAAGGCACGCGCGTGACGCGGCCCTCGGGGGGCGCGCTGCTCTGGGTGGAGCTGCCGCGGCAGGTGGACTCGCTGGCGCTGCATGCGAAGGCCCTGGAGGCGGGCATCAGCATCGCCCCGGGGCCCATCTTCTCCGCGCGGATGGAGTCGTACCGTCACTGCTTCCGGCTGAGCTGTGGCCACCCGTGGACGCCGCGCATCGAGGCGGCGCTGTCCACGTTGGGGGCGCTGGCGCGCGGCCTGGTCTAACGCGCGAACAGCAGGCCCGCGCCTTCCCGGGTCGCCCGGTCGACGGCGCGGGCGATGGCGTCAATCGCCGGAGCGGGCGCGCCTCCCCGGCCGGTCCGGGTCAGCTTCAGGCGGAGCGCCGTCATGAAGCGGCCCTTGCCGGTGAGCGGCGGGTAGTCGGGGGCCTCGCCCAGGTGCTGGCGAAGGTCGTCGCGCACCTGCCGGACCTCGTTGGACGTCCAGTAGCCCATGGAGGGGAAGTTGCGCCGCAGGCCGATGCCCTCCGCCACCACGCGGTCCGGGGCCCGGCCCCAGACGAGGTGCCGCCACAGCTCGAACGTCCGCTTGGGACAGTTCACCGCGATGACGACGTCCGAGGCGCGGACCTGCTTGTCGGTGGGCTTGAGGTCCGTCGCCAGCTCCATGCCTTCCGGGGTGCCCGCCTCGTCGCGAGTGAAGTAGTCGGACAGCTCGTCGAGCAGGTCCAGCATCGTGTCCGCGTGGCGGGTGGGCGGCTTGCGCAGGGATTCGGAGCCCTGCTGGAGCAGGTGGTCCACGAAAGCGAGGAGGGCCTTGAGCTCCTCGTCCGAATCGATGTCGGCCAGCTCCTCCGCGCTCAGGTGCTCCGTGTTCTCCCGCCAGAGCCATTCGCGGAAGGCCGCGAGCCGGGCCGGGGTCAGCAGGGGCACGAGTCCTTCAGGAGGCGTCAGATAGATGAAGACAGGGGCGCTCATGGCCCCTGTCTACTCCGGACCTGGGCGCCTGGGGATGGCCGAGGCGCTTTCCAGGACGGCGGGCGGCACGGCTCACACGCGGATGGGAGGCTCGATGAGCACGGGCTCGGTGGCCTTCGGGTCATCCGGGTCGAACGCGGGCGCGTAAGGCCCCGCGTGGGTCTCCTTCCACTTGCGGGGCACGCGCTCAAGGCCCACGGGGAAGACGGTGAGCCGCCCGTCTTCACCGATGCGCAGACGCAGGAAGTTCTTCCAGTCCGGGAGCGCGAGCGAGATGAAGGCCTCGTTGGAGTGCGCGCCGAAGCGGTTCACGCTCAGCCACAGGTACAGGCCCATGACGAAGGGCCCCACCAGGAAGCCACCCAGGAAGGTGAAGCCCGACGACAGCAGGAACTTGCCCGCCAGGTGCCACCAGCCCGCCTCGCAGTGGATGCCGTCCGCGGAGATTTCTGGGCACACGCCCAGGCAGCTCACGGTGAAGTAGGTGGCGCCCCAGGCCACGAAGAAGGCCGCGGCGATGTGCCCCAGCCCATGGAGCGTACCCGCCAGCGTGCGCCACTTGCCGAAGGCCGAGTCCGCCAGCCCGACGAGTCCGGCGATGGTGCCCATGCCCAGCACCAGCGTCCACGGCCGGGCCACCATGCTGTTGGCCACCGCCAGGATGACGTCCGAGAGCTGTGACATTCCGAAGGAGCCCACCTCCGCGTAGGCCGCCAGCGCCAGCAGCAGGTACAGCGCGCCCGTCAACAAACCGAACAACGGGCTGTGGCGGATGAGCAGCAGGTTCTGCCGGGCCAGCTTCCGGGACGTCCATTCGTCCGGGAAGCTCTTCTGCAAGGTGTAGCCGTCCCGCAGGACGTGGGCGGAGGGCGCGTGCGTGGGGTGGAGGAACGCGCCACCACCGCCCGCGGTGATTTTCTGCCGCCCGCCGGCGTCCTCGTGCCGCCGGTAGTGGTGCAAATCGCCCGCGAGGAAGACGTTGATGCGCCGGCCGAACACCTTCTCCTGGAGGTACTCCAGGTTGTTCTCCAGGTAGCTGCCCTTGCGCCGCTCGGTGGCGGCCAGAATCCAGGCGGGCTCCGCGTTGCAGAGGATGATGCGGTCGTCGGGGCCCATGTGGCTGGCCACTTCGCGGAAGTACTCCACCTGCGGCACGTCGATGTCGCTGTTGAGCTGCACGTCCGTGCCGATGAGCCACCAGCGCTGGGGCAGCTTCAGCGCGAAGTAGCTGCGGCTCTGCCGCGTGCGCCTGCCGGCAATCCACCGGTTCGCGCAGAACAGCCGCAGGAAGGCGCCGAGCCCGTCGTACCAGTCATGGTTGCCCGGAATCACGAACAGGTCCGGGCTGGGCGCATGCGAGCGCCGCATGGCCGCCTCATAGGGCTGCACCAACCGCTCGTCGTACACCTCGCGGCTGGCGCCGGGGTACACGCCGTCACCGCCGAAGACGAGCAGCCGTCCTCGCTGCGTGGCGTGGGGCTCCCCGGAGGGCTGGCCCTGCACGGGCAGTGTCAGCTCCGGCAGCGCCAGCAGCCGCGCCACCGCGTAGGTGGAGTTCCAGCCGTCGCCGGTGTCCGACACGTAGTCCAGCCAGAAGCCGCCCTCCGGCATCGGCTCTTGCGAGTAGTCGAAGTAGGGCACCTGCGGCCGCACCACCGCTTCGATGAGCCGGTGGTCCGCGCGCGCGCCGAAGACGGCCGCCACCACCGCGTCCAGGCCCGTGCGCAAGAGCTGCGCGGGATGAAGCCAGCGCACCATGTCCGCCCGCTTCCGGGGATGCGCCGCCAGGCTCCGGTCCGATCGCGGCAGGCCCTCGCGCGGGGACAAGGCGTAGGGGCGCAGGTCCTCGACGGGGAGGTCCGCTCGTGGCGGCTCCAGCCGCTCCACCGGCTCACGCTCAGCGGCCATGAGCGGACTGCTCCAGGACGGGGCCGGAAGGGACGGTGGAGCCGAGCCCGGGGGCCGCGGGCGAGGACGTGTGGAGTCGTGAACGCATGGCTGTCCTGGATTACCACGGCCGTGGCCCTTGCCTGGAGGCCAGGCGGGCGCGGTTCGCGGTTCCCTGGGGCCGCCGGGTGGGGCACCCTGGGGACATGCCGGACTCGCCGCTCAAGGATTTCCCGGTGGTTGTCTCCTTCCCCCTCCACTGGGGGGAGATGGACGCCTTCGGCCACGCCAACAACACGCGCACGTTCACCTGGTTCGAGACCGCCCGCATCCACTACTTCGCGCGCATCGGCCTGACGGGGCCGTCCGGCGCGGGGGACGCGCGGACGAACCGCGACGGCGTGGGCCCCATCCTGAAGGCCACCAACGCGGAGTACCTGCGTCCCGTCCTCTTCCCCACGCGCCTGGTGGCCGGCTGCCGCGCCACCCGCATCGGCACGTCCTCCCTCACCCTGGAGCACGCGGTGGCCGGAGAGGACGACGGCGTCGTCTACACCCGGGGCAGCTGCGTCATCGTCACCCTGCGCTACGCCACGCACGAGAAGGTCCCCGTGCCGCCAGAGCTCCGCGCGGCCATCGAGGCGCTCGAGGGGCGCTCCTTCAGCTCGTGAGTGAGCGGCGGTCTCCGAGCGGCGCGCCGTCCATGAGCGACCTGGCGCTGGGGTTCTACGAGGGCATGGCGGAGGAGTACCACCTGCTCTTCGCCAACTGGCCGCAGACCGTGGAGCGGCAGGGCGCCATGCTGGACGCGCTGCTGCGCCGCTGCGAGGCGCCGCCACCCCGGCGCGTGCTGGACTGCGCGTGTGGCATCGGCACCCAGGCGCTGGGGCTGGCGGGCCGTGGCTACACCGTCCACGCCACCGACTTGAGCCCCGCCGCCGTGGCGCGCGCCGAGCGCGAGGCGCGCGCGCTGAACGTGCACCTCACCACGGGCGTGGCGGACCTGCGCACGCTGGACACGCAGGTGGCGGGCACCTTCCCGGTGGTGCTGGCGCTGGACAACGCGGTGACGCACCTGCTGACGGACGAGGACCTGGACGCGGCGGCGCGCGCCATGACGTCGAAGCTGGCGCCCGGCGGGCTGGTGGTGCTGAGCGTGCGCGACGCCGACGCGCTGGCGCAGAGCCAGCCCCGCTTCACCTCGGAGCGGCTCCTGGAGGCGCCCGAGGGCCGCCGCATCCTCTTCCAAATCTGGGACTGGGCCGCGGACGGGCGGACGTACACGGTGCGCCAGTTCATCCTCCGCCCCGAGGGCAAGGGCTGGCACACCACCGAGCACACCGGCGTGTACCGCGCGCTCCAGCGCGTGGATTTGGAGCGGGCGCTCACGCGCGCGGGGCTGATGGACACGCGCTGGCACACGCCGGAGGAGACGGGCTTCCATCAGCCCATCCTCACGGCGCGGCGGGCCTGAGCTCCCGCGGAGAGGCGGGCCGCTACTCGATGCGGCACGCCTCGCTGAAGTCCAGGCGCGGGTTGCGCGGGAAGAGCTTCTCCGCGTCGCCGTAGCCGAGGTTGATGAGGAAGTTGGACTTCCACTTCCCGTCCGGGAAGAACGCCGCGTCCGCCTTCGCGTTGTCGAAGCCCGCCATGGGGCCGCAGTCCAGGCCCAGCGCCCGCGCGGCGAGGATGAAGTAGCCGCCCTGCAGCGAGCTGTTCATGTAGGCCATCTTCTCCCGGACCTCGGCGGGGCTGCTCGCGATGCCCGTCTTCATGTCCCGCGCGGGGAAGAGCTGGGGCAGCTTCTCGTAGAACTCGGTGTCGTACGCGATGATGGCCGTCACCGGCGCGTTCATCGTCTTGTCCACGTTGCCCGGGGACAGGGTGGGCTTGAGCCGCTCCTTCGCCTCGCGGCTCTTCACGAAGACGATGCGCACCGGCTGCGAGTTGGCCGCCGTGGGCGCCATCCGGGTCAGCGCGTAGAGCTGCTGGAGGACGTCGTCCGCCACCGGCTTGTCGAGCCACGCGTTGTGGGTGCGGGCGTCGAGAAAGAGCTGGTTGAGCGCGTGCGTGTCGAGGCCGGGTTGCTGCGTTGCCATGGGCGATTCCCTTCCTGGAGGGGTCCGGCGCGTGACCTCCCTGGGCCACCGCCATGGTCCTTCAGGTAATGGGGTCGCTTTTAATATGCAAGTTACTTCCAAAAAGTAAGTGACTTGGGACTTCCGTGCCGGAGGCAGGGCGGCTCGCTATATTCGGAGGAGGAGGCGCCATGGAGCATTCGCCGACACGGTGTGTGCGATTCGAGAAGGCCAGCGAGCTGATGGGGAAGCGCTGGACGGGCCTCATCCTGCGCATCCTGCTCGCGGGGCCCCGGCGCTTCGGCGAGCTGAGTGAGGAGATTGGCGGCATCAGCGAGCGCGTCCTGTCGGAGCGGCTCAAGGAGCTGGAGGCGGAGGGCGTGGTGTCGCGTCACGTGGACGCGGGGCCGCCCATCCGCGTGGCGTACCAGCTCACGGAGAAGGGACAGGCGCTGTGGAAGGTCGTGGATGAGCTGGCGCGGTGGGCGGAGCGCTGGGTGGACGTGAAACCGGCCTCCGCTGCTCGCAAGCGCAAGTCCGCGTGAGGCTCAGGCGCCGCCGCGCTTCGCGTCCGCGGGGGCGTTCGGGTGGCGGGTGAGGAGCAAGCGCAGCGGGGGCTGACGCCGCACCGCCTCTTGCTTCAGCAGGTGGGCGATGAGGGCCGGCGGGGCCGCGCTCCAGCGGGCGATGTTCTGGATGAGCATGGGCGAGCGGTAGGTGCGGCCGCACAGCAGGGACGCCGTCTTCCCATCCACCGGCAGGCCGATGAGCGCCGCCAGCGCGCGGCCCTCCGTGTTGAGGATGAGCTCCACCTTCTCCTCCGCGGGGCCGCTGGCGAAGCGCTGGCGGAGCACCTCGCGCGCCGCGCGCCGCGTGGACTCCGGCACGTCGCGGTCATTGCCCACCTTGTGCAGCTCCATGAGCCGGCGCGCGCTCCACAGCCGCCGGAAGAGGCTGGCGGGGAGCTGCGGGTTGCGCACGAGCCAGCGCCGCACCCCCGTGTCCGCCGCGAAGGCCGCGCGGGCGCACAGGGCCTCCAGGCCGACGGGGTTGCGGTGGTAGCGCGCGATGAGTCGCGCATGGGGCAGGCCCGTGCGCGCGTTCTCCAGCACGGCCTTGATGACGGCGGGCACCGGGTCGAAGCACAGCGCGGAGAGGACGGGGTCCTCCGCCGCGTGGGCGTGGGCGATGCGCTGGTCCTCGGGGAGCGGGTGCAGCCGGAGCTCGAAGAGCTGGCGGTAGTTGCCCAGGGCGACCTCGGGCTCGTCCTCGGCGTCAGTCGCCGCGTCGGGGGCGGGCGCGGCGTCTTGCGGGGGCAGGTCCGCTGCGGACGCGGCGTCCAGCGGCGTCAGGTCGAGCACTGGGAGGTCCGCTTCGGGCTCGATGGCCGCGGAGGGCGCCCGCCGCTGGGGCTCGGAGGCGACGGGCGCAGCGGCCGCCGGGCTCGCGGAGGGCGTGGGCAGCAGCGCGCCCTGGGTGACGAGCCGGGAGAGGATGATTCGCAGCCGCTCGGGGGGCAGGCCCGTCAGCGCGGGCAGGTTCCGGGCCGGGGTGGCGCCGTCCAGGCGGGAGAGCACGAAGCCCTCTTCTGGACTGAGCACCAGCGTCCGCAGGTCGACCGAGGGGTTCGGTTTGGGCATCCACTCCGTCATGGCTCCAGAGTCTTTCATGACCTGGAGGACTCGGGCAGGTCCGGGTCGGGGCGGGCGACCTCCGACTGGAAAACATGACGGATGCTGGACGGCCTGCCCGGCTGGTGGGCGTGCGGGGAGCACCCTTGCCTGTCCCTGCCCGTGGGCCCTAACTTCACACCATGTCCGACCGCATCGAGACCTATGCCGAGTTCTGGCCGTTCTACCTGCGGGAGCATGCGCTGCCCTCCACGCGCTGGCTTCACTTCACGGGCACCACCCTGGGCGTGGGGCTGGGCGTGACGGCCGCCGTCACGGGCCGCGGCGCGCTGGTGCCGGCCGCGCTCGTCGCCGCCTACGGCTTCGCGTGGTTCAGCCACTTCGTCATCGAGCGGAACAAGCCCGCGTCGTTCAAGTACCCGCTCTGGTCGTTCATCTCCGACCTCCGCATGGCGGGGCTGATGGGCGCTGGACGGCTGGCCCCGCACCTGGCGCGTGCCCAGGCGGGAGGCATGGGCTCGGGCGAGGTGGCCCGCGCGGTGCCCGCGGCGCAGCAGGTCCGCTAAGGCAGACACGCCTCCTCGTAGCCCCAGCGCTCCGCGTCTTCACCTTCGTCCAGGAGCGGCTTCAAGGCGTCGAGAGAGACCGCGGGCGGAACATCCACGGAGATGAGCCCGGGGACATGGCTCCGCTCGACGGCGCAGCCCTGCTTCTCCAGGAGCGCCTTCACGGAGGGAACTTCCTCCTCGTCGTAGATGATGAGGCGCAGGGTGGCATGCCCCGAGGGCCGGACGACCTTCTGGAACAGAAGCTCCCCGTCCACGAGCTCGGCCGAGACGACGTCCTCGCAGGCCACGCCCTTGGCGAAGAAGGGCACGTTGTCGAGCTGGAACAACCCTTCTCCCAGGGGACGCGCCCAGAGCCCCTCGGAGTCCGCGGGGGGATAGTCGTCCTCGTCCTTCTCCAGCTCGAAGATGACCTTGACCCGGTCATCGCCATCCGCAGTGCTCATTTCGACTTCCCGTCGCAAGAGTGCCTGTTGCCCTTCTTGAGGTTGCACTTCCGGCAGAGCACCTGTCCATTCTCTACATCCCCCGCGCCCCCCTTCGACCTGGCGCGCTTGTGGTCGACATGGGCCTCGTTCGCCGGAGGCGTCACGCCCTTCTGGTGCCTCTTGCCGGGGACCGTCTCGACTTCACAATTCACACAGCGAATCTTGCCGTCGTTCTCCTTCGCGTTCCGGTCCTTCACGATTGCCTTCTGCCGCTTCGTGAAGGCCTTTCCGGATCGGTCCTTCTTGTCCTTGTCCTTGTCCCTGCCCGCAATCCCCGCCTGACCGTCAGGAATGACGGACTCGAGTAGCGGAGCGGATTCAAAGGGCGAGGGTGCCGCGGGGACCTCCATCGTGGATGGCGTTGCGACCGCGACCGCGAGCAGGACCAGATAAAGAGTGTGCATCAGAACACTCTCGCACGTGCGAGGCTTTGGTGGCAGGGTGAGGTCTCGGCAAGCAGGCGCGCCAGGGATGCGGACTCCGGGTCGCATTGACGCGTCCGGAAGGCTCTCCCAGAATCCTGCTCGTTTCGGGCATCCGCCCGGGGGACCTCCGTGAACCTGTTGACCCGCGTGAAGAAGAGTGTCCGGCACCGCGCCGCCTACAAGGCGTCAGCGCCGCTGTCGAAGCTGCTGAGCCTGACGGGGTTCGGCCGCTATGGCCCGGGCCCCCAGCTCAAGCAGCCCGAGCCGCTGCGCCAGGCCGGCATCTCCGTCGAGCCCTACCGCTTCGACGTGGCGGAGCTGGAGCGCTTCTGGGACGGGCTCCAGGCGCGCAACGCCACCATCCGGCACTGCTGCGGCTTCCAGCCCTACTGGGAGAAGCGGCCGCAGTACTACTTCACGTGGAAGCAGATTGAACCGCTGGTGGCGCGCGAGGACGCCGTCTACGTGGACATCGCCTCCACCCTGAGCAGCCCGTACCTGGATGTCGTCCGCGAGCTGGGTCGGACGCGGAACCTCTACGCCCAGGACCTCGTCTTCCCGCCGGGCATCCACGGCCACCAGATTGGCGGCTCGGCGGCGGAGCTCCCGCTCGAGGACGGCTCGGTGGACGCGATGACGCTGCACTGCTCCTTCGAGCACTTCGAGGGCAGCGCGGACACGGGCTTCATCCGGGAGGCGGGGCGCGTGCTCCGGCCCGGAGGCAAGGTCTGCATCGTCCCGCTGTACCTGGGTGAGTACGCCTTCACCATGTGTGACCCCGCGTGGGGTTACGACATCCGCCGCGACGCGGAGTCCGTCATCCACCTGTTCCCGCGCTGGGGTGAGCGGCACGGCCGCTTCTATGACGCCGTCACCCTGAAGGAGCGCGTCCTGGCGCCCGCGCACGCGGCGGGCCTCACGTCCCGCGTCTTCCACTTCGAGAACATCCTGGACCTGCACCCGAGCTGCTACACGCACTTCGGGCTGGTCCTGGAGAAGCCCGCGAAGGGGTGACGCGCGCCACGTCCCTGCATTTGTTACCCCGGGTGCGGAGCCCGGGCTATAGCCGCCCGTGGGAGGCCGGTGCCCGCCGCTCGCAGCGGCATGGCGCCGCCACACGGAGGCACGCATGGGTGGAGTCGCGCGGAAGTTGGGCTGGGTGCTGCTCGCCGCCGCGGGCGCGGTGAGCCTGGGCACGGTGGCCCTGCACCGGGGAGAGCGCATCAACGCCATCTGGCTGGTGGTGGCGTCCGTCTCCGTCTACGTCATCGGCTATCGCTTCTACGGCCGCTTCGTGGCGCGCAAGGCGCTGGGCGTGGACCCCTCGCGCGCGACGCCAGCGCACCTGCGCAACGATGGCCTGGACTACGTGCCCACGGACAAGTGGGTGCTGTTCGGCCACCACTTCGCCGCCATCGCCGGCGCGGGGCCGCTGGTGGGCCCGGTGCTGGCCGCGCAGATGGGCTACCTGCCCGGCACGCTGTGGATTCTGGTGGGCGCGGTGCTGGCGGGCGCGGTGCAGGACTTCGTCATCCTGGTCTTCTCCGTGCGCCGCGACGGCAAGTCCCTGGGGGACATGGTGCGCCTGGAGCTGGGGCCCGCCGCCGGGGTGACGGCGATGATAGGCGTGTTGATGATCATGATGATCATCCTCGCCGTGCTGGCGCTGGTCGTCGTGAAGGCGCTGGCGCACAGCCCCTGGGGCACCTTCACCGTCGCGATGACGATGCCCATCGCCGTGCTGATGGGGCTCTACCTGCGCTACCTCCGCCCCGGCCGCGTATTGGAGGTCTCCATCGCGGGCTTCGTGCTGCTGATGCTGTCCATCTGGCTGGGCGGCCACGTCGCCGAGCACCCGCACTGGGGCGCCGCGTTCACCTTCGACGCCAAGGCCCTGGCGTGGATGCTGATTGGCTACGGCTTCTGCGCGTCCGTGCTGCCGGTGTGGCTGCTGCTGGCGCCCCGCGACTACTTGTCCACCTTCCTGAAGATTGGCACCGTGTTGCTCCTGGCCGTGGGCATCCTCCTGGCCGCGCCGGAGCTGCGGATGCCGGCGATGACGCGCTTCATCGACGGCTCGGGGCCCGTGTTCTCCGGCGGGCTGTTCCCCTTCCTGTTCATCACCATCGCGTGCGGCGCGGTGTCCGGCTGGCACTCGCTCATCTCCTCTGGCACCACGCCGAAGATGCTGGCCAACGAAGGGGACGCGCGGATGGTGGGCTACGGCTCCATGTTGATGGAGTCCTTCGTCGCCATCATGGCGCTCATCGCCGCGTCGGTGCTGGACCCGGGCGTGTACTTCTCCATGAACTCGCCGCCGTCGGTGATTGGCACCACCGTGGAGGAGGCCGCGCGCACCATCAGCCAGTGGGGCTTCGTCGTCACGCCGGAGGTGCTCAGCCAGACGGCCAGGGACATCGGTGAGTCGACCATCCTGTCCCGCGCGGGCGGCGCGCCGACGCTGGCGGTGGGCATGGCGCAGATTCTCCATGGCCTGGTGTCGGGCGAGGGGATGATGGCCTTCTGGTACCACTACGCCATCCTCTTCGAGGCGCTGTTCATCCTCACCACGGTGGACGCGGGCACGCGCGTGGGTCGCTTCATGATTCAGGAGCTGGCCGGGCTGGTGTACGCCCCGCTCAAGCGCACCGAGTCCTGGACGGCGAACATGGTCGCCACGGCCCTCTGCGTGGCGGCGTGGGGGTACTTCCTCTACCAGGGCGTGGTGGACCCGCTGGGCGGCATCAACACGCTGTGGCCGCTGTTCGGCATCGCCAACCAGATGCTGGCCGCCATCGCGCTCACGCTGGCGACCGTCATCCTGGTGAAGATGAAGCGGCAGCGCTACGCCTGGGTGCCCGCCGTGCCCGCGGCGTGGCTGGTGCTCTGCACGCTGACTGCGGGGTGGCAGAAGGTGTTCGGCGACGACGTGCGCATCTCCTTCCTGGCCCACGCGCGGGCCTTCTCCACGGCGGTGGCGGAGGGGCGGATGGTTGCGCCCGCGGCGTCCGTGGAGGAGATGGAGCGCATCATCACCAACGACTACGTGGACGCCGCCCTCACGGGCGTGTTCATGGTGTTGGTGGTGGCCACGGTGCTCTTCGGCGCGCGCGCCGCGCGGGCGGCCTGGCGGTCCCCGGCGCCCACCGCGAAGGAGTCCCCCGCCGTGCCGCTGCCGGCGGAGGTCCGCTGACATGGCCGCCGTGTGGGCGCGGCTGGGGCACGCGTGGCGCCGCGCGGTGCGGGTGGGCCGGCTGATGATTGGTGTTCCGGACTACGACACCTATGTCGAGCACATGCGCCGCCACCACCCGGACCGGGAGGTGATGAGCTACGCCCGCTTCTTCGACGAGCGGCTCCAGGCCCGCTACCGCGGAGGCGGAGGCCGCTGCTGCTGAAGCGGGGGCGGGGTGGGACAGGCCGGCCTGTCCTGGTCAACATCCGGGCCCCGGGGGCGCGACAGGGAGTAGCCACGCGGAACGTGGCCGACCTATACATCCCTCCCATGGGACGCATTTTCGAGACACGCAAGGCCACGATGATGGCCCGCTGGAACAAGATGGCGAAGGTGTTCACGCGCATCAGCAAGGACATCGCCATCGCGGTGAAGGCGGGTGGGCCGAACCCTGATTCGAACTCCACGCTGCGCCGGGTGCTCCAGAACGCCCGCGCCGCGAACATGCCGAAGGACAAGGTCGACGCGGCCATCAAGCGCGCGAGCGGCCAGTCGGCGACCGACTACGAAATCGTGCTCTACGAAGGCTACGCGCCCCACGGCATCGCGCTGCTGGTGGAGACGGCCACGGACAACGTCGTGCGCACCGTGGCGAACGTGCGCATGCACTTCAACAAGTACAGCGGCAACCTGGGCACCACGGGCAGCGTGGCCTTCATGTTCCAGCGCATGGGCGTGTTCCGGCTGAACCCGGAGGGCCTGGACCTGGACGCGCTGGAGCTGGAGCTCATCGACCACGGCCTCCAGGAGATGGGCGAAGGCGTGGGGGAGAAGGGGGAGAAGCAAATCATCATCCGCTCCGCCTTCACGGACTTCGGCCAGCTCCAGGCCGCCATCGAGGCCAAGGGGCTGGTGCCCGTCTCCGCTGACTCCGAGTATGTGGCGCAGAGCCCCGTCGAGCTGCCCGAGGACAAGGCCACCGAGGTGCTGGAGCTCGTGGACGCGCTGGAGCAGGACGACGACGTCCAGCGCGTGTTCCACAACCTGGCGTGAGGCTGGAGGCCGGGCCGGCCCTTGAATCAGGGCCGGTCCAGCCGTGGCCACACGCGGGCGTCAGCCGAGCGTGGCGCGGAAGCCGATGGGGCCTTCGCCGTTGTAGACCATGGTGCCGTTGAGCGTCTTGCCGCCGTCGACGGACGCGACGTTGAGGGCGACGACGTTCTGGCCGTTGCGGGCGCCAATCATCCAGAAGCCACCCGGATGCCAGGGCGCGGCGCTGCCGCCCCACTGGTTCTCCACGGTGTAGGTGTCCTGCGACGTCAACGTGCCACGGAAGCCAATGGGCCCCTCGCCGTTGTACGTCATGGAGCCGCTCAGCGTCTTGCCGCCGTCGTTGGACTTCGCGTCAATGTTGACGACGTTCTGCTTGCCGCGGGTGCCCAGCACCCAGACGCCGCCGGGATGCCAGGGCGCGGCGTTGCCGCCCCACTGGTTCTCCACCGAGTAGGTGTCGCCGTCAGTCACCTCGCTCTTGAAGCCGATGGGACCCTCGCCGTTGTAGGTCGTGGTGCCGGTGAGCGTCTTGCCGCCGTCGCTGGACTTGATGCTGACGGCCACGACGTTCTGCTTGTCCCGGGCGCCGAGCACCCACACGCCGCCGGGCTGCCAGGGCGCGGAGGTGCCACCCCACTGGTTCTCCACCGTGTAGTTGTTGGCACCGGACAGCGTGCCCCGGAAGCCAATGGGGCCTTCGCCGTTGTACGTCATGGTGCCCTTCAGTGTCCTGCCGCCGTCGTCGGACTTGATGTCGAGGGCCACCACGTTCTGCTTGTCGCGGGCCCCGATGAGCCAGAGTCCACCGGGGTTCCAGGTCGCTTGCGAACCACCCCACTGATTCTGAACGAGATATGCAGCCATTCGTGACGTCCTTTGAGTTGAGGTTGGACTGACGCAACCGCGGGCTGTGGAGCCTGGACGGGGGTCGGCGGCTCCGCGCGGCCTCGAAGCAGATGGCGTGCCATTCGTCGCGAGCGGGACTCTCTCCTCTGTGAGGTGCGGCGGGGCTGGTGTGGTTGTCTTTGTTTGCGTCCAGGATAGACGCGGTTGCGTTGAATTGGACGCGGGCCTTGTATGGGTTTTCTGCTAGGTCCGCGGGGCGATGCCTCGCGGGGCTGGGTGGCCACCGCCCGTGTCGCGGTGGCCACCGGGGTGTCATCTGACTACCTGGTGAAGGGGATGGGCCCGTTGGACAGCGTGCTGTTGCCCGCACCGTCCACGGCGCGCACCCGCCACGTGTGGCTGCCCGTGGCGAGGCCCGTCACCGACAGTTGCTCGGTGCCCACGCCGTACACCTGGAACTCCCACAGCGAGTACCCGAAGCCCGTCGCGCGCTCCACGCCGCGCATCCGCACGTAGCGCCCGACGCCGCTCAGGCCGGAGAGGTCATCCAGCCCGCCGTCGCCGTTCGCCTCCGTGAACAGCGTCCGCCAGCCCGTGCTGCCGTCGATGGACGTCTCCACCACGTACCGGCGGCCGAACGCGGCCTCCCAGCTCAGCACCACGCGCTTGATGGCGTACACGCCGCCCAGGTCCACGGTGATGGACTCCGTGTCGGGGCTGGCCACGTCGTAGCGGCTGGCCCAGCGCGTCTCCGGGTTGCCGTCCACCGCGTCGTTGGGGCTGCCGAACTCGGACGACGTCGCCGCCACGTTGCGCCCCAGCGCCAGGTTGGTGCCCGTGCCCACATAGGCCCGCGGCGTCACCGTGGGCGCGCGGTCCGCCCCGTCCACCACCAGGACGTACCGCGCCACGCCCGCGCCCACGTCCGTGGTCTGCTCCCAGATGAACGTCGTGGACGCGCCCGGCACGGAGGCGCCGGCCGCCGGTGACAGCGCGGTGAAGGCCGCGGGCGGCGCGGTGTCGTTGAGCGTGAAGGTGGCCGTGGCGGACGTCGTCACGCCGCCCGCCCAGTTGTACGCCCGCACGAACCAGGTGTGCTGTCCATTGCCCAGGGACACGTTGGCCAGGGCCGCCGACGGCGTCTTCGTCGTCGCCGCCGGGAAGGGGCTGCCGTCCAGATAGACTTCGTAGCGGTGGATGCCCGTCTGCGGGTCGCTGCTGGGCGTCCAGGTGAAGGTGGGCCGCGTGGTGAGGGTGGCGCCCGGCGCCGGCGTGAGCAACGTGAAGGCCGTGGGCGGCGTCGCGTCCGACAGCCCGAAGCCCTGGATGCCCGCGCCGTACTGGTACAGCGGGTTGCCGTACACCGGGGCAATGGGCAGACCCTGCGCGATGCGCTGACGAATCTCCGCGCGCTGGGCCGCGGTGGCGCCCAGGTCGAAGGGCAAATCCCACTGCTCCAACTGGTTGTTCTCCACGTCGGTGCCAATCTGGTCCAGCGAGCGCGGCAGTTGCCACGGCAGTTGGCCTCGCGGCAGCACGTCACCGAAGAGCACGTCCGCCACCGCGACGCCGCCCATGTCGCCGGGCCGGTACGCCATCAGCAGCGCGTTCGTCTGCGGCACCACGTTCGTCAGGATGTAGGGCCGCGGCAGAATCATCACCGTCGTCACCGGGACGTTCTGCGCCCGGAAGCCGGTGATGAGGCCGTACTGGTTGCCCCACTGGGGCTCGTGCGGAGGGCCGACCGGGTCGCCCGGCAGGTAGGGCTTCTCCTTGTCCCACTCGGTGCCGTGGGTGAAGTAGCTCTCGCCCACCACGACGATGGCCGCGTTGACGGTGACGCCCGCGGGCGCCGCGTCCTTGTAGACGGTGATGCCGTCCTGCTCCGCGCGCTGCTTGATGGCCTGGTAGATGGTGAGGTCGCCGAACTCCGTCCCGTGGAAGTCGGAGCGCCACGTCACCATGCAGGACGGGTCATCCGCGCGAGGGCCCGCCACCACGATGCGCGAGCCCGCCGGGAGCCGCAGCGGCAGCGCGCCGTCGTTCTTCAGCAGCGTCATCGCGTTCTGCGCCGCGCGGCGCACCAGGGCCTTGTTGTCGGCCGTGTGCCACTCGGACATGCCCGCGGGGCCGCCGCGGTACGGGTCCTCGAAGAGGCCCAGGCGGAACTTCAAGTCGAGAATCTTCCGCGCGGCCTCGTCGATGCGGGCTGGCGTGACGACGCTCTCGAAGTCCCCCATCTGCTGCGGGTTGGCGCCGCCCATGACGTCCGAGCCAGCCATCGCCGAGCGTGACCACGCCCCCGACGGCAGCCAGTCCGAGCAGATGACGCCCGTGTAGCCCAGCTTCTGGCGCAGGTAGTTGAGGATGCCCGGGTTGTCGCCCGCGCCCCAGCCCTCCGGCCCCAGCAGCCAGCTGCCCGCGTAGCCGGGCATGATGCCGCTGGTGCCCGCCTCGATGGCCGCGTGCCACGGGCGCATGTGGTAGTGGATGGTGGTGCCGTCGTAGGTGATGCCGCCCTCGCCGCCGGCGCCCTGGCCCGGCCAGTGCTTGGTCGTCACCCAGAGCGAGTGCGGGTTCACCTCGGGGCCGCCCTGGAGGCCCGCCACCAGCGCGCGCGTCATGCCCGCCGCCAGGTCCGCGTCCTCGCCGCCGCCTTCCTGGATGCGCGGGTAGAGCACCTTGGTGCCCACCTCGGCCAGCGGCGACAGCGTGCCGCGGCTGCCCACCGCGACCTGCTCGCGGCGCTGCATGTCACCCAGCTCATAGACGGTGTCCAGGTCGCGCGCCGCGGCGAGCGCGGGCTGCGTGGGCCAGCTCGTCTTGAAGCCGTGGATGGTGTCGCCCGCGTCGACGTGGGGGATGCCCAGGCGGGTGAGCGCGGAGGCGCGCTGGAAGCTCGCGATGTCTGTCGGGCTGAGCGGCCCCATCATGAAGCCGGCCTCCGGCACCGTCCGCGCCTCGTAGAACATCTGCAGCGCCTTCTCGTGCAGCGTCATGCGCGACATCAAGTCATTGACGCGCACGGAGATGGGGTTGGCCCAGTCCTCGTAGGGGTCGATGACGCCGTTCTTGTTCAGGTCGCGCCGGCCGTTGATGAGCGCGACGCCGTCCGCGGCCGTCTCCACCACCGGCAGGTAGACGCTGAAGGTGCGCAGGTCGGAGCGGCTGGTGCCCCCGCCGCCCAGGTGGGCCACGACGTACCACTTGTACGTCCAGCGGTCGGGCAGGTCCTGCGGCAGCGTGAAGGAGGTGGCGGTGGTGGTGCCCACCTGGGTGAAGCGGTCCAGCAGGCTGCCGGGCGCCATCCAGTCGTAGTCGTCGCGGCTCAGGTTGACGAACACCGTGTAGCCGGTGGCGCCGGTGACGGGCGCCCACTGGAGCGTGGGCCGGCGGGTGGTGGTCAGCACCGCCGCGTTGGCGGGCGCCACCACGCGGAAGGCCCCCACGACGGCGGGCGGCGGCGGCTTCGGGTAGGGGTCCGGGATGATGGTGCGGTCTCTGCCGTCCGGGTCGGTGGTGATGGTGAAGATCTCCACCCGCCACTCCGCGCCCTGCACCGCCAGCGCGGACACCGTCTGCCCGCGCAGCACCGTGCCGGTGGACGTGGTGACGGCCAGCCGGATGTCGGTGTTGGGCGCGGTGGGGGAGAACTGGTTCTTCGACATCGTCACCACGGTGTTGGGCGGGAAGGTCAGCTCGTAGGTGAAGGGCCCGGGCGGGTTGCGCACCGACGGCGTGGTGTTGCCCTCCTCGGGCGTGGGCGTGACGCTGAGCGGCGCGGGTGACACGTTGATTTTCGCGTACGCCAGCTCGGGGAACATCAGCTTCACCGTCTGGGGCGTGCTCTGCGGCGGCGGCTCCTGCGGCCCGCCGCCGGGCGCGTACACCTCGAAGGACCAGAGCGAGTAGCCGTAGCCCGTGCCGCGCTCGATGCCGCGCACGCGCACGTAGCGGGCGCTGCCGGACACGGTGATGCTGCGGCTGCCGGGCGCGCCGTCGGTGATGGTGGGCGCCAGCGCCGTCCAGGTGCTGTCGTTGGTGGAGCCCTCAATCACGTACTGCTTCCCGTAGGCGCCCTCCCAGTCCAGCACCACGCGGCCGAGCTGCCGCGAGGCGCCCAGGTCCACGCGAAGCCACTGGGCGTGGGACGTGTCGTCGGAGGACCAGCGCGTGGACGCGTCGCCGTCCAGCGCGTAGCCCGGCGCCAGGTGCGCGGCGTTGGCCTCCACGCTGGAGGCCGTCGCGGGCCGGCCGCGGGCCAGGTCGCCCGAGGGATGCGTGTCCCCGTACACGGCGAACTCCCAGAGGGAATAGCCGTAGTCGATGGCGCCTCGCTGCGTCCCGAGGATGCGGACGTAGCGGCCGTTGCCCGTCACCGCGAGGTCATCCACGCCGCCGTCGCCGTCCGTGATGACGCGCACGTCCTGCCACGCCGCCGCGTCATTGGAGACCTGGACGCGGTAGCCCCGGCCGTACGCCGTCTCCCACGTCAGCACCACGCGGGAGATGGCCGTCGCCTGGCCCAGGTCCACGTAGAGCCACTCGCCCTCCGCGAAGCTGCTGCCCCAGCGCGTCCCGGCGTCGCCATCCACGGCGAAGTTGCCGGTGAGCCCGGGCTCCGCGGAGGACGTCACCACCGGACGGTTGAGCGCGAGGTTCGTGCCCGTCTGGGCCTCCGCGCGCGTCCCCACCACCATGAACAGCCATACCGCGACGACGGCGCAGGCCCTGGCCAAAGACAGCCAGGGGCCGTGCGCGCCCTGCACACGGGAAATCGGCACACGCATGGGGAAAAGCGGACCGTTGGAGAAAGTAGGGGAGGGGGTGAACCAGCACGCAGCGACGATGAACGGCGTCCGAGCGGTCCTTTCCTTTCTGCCGCCTATTCTATTCCTTCGGCATCACAACAAAGTCAAACCGAAGCCGGGAAATGCGTCAAGTCGTGAAATATGGGTGTGTGACCTGGCGCGCATGTCGGCGTCTGGCTTCAGGCGTTGACGCCCACGCCCACCGGGCAGCTCACGCCGGTGCCGCCCAGGCCGCAGTAGCCCCCCGGGTTCTTCTCCAGGTACTGCTGGTGGTAGTCCTCGGCGTAATAGAAGGGCGGCGCGGGGAGCAGCTCGGTGGTGATGGCGTCGAAGCCCCGGGCCGCGAGCGCCTTCTGGTACGCGTCACGGCTCGCCTCGACGGCGCGCTGCTGGGCCTCGCTGGTGAAGTAGATGCCGGAGCGGTACTGCGTGCCCACGTCGTTGCCCTGGCGCATGCCCTGCGTCGGGTCATGGCTCTCCCAGAAGACGCGCAGGAGCTGCTCGAAGGACACTTTCTTCGGGTCGAAGACGACGCGGACGACTTCGTTGTGTCCGGTGAGGCCGCTGCACACCTCGCGGTAGGTGGGGTTGGGCGTCAGGCCTCCGGCGTATCCCACCGCCGTGCTGTACACGCCGGGCGTCTGGTAGAACTTCCGCTCCGCGCCCCAGAAACACCCCAGGCCGAAGTAGACCTCCTCCAGGCCCTCCGGCACGGGGCCCTGGATGGGCGTTCCCAGCACCTCGTGCTTCTCCGGGACGGGCATCACGTCCGAGCGGCCCGGCAGTGCCTCCTCCGGGGTCGGAATCCTCAGCTTCTTGGTCGGATTGAAGAACATGCCCTAGGAATAGCGGCCCGCCGTGCGCGATTCACCCCCAGAAGGGGCAGGCGGGCAGGTCAGGGGTGGCAGGCCGTCCCACCTGCCGCGCTGCTTCAGGTGCCCCCGGGCGCCGTGAGGGTGCGGGGCCAGTGGACGGTGAAGGTGGTGCCCTGGTCCCGGTCGGAGCGGACCTCCACGCGGCCCCCGTGTGCGCCGACAATCTGGCTGACGATGTAGAGGCCCAGGCCCAGGCTGCGTTTCTTCCTCGCGACGTCCTGCGGGAGCGCGCTCACGGGCATGCTCTTGAACGGGTCGAAGATGCGCGGCATCAGCTCGGCCGCAATCGGCTCCCCGGTGTTGTGGACCTCCAGCACCACCTCACGCGCCTCTCCGCGCACCGTGACACACACCGGCCTGTCCTCCTGGCCATGCTGGAGGGCGTTGGCCACCAGGTTGCCCAGCACCTGCGACACCCGGTCCGGGTCCCAGTTCCCCTGGGTGTCTCCGCTCGCCTCGAGCCTCAGCGTGCGCTCCGGGGCGCTGACCTGGAGCTCCTCCAGCGTCGCCTGGCACACCTCCGCGAGGTCCATGGGCTGGCGGGCCACGGGAAGCCCCCCGCCCAGGCGGGTGCGGGCGAAGTCGAGGATGTCCGTAATCATGCGCCCCATGCGCGCGGTGGCCTTGCGGATGCGGTCCACGGCGCGGCGCTCGGGCGGTGCCAGGTCCTCGGCCCGCGTCAACTGGAAGGCCGAGGCGGTGATGGCGTTGAGCGGGTTGCGCAGGTCGTGTCCCAACACCGCCATGAGCTGTTCCCGGAAGTCCACCGCCCGCTGGAGCACGGCCTCGGCCCGCTTGTGGTGGGTGACATCCACCACCGTGCAGCTCAAGCCCAGCACCCCCTGGTCGGGCGTGCGGACCGGGTGGAAGCTGGCCTGCCACGTCCGCAGGTCTCCAGCGTTGGTGAACTCGAACGCGTCCACCGGCTCACCTGTCTCAATCATGCGGCGGAACAGGGGCTCGAACGTGTCCACCGCCGTCACGGGGGCCATCTCCTGGAAGCGGCGGCCCAGGTGGGCTTCTGGCGAGTGGCCGTTGATATCCGCCATGGCCTGGTTGATGCGCACGAAGCGCAGGTCCCGGTCCAGCAGGGCGATGCCCATGGGCGTGGAGGCCAGCAGCGCGTCCAGTTGTGCCAGTGAGCGCTGGGCGTCCGCGTGGGCCCGACGCTCGCGGGCCTGGAGCCGGTCATGCACCAGGTACGCGGTGGTCCGCTGCGCCATGGTCCGGAACAGGAGGGCGTCCGGCTCGGAGAAGACGAAGGTGGTGCGCGAGCTCATGTACGCGATGCCCAGGAGTTGGTCGCCGTCCAGCAGCGGCACGCCGTAGACGGCGCGCAGCCCTTCCTGCTTCAGCGCGGGCAGCGCGATGCGCGGGTCCGTGGACGCCGAGCGCAGCGCCAGCGGCTGGCGCTGGCGGGCCACCTCGCCCGCGAAGCCCTCATCCAGCTTCAATGACGCGCCGAGCGTCTCGTCCGCGCCCAGGCCCACCGCGGCGCGCACCACCAGCGCGTCCCCCTCCACCAGCAGCAACGCCGCCGAGTCCACCGAGAGCGCGGACTCCACCAGGACGGAGAGCAGCCGCGAGGGGAGGCCGTCCATGGAGGGGCTCTCCAGCGCGGCCTGCGTCATCCGGTCCAGGGCCTGGAGGATGCGCTGCCGTCCCTGGGAGAAGGACGTCATCGTCCGGGTGACAATCCGGTCCAGCGCGTCCTCCATCCGCTCCAGCTCGCCCGGCGCGAGGAAGGCCGCTTCGGCTTCCAGCCTGTGGAGGATGCACTTGCGCAGGAGCGCGTACTCGGACGCCACCTGCCCCAGGTTGAAGCCGGCGTCCAGCCGGGACATCGCGTGCTCGTCCGGCAGCGTGGTGAGGATTTCGTCCGAGTCGTGGTCGATGAGGTTCGCGAGCACGTAGAGCAGCTGGGGCACGTGGTCCAGCAACCACGAAGGCTGCGTCGCGTGCCCCGCGTGGAGCGTTCGCATGACCTGCTGCCAGTCCTCCAGCACTTCCTCCTGGTGGGCGCGCAGGAACTCCGCGGCCCTGAGCGTCCGAGCCCCGGGGGCCTGCTTGTCGCCCGCTGTGCGGGACTCTGTCTCCAGCATCACCGGCCTCCCGAGGCCCTGGGTCCGCCCACGCCGCCGTTCACTTCCATTCTGGGGACGATGGCGCCCGCGTGCCTCGTCCCCCCGTTCGTCCGGACGTCCAACTTCGGGCGCTTGCCGCCGTGGCCGCACGCCATGGAGCTGTGGGCCCGCACCGGCTCGGTTAGGGTGTCTGCAAGATGCGCACGCTCCTGCTGACCCGCTCCGACGTCTCCCGCAACCTGCAGGCCCCCCTCTTGCTGGAGGACCT
Organism: Myxococcus vastator; assembly: GCF_010894475.1. GTDB lineage: Bacteria > Myxococcota > Myxococcia > Myxococcales > Myxococcaceae > Myxococcus > Myxococcus vastator. The sequence goes on from NZ_JAAIYB010000023.1 coordinate 37,447, forward strand.
GCGCGAGGCCTTCCGCACCGACGCCCTGGCGCGCACCGTGGCACCGCAGCGCGCCCGGGCCCCGCTCCATGCCGAGGGCACCGCCCTGGTGCTGTTCCCTGGCAGCCTGCCCGCCATCCCCGCCTACTCCGTGAAGGTGCACGCGAAGTTCCCCGGCCAGTCGCCGGCGATTCGAGGCGTGGTGCACCTGCACGACGTCGCTACCGGCGAGCTGATGGCGGTGATGGACGCCGGCCACCTGACGGCGGTGCGCACGGGCGTGGTGGGCGCGCTGTCGGCGGATGTGCTGGCGCGGCCGGACGCGAGCCGGGTGGCGCTCATCGGCGCGGGCCGGCAGGCGGTGCTGCAGCTCAAGTCGTTGCGGCTGGTGCGCTCGCTGACGCACGTGCGGGTGTTCGACACGGCGCCGGAGCGCTCGCTCGCCTTCGCCACGCGCATGTACCAGGAGTTGAACCTGCCGGTGCGGATGGCGGAGACACTGGAAGAAGCCGTCTCCGACGCGGACATCGTCGTGACGGCGACGTGGAGCCGTCACCCCTTCCTGCACCCCGGCATGGTGCGGCCGGGCACGCACCTCATCGCGCTGGGCGCGGATGAGCCGGGCAAGGCCGAGCTGTCCGCGGAGCTGCTGCGCCAGTCGCGCTTCATCGTCGACCACCGGGGGCTGGCGGTGTCCACCGGCGCCGCGGGCGCGGTGGGCCTGGGGGAGGAGGCCATCCACGCGGAGCTGGGCGAGGTGCTGGCCGGCTTGAAGCCCGGCCGCACGTCCGAGGCGGACGTCACCGTCTTCGCGGCGGTGGGCCTGCCCTTCCAGGACCTGGCGGCGGCCTGGCACGTCTACCAGTCGGCCCAGGGTGACGACGCCGTGGGCGGGCTGGACTTCGACGCATGAGGCGCAGGGTGCTGGAGCTCCTGTCGCGCATTGGCCTGACGCGGCCCGCGCTGCGCGCGTGGGCGATGTATGACTGGGCGAACTCGGCCTTCATCACCACCGTCGTCACGGTGGTGTTCCCGCTCTACTACGCCTCCGTGGCGGCGCAGGGGCTGCCGCGCGAGGTGGCCACCAGCCGCTTCGCCACCGCCACCGCGGTGGCGCTGGGCGTGGTGGCGGTGCTGTCACCGGTGCTGGGCGCGCTGAGCGACCGGGCCGGGCGCATCAAGCACATGCTGGGCATCTTCGCGGGCCTGGGCATGGTGTCCACACTGGCGCTGGCCACGGTGGGCCCGGGGGACTGGGAGTGGGGCCTGCTGCTCTTCGGCCTGGGCAACGTGGGCGTGACGGGCAGCATCGTCTTCGCGGACGCGCTGTTGCGGCACATCGCCCGGGACGACGAGCTGGACCGCGTGTCCACCGCGGGCTACGCGCTGGGCTACCTGGGCGGCGGCCTGCTGCTGGCCGCGCAGCTGGTGCTGCTGATGAAGCCCCAGTGGTTCGGACTGGCGGACGCGGGGGCCGCCTCGCGCGTGGCCTTCGCCTCCGTGGCGGTGTGGTGGGCCGTCTTCTCGGTGCCCCTCTTCCGGAGCATCCCCGAGCCGAAACCGGACGTGTCCGTCGCCCGCCCCCCGCTGTCCCTGCGCGGCATCTTCACGCAGCTTTCGAGCACGCTGAGCGGGCTGCGCCAGCACCGTCAGGCCTTCCTGCTGCTGGTGGCCTACCTGCTCTACAGTGACGGCATCGGCACCATCATCCGCTTGTCCACGCTGTACGGGACGGAGCTGGGCATTGGCCGGGGCGCGTTGATTGGCGCGTTGCTGCTCACGCAGGTGGTGGGCGTGCCGTGCGCGGTGCTGTTC
>NZ_JAAIYB010000240.1 GCF_010894475.1 Myxococcus vastator
GGGCCCACACGGTGTAGAACAGGTCCGCTTCGCCAGAGGGAATCCGGCCGCCGGTGAGGGAGACGCTGCCAATGCCCGCGCCCGCCCGCTGCACGCCGAACGCCATCAAGTCACGCGCGGCCCGGCCCTTGTTCTGCGTCTCCATGATGCGCTCTTCCAGCAGGCCCCGGCGCTGGAGGTGGACGCTCACGCCAATGGCGGTGGCGAGCACCACCATGGACATCGAGGCGGCCACCATCAGCTCGATGAGCGTGAAGCCGCGCGGCGTCGTCGAACGAAGTCGCTTCATGGCGCCATCCGGGTCTGCAGGGCCACCGCGCGGCGGGGAGCACCGGGCTCCTCCGCCCAGCTCACGGTGACGCGGACGTTGATGACCTGGTGCAGGGCCAGGCTGCTGGCGTGGGGCAGCGGGATGGCGCGGCTCAGCGCGGGCTCGCCTGTCTCGGAGCCCTCGAAGGGCGGGTCCACGTCCAGCGTCAGCGTGTAGGCCATCTGCGGCGTCGCGCCCGGGAGGGGCGGCGTCTCCGTCATGCGGCCATTGGCGGACCACCACACGTCGCGCCCCGTGTTGTCGAGCTGCTTGATGTTGACGCAGGGGTCGTTCAGCGGCTCGCCCACGCAGCGGAGGTTGACCACGCGCTCCAGCTCCTGTTCAGCGATGAGGTTCGCCTGGCCCAGGTTGTTGTTGCGGCGGTTGTGACGGGACGCGGTGCCCAGCGTGAGCATGATGCCCAGGATGCCGAGCATGAGCACCGCGGCGGTGGCGAGGGTCTCCAGGATGCTGAGGCCGCGCGGATGGGCGTGGAGCAGGCGCCGGTTCATGGCACCACCTCCTGGACGCGTGAGCCGGACTGCACGTCCCAGATGAGGACCCGGGAGCTGCTTCGCGGCGACTCCGAGGTGGGGTTGTTGTACGTCCCGCTTCCCAGCGCGCGCACCTGCCCGTTCTTCACGATGAGCAGGTGGTTGTCATAGAGCACGGGCGCGTGCGTGCCGTGGCCGTCAATGGCGGTGTCATTGCCCGCGAGCGCATTGCCCGCGGTGCTGTAGGCGTAGACCCTGCCGCTGGTGGTGCTGTCCAGGTCGCACGCGCTGGCGGCGCGGCCCACGGCGCTGGTGGTGAAGACCCCGTCCTGGGTGGTGGAGACGCCACCCCAGACGACCTGTCCTTCGCCCAGCTCGCGTACCCATTCGAGGTGCGCGGGGCAGGTGGCGCCGGGCCGCGTGGTGGGCACCGGGGCGCGGTCCTCGAAGGCCATCAGGTGATAGCGGGGTCGCGGGTCGGCGACGTCGTCCGGCTCGTTGGCGATGTCCGGATTGTTGGCGGTGCCGAAGTACAGCCGCACCCGGCGGGGGCCGCTGTCCGGCACCACCGACGCGGAGATGGTGGAGAAGATGCGCTGGCTGGTGGGGTTGCGGATATCGGGCACGGCCTGCGCGTCCGCGACGACACAGGAGGCCAGCACCTTGCCCAGCGGCGTGCTCGCCCCGGTGTTCGAGTAGGTGGGGTTGATGCGGTAGATTTTTCCCGAGGTGGACGGGACGTAGATGACGTCGACGTTGCCGTCGCCATTCACGTCCAGCGGGATGGGCTCTCCGCCGATGCCTTCATCCGCGTCCGCGGTGGTGCCCAGCGTGACGACGCCCGCGAGCCGCGCCTTCGCGCTGTTGCCCGGCACCTGCGCGGGAAGGCCTGTCTTGAGGTCCATCAAGTAGACGGTGCCCACCGTGCCGGACTCCGGCGAGTAGTCCGTGCCGAACATGGACACCCACTTCTTGCCGCCAGCCTCGCCGAAGTCCATGCGCACCAGCGAGGGCGCGTGGCGCGAGCCGCGTGTGTCGGGCTTGGGCGTGGCGCCGGTGAAGAGCGCCGGCAGCGGGTTGCAGCCGTTGCCGTTGTTCGTGCACGGAACGCCCGCTGACGTGAAGCGGTCCCGCTTCATGTCGAACTCCCACAGGGGCGTGGGGTAGCCCGAGGCCGTGGGGTTGGTGACGTCGAGCGCGAAGAAGAGGCTCTGCTTGGGGCCGGTGGCGCTGGCCAGCACCGTCTTGGCGCCCTCGTTCCGGGCCGGGCGGGGACGCCAGGCCTCGTCGGTCTGCCGCGGGTCGTGGCCCGTGTCCGGGCGGTAGTCGTTGCTCCGCAGGTCCACGTCCGCCACGGAGGGCGTGGCGTCCATGGTGGCGCGCTCGGTGGAGTACGCGTCGTTGGCGCGGCGGTAGTTCTCCACGTAGTAGGGCAGCATCTTGAAGGGCAGGTAGGCGAACAGCTCGCCGCCTTCGCCGTAGTCGTGCCCGTTGGCGCAGCCGCCGGCCCGGCCGAAGTAGCCCTGATACTCCACGCGGCCTGGCGTGCAGGGGTCATCCCCCGTTTGGAAGGCGCCCGTGCCCAGCGCGTGCAGGTAGCCCTGCGTGGTGCCCACATACGTCACCGTGGGGCGGCCGGTGTTGGCCGCGCTGAAGTTCTCCGTGAACTTGCGGCGCTCCGTGTCCAGGTTGCGGCCTTCGAGCAGCCACGCGGGCACGTTGGGCGGCCCGATGACGGCCGCGGTGGACAGATTCACGCCGCCCAGCGGCCAGGTCCGCATCCGGTTGCGAGCGAGCGAGGCCTGACGGTCCTCCCAGCCGTAGAGCCAGTCGCGCAGCGCCACCCGGTCATCCGCGGTGCAGCCGTTGCGGCCGTCCAGGTCATACAGATACACGCTGCCGTTGCGCCGCGTGCAGTAGGTGTCTGGGAAGACGGGGCTGGTGGTGTTGTTGCGCGCCATCAGGTCCTTCACGTCGATGGCCTGCTGGTTCGCTGGATTGAGCGTGATGAGCCTGCGCGTGTCGAGCGGCTCGCCGGGAGGGGTCTCCAGCGTGCGCATCAGGTCGCGCATCCACTTGCCGGAGTCCCAGACCTCCTGCGTGGGCGCATAGGGCGCCAGCGAGGCGGGCTCGTAGAGCTTCTTCAGGTAGATGTGGCCCCGGTCGATGGTGTCCGGACGGTTGTCGTAGGTGCGGATGGAGACCTGGTCCACGCCTCCGTCGGCGACCCAGGTGCGCCCGGGCGTTTCATAGACGCCGTGGATGACGGCGTTGGCCATGGGGATGAGCGACGCGCGGCCATATTCGCCGCTGCGCTGCGCTTTGTAGGAGACGTTGATGTTGTGGATGGTGGGCTGGCAGGACTCACCCGGGCTCTCCATCACCGCGCGCCAGCACAGCTGAGTTCCCACGCGGCCCTGCTCCAGGAAGTCCTGGAGGACGGCCGTCTCATTGCGCACGCCGCCGTCGCTGTCCGGGATGGGGACCCGGAGCCAGTTCGGCGTGTCGTTGACGACATACGTGGGATTGGAGGTGTCGCAGGGCTCCTGGCAGACCTTGCAGTCCAGCGCCACCTCATAGGTGATGTCCGGCCTGCGCTGGCCCGTGCCGCCGTCCGGCAGTGTGACGGAGAGCGAGCAGGGCGCGATGCCGCCGCCGTCCGCCGCGTAGTAGGGCTGGTCCTCCACGGTGAACGTCACCTCGGTGATGGTGAAGTCCAGGGAGATGTCGGGAGAGATGTCCGACACCACGTCGGAGCGGTAGGAGCCGTTGTTCTGCTTGTTGATGAGGATGACGATGTCGCTGTACGTGCGGTCACCGCCCGCGTTCTGGTCTTCCCAGCCCAGAATCCAGACCAGGGGGTTGTCACGCGGCGCACCCACAATCGTGTGCGCCGCGCGGCGGTTCACGGAGCGCACGTCCTGCGTCTGGTTGTTCGGGAAGACGACGCCGCCATAGGCCGGGTCGGTTCGCAGGCGGGCATAGGCGTCACCGCCCAGCCAGGTGCTCAGGTTCTTCCGGTCCACCACCAGCGGGTTGAGGCTCTGGTGCAGGTCCATGTTGAGCGGCGTCTTGGTGAAGAAGACGTTGATGTCGCCGTGCATCCACAGGTCGCACTGCACCTCCCGGCCATCCGTGGTGGGCCGGGTGATGAAGCAGGAGTCCGTGGCGGGGCCGTAGATCTGCTCCACGTAGGTGACGAGGAAGAAGACGATTTCGCGGTCACCCGCGAGCCGTCCCATGGGGACAATCTGGTCCTCCGCCTTGGTGATGGGCGCGCTCGGGTTCCTGCCGGTGATGAGCCGCCCCGCGCTGTCGAACGCGCTGGCCTTGTAGTCAGGGATGCCATCGGGAGCGCTGGATTTGTCCCAGGTGCCGGTGACGCGCGTGAAGGTCCCCTGGGAGTCGAGCGTCCAGCCCTGACGCGGGGCGAAGCACTCGGCGGTCTCCGACTGGCGGCATTGGTTCGGGTCATCGTCCGTGGACAGGAAGATGAGGTTGCCGATGCCCCGATTGTCGTTGAGCGAGTGCCTTGGCTCCAGCAGGTTGGGGATGTGCGGGAACAGGCCCCGGTCGCTGAAGTACGTGTCTACCCGCTCGGGAGTCGCGGTGGCCCGGAGGTTGAGGTATTCGAAGCCGTCGTTCATCCGCTCGTTGAGGAGCAGGTCCGCTTCGAAGTCCCGGACGCGCTGACCCACCACGCCGCCCGTCCTTGGCTGCGTGGGATAGTCCGCCAGGCCCTCCCAGCGCCGAGGCCCTTGATTGGCGAGGTAGCTGGACGCGCTGTTGCACCGGCCCGTCAACAGGTCGGGCTCGCGCAGCGTCACCGTGCCGGCGTCCCCAAAGCGGCGGTGGGTGAACGGGCGGTCGCAGCGAGGGCCCTCGCTGCCGATGTAGCGCGAGGGGTTGAGGTTGTAGAGGTCCTCGTGGAAGTCGGGCACGCCGTTGTTGTCTGTGTCCCGCATCCGGTCGTCATCGGAGTTCTGGGGGGTGCCGTTGTCGTCGATGTACCCAGCGTCGATGAGCTCGTCGTAATAGAACCAGCCCAGCGTGCTGGAGGCGCCGCTGCCCGCGCGGTCATCGACGATGAGCGCGGTGAGCTCCTGCTCGAAGGGCAGGATGATTTTCTCCGGGTTCAGGACGTTGAGGTTGGTGTTGAGCCGCAGCTTGGGCGGGTCGTCGTCCGTGACGATGATGGCGCTGGGGATGCCCGCGTCCCTGCTGAAGTCGGGTTGCTTGTCCTGGTCCGTGGTGTCGATGCACAGCGCGAGGCTGCTGGCGCCGCCATCCGCGCCACCACTGCCCGTGTCTCCGCCGGGACTTTGGGCGAGCACGGCTCCCGCGGCGGCCACGGCCACCGCGGCCATCCAGGTTCGAGTCCAGCGCATGATGTCCCCCCTGGCGGCCAGTGCTTCAGGGCCGCCCGATTCAGGTGCAACGGAGTGCGATTGAAGGCGTGGAAATCAGAAGGTGGGAAGGCCGCTGCTGGAGGTGCCGGTGCCCCGGCACCCCATCTTCGTGCCGTAGCTGCACGCGAGCCCTCCCTGGGTGCTGCTGTGCTCCAGGAGTGAGCGGACGATGGTGCGGTAGGGGAGGCCCGGGCCCGGGGGTTGGACCTCGCCCACGGACACCAGCCAGATGCGGCCGTTGGCGTCGGCGTTGCGGTCGGCGTCGTCGTCGTCCTCCACGACGAAGACGCGGAAGGACACGCTGCGTGCCTCCGGATAGGCGCGGATGGGCTCGCCCTCCACGTCGTTGATTTCGACGGAGGCGCCCGTCACGGTGTCGTCGATGGCCGTGCCGCGCGCCAGCGTGTAGGGCGTCTGGGGGATGAGCTCCCGCCAGGGCACGCCGCCCGCGGCGACGTCGGGCAAGCCCTGCTCGGCCACGACCTGCAGGCGCGGCAGGACGTCCTGGTTGTAGCTGCCAATGCCTCCCGAGACGGGGTTGTTCACCATCGCCAGGACGACGGCGCGGCCCTCGGCCATGCCCGCCTCGGCGGCGAACAGGGCTTCCCGCGAGCGGCGCTCATGGGATTGGAGCGCGCTCTCCGTGGTCACCGCGCGGAGGGACACGAGCACGCCCGCGGTGACGAGCGCGATGAGCCCCAGCGCCAGCAGCAGCGTGAAGCCTCTCCGCGCGCCAGGGGCGTGTGCGGGCTTGCGGGTCGGATGACAGCGCACCGGGGACTCCTTGCCCTGGAGGGCAGCAGGGAAGCGCAGGTGTCTGTCTCAGCAATCCCCAGGCCCGCCTTCGCGGCGCATCCAGGTCCATGCATCCAGCCGCTTGGCCAGGGCCCTGGGTAAAGCCTGACACGGACTCAGGCGACACGGATTGCGGACCTCGCAAAAGTTGCGAGTCGGCGACAAAGTGGGACGCACCGTGGGGCTCGTCCCAGGAGGCGAGACGCGTGGTGGCTCCGTGACAGTCACACGGAGTGTCGTGTCTCAGCCGCGCCCTCGGGGCCAGAACGGCACGTCGCGCTCCGGGGCATTCAACCAGACGGATTTGAGGAAGCGCACGGCGTTGCGGTCCGCGGTGTCATGCCGGCTGGTGAGGCCATGCGCCGCGCCCAGCAGCAGCAGCACCGCCAGGGAGGCCCCCAGCGCGGGCGCCGCGGGCCACGTCTGGCCGGGCTTCCGCGCCAGGCTGACGAAGACCCAGGCGGCGGTGCCCAGCAGCAGCGCCCCCATCACCCCGCCCGCCAGTCCCGCCGGCAGCCCCAGGAAGGTCAGCACGCCCGGCGGGAAGTAGCCCGCACGCAGCAGCGGCAGCGCCAGGGCGCCCACGGCGTTGGAGACATCGTCGGGGATGTAGTTGATGAAGGTGGCCACGCCGGTGGCGATGATGGACACCGCGCACAGGAGCGCGGCCACGCCCAGGGCCCACGCGCCTTGGACGGTCGCGCGCAGGCGCTCCAGGAAGAGGCCGGCGGGCAGCAGGAGGAAGGGCACCAGGCCGGTGAGGTGGCGCGGCCCCGTCGTCCAGCCCCACGAGTCGTAGGAGAACGACGAGGTGAAGTACGTGTAGCCCACGAGCAGGGCCACGCTCAGCCACGCCAGCGCGCGGGCCTCTGACGACTGGCCCCGGCGGCGCCACACGAGCACCAGCCCCGGCAGCGCCAGCAGGAGGAAGGGGGCCAGGGTGAACAGGCCCCGCAGCGGGGAGAAGAAGGACAGGGCGAAGGCGCGTGGGTCCGGCGTGCGGATGCCCAGGAAGCCGCCCAGGTGCCAGGGCTGGTAGCCCGCGTCGTTGAGGTACTTGTAGCCGCTCGTCAGCGGGTGGCCGAACGTCACCTGGTGGTAGGCCATCAGCGCCACCAGGAAGGGCAGGGCGCCCAGCGTGGCCAGCCCCGCGGCCCGGCCCAGGCGCACCCAGCGAACACGCGCGGGCGCGTCCTGGAAGGCGAAGGTGAGCACCGCGTACAGCACCAGGCCGAGCACGCCCATCGCGCCGGTGTACTCGGCGGCCACGGTGGCGCCCGCGAAGGCGCCCGCCAGGACGTAGCCCCGCTCGCGCCATTCGCCACGCGCGCAGCGCCACAGCGCGTAGAAGCTGGCGAAGAGCAGCACCGCCGTCGTCTGGTGGCTCATGAAGAGCAGCGAGTAGCTGAAGGCCAGCGAGCCCAGCCCGTACGTCACGGTGAGCGCATCCGCGACCAGCGGCTCCAGGGACGCGCGCAGGTAGCGGCGCACCAGCCACAGCAGGCCCAGCGTGGGCAGCACGGTAAGCAGCAGGCGCGAGAAGAAGACCAGGGGCACTTCGGGCACGGCATGCCGGTGGCCGCCGCCCACCGCGCGCAGCACGGCGTAGAGGGGCACGGCGGCGAACGACAGCAGCGGCGCCTTGCTGGGGTAGTACTTCCCGTCCTTCACTGACAGGTCACCGACCTTGCCGTAGTCGTGCAGCGCCTGGTTGATGTGCAGGGTGCCGTACTCCACCAGCGCGCGCGTCTGCCACAGCCGGCACAGCTCGTTGGGCGAGCGCAGGCCCGGGTGGTACGGGAACAGCAACACGTACAGCGCCGCCAGGGCGGCCCACACCGCGCGCGGCGCGCCTCGGGACGGCAGGGCCTGGCGCTCAAAGGTGGGAGCCGAAGTGGGCTCCGGGGGCGCGTCGGCGGGCAAGGGCGTGGGATTCATGGCAGCGGGGCCCTGCTCTGGGGCGAGGCCGCCTCGGAAGGCGGCTGCGATTCAAGGGACAGCCGGGGTGTCACGCGCGGCGGCGATGCCTTACGCATCGCCCCCGGTGGCGCGGGCCACGGCGAAGAGGCTCATGCCCACCGGCAGCTTCACGTGCGACTCCGCCCGCGCAATCAGGGGTGCCAGGGTGTCGTAGAGCTTGAGTTGGAGCTTGGGCACCGAGCGGCGGCGCAGCAGGCGGCTGTTGACGAACCAGCCTGGCAGGCCTGCCAGGTTCATCCACTCCAGGGTCTCCACCTGGAAGCCGTTCTCCTCCAGCACCGCGCGCAGCGTGGAGGGCGTGTAGCGGCGGTAGTGGCCCACGGCCTCGTCGATGGCGCCGAAGAGCTGCTGGAGCGCGGGCACCAGGATGACCACCCGGCCCCCGGGCGCCAGAATCTGCTTGAAGCGCCGGACGGCGGACGCGTCATCCGGGATGTGCTCCAGCACGTTGGAGAGGACGATGGTGTCCAGCCGCTCCGTCTTGAGCGACTCCCAGTCCGCCAGGGCCACGTCGGACAGGTACGGCCGGATGTGCGGCTTGCCGCGGAAGAGGTTCTTCAGGCGGTCCACGTAGAAGCGGTCCACCTCCAGCGCGATGAGTAGCTCCAGGCCCGACTCCAGCTCACGCGTAATCGTGCCGATGCCGGCGCCAATCTCCAGCACCCGGCGGCCCAGGTGCTCGCGGAAGCGGCGGCCCAGCCACTGGTTGTAGTGGACGGCGCCGTCCATGCGCTCCAGCGTGGTGTAGCCCTCGTGCTGGTTGTCCGCGTCGTCGCGCACCGTGGCGTAGCGCACCAGCGTCTTGAGCCGGGACAGGTGCGCCGCGCGCGTCCGGCGAGGCACCGCGCCAGGCGGCAGCGTCACCTCGGTGAGGCGGAACAACTGCGCGGCCAGCTTCACCACCAGCTCCGCGTCCACCGCGTCGTCGTCGCTGGTGAGCGTGACGGAGCGCAGCGCCTCGGTGCGGAAGGCGCGCAGGCCGGTGAGCGGGTCCGTCAGCGGCACGTCGGCGACGAACCGGGTGAACTGGCCCAGGGCCCTGTCCGCCAGCAGCTCCGGCGTCAGCCCCCGCGCCGTGCGCAGACCGAAGACGGCGTCCGCGGTGTCCGCCTGGATGGGGCGCACCAGCGCGTCATAGACGTCCTGCGTATACGAGGTGTCCGGGTCCTGCAGCACCGTCACCGCGCCCGACACCTTCTCCAGCGCGGCGCGGATGGCTGCTCCCTTGCCGCCCGGCACCGTGAGGACGTGCACGTTGGGCGAGGAGGCGGCGTCAACGCAGCCCTCGCCAGCGAGGACGACCTCCGCGTCAGGAGGCAACGCATGGGCGAAGCGGGAAGCGGCAGCCGCGGTATCGGGCGAGAACGGGAGGACGAAGGAAAGCGGTGGCGTCACGCCGGGCTGACTAGCACAGGCGGCCCGGCCATGCGCGTCAGCGCCCGCGAAGAAGCGTGGATGGAGGGCATCCAGGCGACCGCGGAACGATGGACAACCCCGCGGGGACACGGCACGCTCGCCACGGTCCCCTCGCGTGTGGGTGAAGGTCGGCGGAGTGCCGCCAGGCCGTGGAATCGCTCTGGGGACGGCAGGGAGACGTGACGTGGATGGAACCGGTTTCGACCCGGCCGGCGGCGCCGGTGGCCTGACGCCCGCGGGCCTCATGCAGCATGTGCGCGCGGTGTGGCGCCGCAAGTGGGTCGTCCTTGGCGTGGCGTTGGTGGTGGTGGTGCTCACGGCCGCCCACACGTTGCGCCAGCCCAAGGTGTACTCGGCCAGCGCCTCGCTCATCATCGACGTGATGGCGCCTCGCTTCCTGGATGGGGAGGTGAAGGAGGTGATGGGCGAGGAGCGCAGCAACTACTGGTTCAACAAGGAGTACTACGCCACCCAGAGTCAAATCATCACCTCGCGCGCGGTGGCGAGCCGGGTGGTGGACAAGCTGGGCCTGTCCACGGACGCGGACTTCCTGGGCCTGGCGCACGTCACCGACGAGAAGACGCGCCTGCAGGCGATGCAGGGCGCGGACGCGGTGGCGCTGCTCCAGTCGCGCATCCGGGTGATTCCCGCGCGGGACTCGCGGGTGATGAACATCGCGGTGGATGACTTCGACGCGAAGCGCGCGGCGCTGCTGGCCAACGAGGTGGCCACCGCGTACATGGCGGAGAACCTGGCCCTCAAGCTCCGGACGACGGAGGACGCGCGCGACTGGTTGGAGATTCGCCTGTCCGAGCTGGAGTCGCAGTCCAAGTCGAGCGAGCTGGCCGTCTACGACTTCAAGAAGGACGCGGACATGCTGTCCACGTCGCTCGAGTCGCGGATGAGCATCGTCAGTGAGCGCATCAACAGCTTCAACCTGAAGCTGACCGAGGTGCGCATCCAGATTGCCGCCCAGCAGGCGCGGGTGGAGGCCATCCACCGGCTGCGCAAGGCGTCTCCGGAGGATGAGACGTGGGCGGAGGCGCTGTCGGGCGCCACGGAAGGGCCCATCCAGGACCTGCGGCGCAGCTACACCGAGCTGCGCGTGGCGTGCGCGGAGCTGGGGGAGCGCTACCTGTCCGAGCACCCGAAGCTGCTGGAGTGCAACCGCAAGCTGTCGGTGGTGCGCGAGGACTTTCTCAAGAGCCTGAGCAACGTGGTGCGCGGCGCGGAGACGGTGCTGGCGGAGTCGGTGGCGCAGGAGAAGAACCTGGTGCGCCTGCTGGACGCGGAGAAGTCGGAGGCCTTCCTGGTGAACAAGAAGGCCATCGAGTTCGACCGGCTCAAGCGCGACTCCGACAACAACCAGCGCCTCTACGAGCTGGTGGCCAGGCGCCTGAAGGACATCGAGCTGTCGGGCATGCTGCGCACCAGCAACGTGCGCGTGCTGGACCCGGCGCGGCCCGTTGTGGTGCCGGTGAAGCCGCACGTGCGCCGCAACCTGGCGGTGGGGCTGGTGATGGGGCTGCTGGCCGGCCTGGGCGTGGTGCTGCTGCTGGAGCTCCTGGAGAACAGCGTGGCCACGCAGGCGGACGTGGAGGAGCGGCTGGGGCTGGCCTTCCTGGGTGTGATGCCGCGGTTGGACGCCAGCAAGGCGCAGCGCGACAGGGATTTGCACGTCCACCGCGAACCCAAATCGACAGCGGCGGAGTGCTGCCGCGCCATCCGCACGAATCTGCTGTTCATGTCGCCGGACAACCCGTTCAAGACGCTGGTGGTGACGTCCAGCGGGCCGCAGGAAGGCAAGTCCACCACCTGCGTCAGCCTGGGCGTGGCCATGGCCCAGAGCGGCAACCGGGTGCTGCTGCTGGACACCGACATGCGCCGGCCGCGTCTGCACCGCGCCTTCGGCGTGCCCAACGAGCTGGGCATCTCCTCGCTGGTGGTGGGCGAGGGCACGCTGGACGCGGCGGTGAAGAGCACCGAGGTGCCGGGTCTCTTCGTGCTGCCGTGCGGACCACTGCCGCCCAACCCGGCGGAGCTGCTGCACACCCAGGCCTTCACGGACCTGCTGAAGGCCGCCTCCGAGCGCTTCGACCGCGTCATCCTGGACAGCCCGCCCATCAACGCGGTGGCGGACGCGGCGGTGCTGGCCACGAAGTGCGACGGCGTGGTGCTGGTGCTGAAGGCGGCCAAGACGAACCGCGAGTCGGCGCGGCGCGCGCTGCGCTCGCTGGCGGATGTGCAGGCGCGCATGTACGGCGCCATCCTCAACGACGTGGACCTGTCGGCGCCGCGCTACGGTGACTCGTATCTGGCCTACCAGGGCTACGGGCAGTACGCGGAAGACGCCAAGGATGGGGTGGCGCAGTCGTGAACGCGCCATCAGCGGGCGCGGGCCCGCGAGTGCTGCACCTGGGCAAGTTCTATCCTCCCGCGTCGGGCGGCATGGAGGCCCACGTGCGGACGCTGGCGCGGGCCCAGGCGGCGCTCGGCGCGCAGGTGGAGGTGCTGTGCGCCAACCACACCGCGGACGGCGCGGGCACCAGTCACGAGTTCCAGGGCCGCAGCCCCACGTGCGAGACGTGGGACGGACCGGTGCGCGTGACGCGCCTGGGCCGGCTGGCCTCCGTCGCGCGCATGGACGCGATGCCGGACCTGCCGCGCATGCTGGGCCGCGCGCTGTCGCGGGGCGTGGACATCGTGCACCTGCACACGCCCAATCCGACCTGGGTGCTGGCCCTGGACGTGGTGCGCCGGCTGCCTCCCGTCTTCATCACCCACCACAGCGACGTCATCCGGCAGAAGGTGGCGGGCGCGCTCTTCAAGCCCTTCGAGGCGCTGCTCTATGCGCGGGCCCGGCGGGTGCTGGCCACCAGCGAGGCCTATGTCCCGGGCTCGCCGCTGCTGCGCGCCTTTCGCGGCAAGGTGCGGGCGCTGCCGCTGGGGCTCGACCTGGCGCCGTACCTCCAGCCCTCCGCCGCCGCGCGTGAGGCGGAGGCCCACTGGCGGGCGCAGGCCGCGGGCGCGCCGCTGTGGCTCATGGTGGGGCGGCTCGTCTACTACAAGGGCCTGTTCACCGCGTTGGAGGCCCTGCGCCGGGTGTCCGGGCGGTTGGTGGTGGTGGGG
>NZ_JAAIYB010000241.1 GCF_010894475.1 Myxococcus vastator
CCCGTCCCCCGGGCAGTGTCCGGGGCCATGCGCCAGCGCACCGGCATGTGGTGAATTGGATGACGAGAACGCGAGAAGGCGTCATGCTCGGCCCATGACGACGAGTCGTAGGGAAAGGGCCGAGGTGCTCGGAGCGGCACTGAAAGCCGCCCGCCAGCAGGCGGGGCTCGGCATGGAGGAGGTCGCCGAGCAACTGGAAATCCCCGTGGAGGTGCTCGCTCGGGTGGAACGGGGGGTGATGGTGCCGACCATCCCCACCCTGACGCGCCTGTGTGTGATTCTGAAGCTGGACCCGGATGTGCTGCCCGAGCTGCCGGAGATGAGTGACTGACGTCCGGGCGTGGCCGTCCAAGCTCCCGGCCCCGAGCTCCCACGCCCATGCGCTGCCCTACCTGCCATCGCCGAGTGGCTGAGCGCTGTGCGCTCCACGGCCCCGTCGAAGCGCGTGCCCCAGGCCCCTCGCCGGAGCCTCCGGAGGTGGCTGGCTACGTCCTGGGAGCGCCGCTGGGGCGCGGTGGGTTTGGCCGGGTGTTCGCCGCGCGGCGTGAGGTGGATGGGCAGGACGTCGCGCTGAAGGTGCTGGAGCCGCTCGCGGGAGAGCGGCTGGGGCGGGAGCTGGAGGCCCTGCGCCGCATCGGGCCCCGCGCCGTGCCGAGGCTGCTGGGCGAGGCGACGACCCGCGCCGGTGAGCGGGTCATCATCATGGAGCGCATCGAGGGCCTGACGCTGGCTCGGCGGCTGATGACGCTGCCGGGCGCCGGGGCCCTGCCTTGGGCGGAGGCGGCTCCGCTGATGCGCGCCCTGGCGGAGGCGCTGGCCCAGGTCCATGCCGCGGGCGTGGTGCACCGGGACCTGAAGCCGGAGAACGTCGTGCTGTCCGGCGAACGGCTCGTGCTGCTGGACTTCGGGCTCG
This sequence comes from Myxococcus vastator, assembly GCF_010894475.1. Taxonomy (GTDB): domain Bacteria; phylum Myxococcota; class Myxococcia; order Myxococcales; family Myxococcaceae; genus Myxococcus; species Myxococcus vastator. The sequence continues at coordinate 914 of NZ_JAAIYB010000241.1, forward strand.
CGCGGCTGACGGCCCAGGATGATGCGGAGGGGCTCTCTCCGGGACTCACGCGGACGGGGCAGCGGCTGGGAACCCATGAGTACATGTCACCCGAGCAGTGCCGGGACGCGCGGAACATCGACGCGCGCGCGGACCTGTATGGGCTTGGGGTCATGTTCTTCGAGCTCCTGTGTGGGCGTCCTCCCTTTGTCGGAGAGGCGGCGGCGGTGCTCCAGGCGCATGTGTCGCGGCGGCCTCCGGCGCTACGGACGCTCGCGCCGTGGCCGGTGCCCGAAGCGGTGGAAGCACGGGTGCAGCGGCTGCTGGCCAAGGCGCCCGAGGACCGGGGTGACAGTGCGCGGGCGCTGGCGGAGGAGCTGCGCGGGCTTCATGACGCGGGAGAGGCGCGGGGCATGCCGGCGACACACGCCCACCACGCTCCGCCCGGAACGAGTACAGGCCCGTCAACCGCCGCGACACCCGACCCCCGCCGAGCGACACACGAGGTGGCGCTCCTGGGCGTGAAGTCGTCGCTGGATGCGCCGGCCTTGCAGGCCCACCTCGCGGGGAGTGGCGTCCTCCTCGCGCGCGTGGAGCCGGGCCTGTGCCTCCTCGCGTTCCCCCACGAAGCCTCGGTGGAAGCCGGGCTGCGCGCCGCGCTTCGGGCGGCAGAGGTGCTCAGCGCCGCCCTCTCCCCCAACGCGACGCTCGCGCTTCATTCCGCGCCGCTGCGCATCCGCGAGCGTGCGGGACGGCTGACCGTGGGGGGCGCGGCGGTGGAGCGCCCCGAGCGGTGGTGGCCATCGCCGGATGCCCCCCTCACCACGGAGTCCGTCACGTTGACGGCCAGTGCCCGAGCGCACCTGGGCGACCTGCCCTACAGCACGCCGCAGGGGAGCGCGCTGATATCTCCCGACGTCCTCCTGGGCCGGGACGCGGAACGGCAGTGGCTGCGCGAAGCCCTGTCGCGCGCGCGGGCGCAGGGTTCGCCCGTCCTGCGCACCCTCCTGGCGGAAGAGGGGCTGGGCAAGACGCGCCTGCTCACGGCGTGGTGGCGTGAGTTGGAGGGCATGCCCGGCGTCTCCGCGCGCTTCGTCGAGGCGCTCCCCGATGAAGGCAGCGCGAGCGAGAGCGGGCTGCGAAGTCTCATCACCACCGTCCTCGGCCTGCCATCGCAGACGCCCTCGGATGAAGCCCTGCGCCGGCTGCTCGCGGACGCGCGTCCCCCGGTGGACGTGGGCTCCGTGCACCCGGCGGCGCGCAGGCAGTGGGTGGCGCGGGCCATCGCCGCGCACCTGTGGCGGCTGGCGGCCGCCCAGCCCCTGGTCCTCCTGGTCGATGACGCGCACACGCTGGACCCCACGGCCCTGGACGCCTTGGAGCTGGCGACGCTCTCCGGCGAGGGCGCCCCGCTGTGCGTGGTGCTCGCTGGCCGGCACCGGCTGCTGGGCCTGCGGCCCTACCTGGGCGAGCGCGCACGCGACGCCGAGCAGCAAGAGCTCCCGCCCCTTCCGGAGCACGAGGCGCGCGAGCTGCTTCGCCAGTTGCTGCGCCCGGTGGACCTGATCGCCGAAGGCGTGCTGCGCGAGCTGGTGGAGCGCTGCGGAGGCTCGCCGCTGCGCATGATGGAGACGGTGCGTGCCCTCCGCGGCGCGGGCGCCATCAGGACCCGTCCGGATGGGGGCGGCTACCTCGCGGCGGACGCGCTGAACGGGCTGGCTCCAGACCGCCCGGGCGCGGATGAGCGGCTCGCCGAACGCAGCCTCGCGGCCCTGCCCCCTGGCCTGCGCGCCCTGCTCCAGATAGCGGCGCTCCTGGGAGACGACGTGCGGCTGGAGGAGGTCACCGCCACGCTCGCCCACCTGGAGGCGGACCCGTCCCTGGACCTGTCACTGGACCCGGGCGTCGCGCTGGAGCGGCTGGCACGCGCGGGCATGCTGGAGCCCCGAGGGCCGCGACGCTGGCGCTTCGAGCACACCACCCTGCGCGAAGCCTTCACCGCGCTGCTCCCACCGCCCCTGAAGCGGCGCATCTGCGCGGCCGTCTTGCGCGCCCTGCCCGCCACGCCCACGGCCCGAAGGGCGCGTCTGGCCGAGGCCGCCGGAGATTCCCTCCAGGCCACGTCCCTCCACTGGGGCCTGGCCGAGGCCGCTCGCCACGCGCACCGGCTCCTGGAGGCGGAGCGGCACTATTCGGCCGCCCTGTCGCTGGTGCATCGCGACGAGGAGGCCGTCCGACTGGAGCTGCTGTCGGGCCGAGGCCGCGTGCGCTACCGCCTCCAGCGCATCGACGACGCCGTGGAGGATCTGCGCGCCGCCCGCTTGCTGGCCGAGGCCCACCGCGACGTGGTGCGCGAGGCGGACCTGCTGCTGGAAGAAGCCACCGCCCTCGACTGGCAGGACGACGCGACAGGCTCCGCCGCGCTGCTGGAGCAGGCCCTGCGGTGCTTGAAGGACGACGTCCCCCCGGAGCTGGCCGCGCGCCATGCCCTGGCGCAGGCACGCGTCTTCGTGCGGCAGGAGGACATCACCGGCGCCGTGCCCGCCCTGGAGCGAGCCGTGGAGGCCGCGCGATCCGGGGAGGACTCGGAGACGGAGGCCATCGCCCTGGCCATGCTGGGCGCGATGCTGGCGTGGACCGACCGGCTGGACGAAGCCTCGCGCCGCTTCGACGAAGCCATCGCCCTGTGCGAGGCCACTGGCGACACCCTGCACCTGGGCGTGGCCCTCAACAACCGGATGGTGCTGCATGTCCAGCGCCGGGACGCGGCGGGCGCTCGCGCGGACCTGGAGCGCGCGGTGACGCTGGGGCGCGAGCTGGGCAACGTGCAGATTGAGCGGACCTCCGCCTTCAACCTCGCGCTGCTGCTCGGCTACCAGGGCCGGGCCGCGGAGGCCTTGCCCCTGGCGCGGCGGGCCGGCGTGCTCAGCCAGCGCTTCTTCCCCCGGTCCATGGCCCAGGATGCCCTGCTGGTGGCGCGCCTGTGCTGCGAGCTGGACGACCTGCCAGAAGTCGCACGTCAGCTCGCCTGGCTCGAGGAGCCGGACACGCGGGAGCGCCTGTCACCTCCGGACGCGCTGATGCTGTCCGTGGTCCGGCGCGTCGTGAGCGAGGCGCAAGACGCCCTCCCCTACGGCGCGGAGCCCTGGGCCGAGCTGGTGGAAGCGTCACGCCAGTTGGCCACGCCTGACGAGCGGCTGGAGATTCTCGTCTGGGCGGCACGCGCGGCGCGCAAGGCCGGAGACCTGGTGACGCTGCGGGCCCGGGTCGCGGAGGTCGAGGAGACCGCGCGCGAAGCGCCGCTGTGGACGGACCGCGTCCGCGCGCTGATGGCCCCTGCAGACCGCCCATGACGTGACGGCCGCGCCCGCTCCCGGGGCCGTGAACCGTGTTAGCACTGGCGTCGCAGCCAATGAATCGGAGGGACGTCCCATGGCCGGTGGGCCCCCACGCGAACACGCCGTATCCCTGTACGGAGACGAACTTCAACCCGGGGCGCTGGTGGGCGACTGGGTCATCGAGTCCTGCGTCCACGCGGGCGTGACGGCGTGGCTCTATCGCGCGTCGCACCTGTCCACCCGGGCGCCCGCCGCGGTGAAGGTGGTGCGCGCCGAGTTCAACCACGTCACCCACGTGCTCCGCCGCTTCCAGCAGGAAGCGGACACGCTCGGGGCGCTGCGCCATCCCCACATCGTGGAGGTGCTCGAGCACGGCGACCTCCGCGACGGACGCCCCTGGCTGGCCATGGAATGGCTGGAGGGCGAGAGCCTGGACCAGTGGCTCACGCACCGGGGCCCCTTCTCCCTCGCGGAGGCGCTCACGGTGATGGAGGAGCTGGGCGCCGCGCTGCACTTCGCCCATGGCCACGGCATCCTGCACCGCGACCTCAAGGCGCAGAATGTGATGGTCCTCCCCCGGGCGGAGGGCTTCACGGTGAAGCTGGTGGACTTCGGCATCGCCCGCGTGGAGCCACCAGAAGGACTCTCCGGCCTGACCTCCGGCGGCGCCGTGCTCGGCACGCCCGTGTCCATGGCCCCCGAGCAGATTCGCGGGCAGGCCGTGGACGCACGCACCGACCTGTACGCGATGGGCGTGCTCCTCTACCAGCTCCTCACCGGAGGCCTGCCCTTCGAGGGCACCAGCGCGGTGGAGGTCGAGGAGCAGCACCTCCATGCGCCGCCGCCACACCTGGATGAACGGGGGCACGCGCCGCCAGCGCTGGACGCCGTGGTCCAACGGTGTCTCGCGAAGGCCCCGGGGGACCGCTGGCCGGACGTGCCCACCTTCATTGAGGCCCTGCGCGCGGCGCTGGCGCCCACCCCGGATGAGCCCTGGGCCGTGGCAATCTTCGTGGACCTCCGCTTCCCGGTGGCCCTGGACGAGCCCACCGACGCGGAGCTGGATGCCAGGGACGCCGCGATGGACGCGGCGCGCACCGAGCTGGAGACCCGCGGCTGGGCGCTCGCCATGGAGAGCGGCAATGCCGTGCTCGCGTGGCGCGCACTGCCTCCCGCGTCCACGGCCCGTGCCCCCACGCTGGAGGAAGCGCGCCAGGTGGCGGACGCGCTGCTGCGGCGAGCCCGCGAGGCCGCGGGTGACAGCGTGGAGGTCCGCGTCTATGCGCACGCGGCCCCGTGTGAGCTGAACACGGACGCTCAGGGCCATCCCAGGTTGGCGGGCGGCGCGTTGCTGCGCCTGGAGTCCTGGGCTTCGGGGGGCACGGCGGGCGAGGTGCTGCTGTCGGAAGCGCTCGCCAGCCGCTGAGCGCGCTACGTCCGCAGCCGATGCCGGCGCAGCAGGCGGTACAGGTACACGCGGTCCATGTCCGCGGCGGTGGCGGCCTGGGACACCTTGCCTCCGTGGAGCTTGAGGAGCGCATCCAGGTACTCGCGCTCGAAGACCTCCAGCGCGCGGCGGCGGGCCTCCGCGTAGGGCTGCTTCGGGTCCACCAGGCTGCGCAGCACCGCTTGCGCGCTCACCTCGTCGGCGTCCGGCGGCATGGCGTCCTGGAAGACGAGGCACCGCTCCAGGTGGTTGCGCAGCTCGCGCACGTTCCCCGGCCACGCGGCGTGCTGGAGCTGCGCGATGAACTCCGGCGTGCTCAGCGCCGCGAGCTGCTCGGCGCCAGCCCCGAAGGCGGTGAGGATTCGCTCCGCGATGAGGGGGATGTCCTCGGGCCGCTCCCGCAGCGCGGGGATGATGATGCGCACCACCGCGAGGCGGAAGAACAAGTCAGAGCGGAAGCGCGCCGCGTTCACCTCGGCGCGCAAGTCCCGGTGCGTGGCGGCGATGACGCGCACGTTGACGGGTTGGTACCCGTTGGCGCCCAGCCGGCGAATCTCCTTGTTCTCCAGGACGCGCAGCAGCTTCGGCTGCAGCTCCGCGGGGAGCTCGCCAATCTCGTCCAGGAAGATGGTGCCGCCGTCCGCCTCCTCGAAGGCACCGACGCGGCGCTGGATGGCGCCGGTGAAGGAGCCCTTCTCGTGGCCGAACAGCTCGCTCTCCAGCAGGTTGCCGGGGATGGCGCCGCAGTCCACGGTGAGGAAGGGCCCCGAGGTCCGGGCGCTGGCCTGATGGATGGCGAAGGCCGCGCGGCTCTTGCCCGTGCCCGTCTCGCCCTCCAGCAACACCGTCGCATCGCTCGCGGCGGCGCGCTCCATGAGGGCGAAGCTGGCGCGCGTCACGGGGGAAGCGCCGACCAGCTCACCGAACGTCGTGCGGTCGGAGATGAGCAGCCGGTTCGTCTCCGGGCTGAAGTCGAACCGGACGCTCACCCGGCCCAGGCGCAGGATGCTGCCGCCACGGAGGTACGCGTCGCGCACGTGGACGCCGTCCAGCACGGTGCCGTTTCGGCTGTCCAGGTCCCGCAGGCGGGCGCCGTCGTGGTCGACCTTCACCTCGCAGTGGAAGCGCGAGACGGTGGGCTCCTCGATGACGAAGTCATTGAGGCCATGCGAGCCGATGGAGAACGTGTCCGCGTTGCTGTCCTTGGACTGCCCCTGCTGCGGACCTTCGAGGACGGTGAAGCGGAAGCGGCGCACAGCGCCCGTGGTTCCGGGCCTTCCTGTCCCCGTGGGCCGCGTCTGCTGGATGGAATCAGGCCCCTCGGCTGGACGGCCCGCCCCCTGGGGTCGCTCGGTGTGACTCATAAGGGCTGAATGTTATCACCGAGGACACCACGCCAGCGGGCCGTGTGGCCACTTGACCTACCGGAGACCCCATTCGACGACGAAGTCCGGCCCGCCCTCCGCGCTGGACAGCCGAGCAAGCGACTCCGGCCGTTCGTCCCCCGTCCACAGACCGACGAGGTCGCCCAGCAGCCAGTGGGACAGCGAGCGCGCCACGCGCTGCACCCCGTCTCGCGGTACGCCCGACAGCGAGCGCTGCGACTCCATCAGCGCGCGCACCGTGCGCGACGGCACCACCCAGCACTCGGCCCGAGGAAACGGAGGCGTCAGGAACAGGCAGAACGCGGCATCGGTCCGCAGCAACTGCGCGTCCAGGTGCTCGCGGCCCAGCCGGAAGGCGGGCAGCCACTGGCCTTCTCCGCGCTGTTCGAGCTTCACCACCTGCACGGACACCACGCGCCGCGTGCGCAGGAAGTCGCCCACCGCCACGTCGAGGACGAACGCCACCTCCACCCCAGGGCGCGTGGTGGCCAAAGGCGGAGGTGCGGCGTCCGGAGCCGCCTCGCCGTCCACCGGGACAGGCACGGGCTCGGGCGCTGGCTCACGGCGCCGGACCGTCATCGACAGCTCGAACGGCGTGGGCTGCCCCTGGGCCATCAGCGCGGCCACGTCCGCCTTCACCCGCGCCAGCTCGGCGCTCAGCGCGTTGAGCAGCTCCGCCGCCAGCGTCTCGGTGTCCTCCCGGAAGCGCTCCGGATAGCGCGAGGAGAACTCCGCCTCGACGCGGCCCAAGGCGCCCAGCAGCAGCTCCTCCAGGTCCCGGTCACGCAGCCAGGTCCGCCCGCCGAGCGGCACCGCGCGCGTCACATGCAGGTGCCGCAGCGCCTCCGTCAACGTCGCGGGACCCGAATCCCGCGAAGGCTCCACGGGAGCGCCCGGCTTGCCCTTCGCCGGCGGGCCCTGGAACCAGGACTGGAGCGTCCGGACGCGGAGGCGAACACGCGACGACGGGTGCTCCTTCAGCCGCTTCACCTGACGCCGGTCGGTCGCGGTGCGGACCAGCGCCAGCACCGTGAGCTCCGCCTCGGACGACGCGGCATCCGGCGCGCACCAGAGGAAGAACTCGATGGCCGCCTTGCGCAGCACGGGCTTGCGTCCCACGCGGTCGGCGACCTCCTGACGCCACGCCGCCAGCTCGTCCAGACCGGGCCGCACGGCGCCAGGCATGAAGCGAGGCCACAGCTCGGCGCACTCCTCCGCCAGCCAGTGGAGCTGCTCGAAGCCCGGTGACCCTGGCTTGAGCTTCGACAGCGCGCGCTTGCGGCGCTCGAAAGCATCCGGCGCGCCCTGGCGCACGGAGGCGCGGAACAACCGCTCCTCCAGCCACAGCAGCGTGAGCACCAGCCCCGGCTCGCCCTTGCGCAGCGTGGCCTGGCAGTGGTCGAGCACGAAGCGCACGGGGCCCAGGTCCGCCGACGCCTCGAAGTCGCCGTTCACCAGCGCGCCCAGCGCCCCGCGCAAGCCGTCCACCGGCGGCGCATCGAAGCGCGCCAGCAGCTCGCACAGGTTCTCCACCACTTCGGGAGGACCGCCGACCTCCAGCGTGCGCGACAGCAGCAGCCCCGCCCGCGCGCACCAGTCCGGCTCCTTGCGTCCCCCGGGGTAACACGCCAGGAAGCCGCTCATGCCGCTGCGGCCCCCCGGCGACGTCGCCAGCGAGAAGAGCCGCTCGGCCAGGACCTCCGACGCCTCCCGCCACGGCAGCCGCGCGGCCCGCGTCCGGATGAACTCCGCCAACCGGTCACGCCCGTCCGCCGCCGTCGCGGGCATCAGCGCGCGCAGCTGCTCCAGCAACGCGACGGACTTCGCGCCGGTGCCCAGCACCTGACGCAGGTCCACCTCCACCGCGCCGTGGAAGCGCAGGGCCCGGCCGTCGAAGGTACACGGCGCGTCGCCGACGAGCGCCTGGAGCGCGTCTGGGTGCCGCTTCAGGATGCGCGTCAACACCGTGGTGACGGTGGCCTCCGTCTCACGCCGCACCCGCGCGGCCGTGTCCGCGTCCCCCACCTCCCGCAACGCCGCCAGCATCGTCTCCTGCCGCGCCATCAAGCGCGGCAGCAGGCCCCGGGGCGGCGCGGCGTAGGGCCACAGCAACTCACTGCACGAGGAGAGCAGGAACAACAGCTCGCCGAGGGTCCGCTCGCCCTCGTCCAACCGGCTCCAGGCCGCGGCCTGCGCCAGGGTGCGCTCATCCAGCGAGGCGCCTTTCACCCAGCTCGCGAAGGACTCGCGCCACTGGGTGGACGCGGCCATGGCCTCCGCCGCGGGCGTCCCCGTCACCGTCTCATAGAGAGACCGGAGCGACTCCGGCCACCCGGTTTCACCGACGGGTTGCATGCTCTCTCACGCGCCTCATGCCACCGCGCCAGCGGGCAGGGCCCGCGCTTCTCCAGCCGGGGTGATGCTGATGACCACCGACTTCGACGTGGGCGTGCGGCTCTTCTCCGCGAAGCTGTTCACGGGGACGAGGACGTTGGCCTCGGGGAAGTAGGTGGCCGCGCACCCGCGCGGGATGTTGTACGGCACCACGCGGAAGCCGCTCGCCAGTCGAGTCTCACCCTCGAAGTGGCTCCGCAGGTCGACGAGCTGGTCCGCGGCCAGCCCCTGCGCCTTCATGTCGGCGGGATGCAGCAACACCACCCGGCGGCCATTTCGGATGCCGCGGTAGCGGTCGTCCAACCCGTACACCGTGGTGTTGAACTGGTCATGCGTGCGAATCGTCATCATCAGGAGCTGTCCCGGCTCCAGGGCGATTGGCCGCAGCGCGTGCACGGTGAAGTGCGCCTTGCCGCTCTTCGTGGTGAAGCGTCCCTCGCGCGGACCGTTGGGCAGCGCGAAGCCGCCCGGCTCCCGCACGCGGCGGTTGAAGTCGTCGAAGCCGGGGATGACGCGCGCAATCTGCTCACGGATGCGGTCGTAGTCCTCCACCAGCGCCAGCCAGGGCACGCGCGAGCGCGCCCCCAACACCGCCGTCGCCAGCCGGGCGACGATGACGGGTTCGCTGAGCAGGTGCTCCGACGCGGGCGGCACCGCGCCCCGCGAAGACGACACCACGCCCATGGAGTTCTCCACGGTGACGAACTGGGCCCCGCCGGCCTGCACGTCGCGCTCGGTGCGGCCCAGGCACGGCAGGATGAGCGCCCGCCGTCCGTGGACCAGGTGCGAGCGGTTGAGCTTGGTGGACACCTGGACGGTGAGGCGCGTGCGGCGGAGGGCCTCGGCGGTGAACTCCGTGTCCGGCGTGGCGGACAGGAAGTTGCCACCAAGCGCGAAGAACACCTTCACCCGGCCGTCGTGCATGGCCAGCAGCGTGTCCACCACGTCCATGCCGTGGCGACGCGGCGGCTCGAAGCCGAACTCCCGCGACAGCGCCGTCAACAGGGCCTCGGGCGGCTTCTCCCAGATGCCCATGGTGCGGTCGCCCTGCACGTTGCTGTGACCGCGCACCGGGCACAGGCCCGCGCCCGGCTTGCCGATACCGCCGCGCAGCAGCGTCAGGTTGACGATCTCCTGGATGCACGCCACGCCGTTGCGATGCTGCGTCAGGCCCATGGCCCAGCAGAAGATGGTGCGCTCGGAGCGCGCGAGGATCTCCGCCGCGGCGAGGACCTGCGCGCGCGGCACCCCGCTGCCCTCCTCCACGTCCTCCCACTTCACCGCGCGCATGTGGGCCGCGTAGGCCTCGAAGCCCAGCGTCTTGTCGTCGATGAAGCCCTTGGCCACCACCGAGCCGGGGTTCGCGTCCTCCAGCTCGAACAGCGCCTTGGCCATGCCCTGCAGCAGCGCGGCGTCGCCGTTGATGCGGACCTGAACGAACAGGGTGTTGAGCGCCGTCCCCGGCCCGATGAGGTGCAGCACGTCCTGCGGGTGCTTGAAGCGGTTGAGCCCCGTCTCCGGCAGCGGGTTGACGCTGACAATCTGGCAGCCCCGGCGCGCGGCGGCCTCGAGCAACGACAGCATGCGCGGATGGTTCGTCCCCGGGTTCTGCCCGATGACGAAGATGGCCTCCGCCTGGTCGAAGTCCTCCAGCGTGACGGTGCCCTTGCCAATGCCCACCGTCTCGTTGAGCGCGGAGCCGCTCGACTCGTGGCACATGTTCGAGCAGTCCGGCAGGTTGTTGGTGCCGAACTGCCGGACGAAGAGCTGGTAGAGGAACGCCGCCTCGTTGCTGGTGCGCCCGGAGGTGTAGAAGCTCGCGGCGTCGGGGGTGTCGAGCGCGTTGAGCTCCTCGGCCACCAGCGCGAAGGCTTCGTCCCAGGACAGGGGCTCGTAGTGGGTGGCGCCCTCGCGGAGCACCATCGGGTGGGTCAGCCGGCCCTGCTTGCCCAGCCAATGGTCCGTCTGGAGCGAGAGGTCCGCCACGCTCCACTGGCGGAAGAACTCCGGCGTCACGCGCGCGGACATGGCCTCTTCCGCCACCGCCTTGGCGCCGTTCTCACAGAACTCCGCCATGGAGCGGTGTCCCGGGTCCGGCCACGCACAGCCGGGGCAGTCGAAGCCCTCCTTCTGATTCACCTTGAGCAGCAGCTTCGTCCCGCGCACCACGTCCACCTCACTGTAGACGTGCCGCAGGCCGGAGATGATCGCGGGGATGCCGCCCGCCACCGTCGCGACGGGCCCCACGGAAGGGCCACGGGCCTCCTCGGGAGGCTGGGCGCGGGGCGTTGCCGTCGTGCGCGCGGACGACGCTGGCGCGCCAGGCCCCTGTGCTTTCCGGCTCCCGTCGTCCATGGCACGCCCTCCAGGCATCGCGCGGCCGGCTGGCTGGCAGGTCGCGGCTGTGGACTCTACCGCGCTCTGGCCGCGCGGGAATGCTCATGGAACGCCTGGCACCTCCCCCGGCATGCGGCGGCCACTCCGGGGCCCTGCCCGGCCGAGCCCCTGGCGGGGCCTGCCTGCGTTGCCAGGAACGTCCGCGGTCCAGAACGTCAGGAGACACGCCCTGGGCGAACGCACGACGCGAGGAGGCCATCCAGATGAACGGCAGGCGCGATGACGACCGGCGATGGGGAGACACGGCGAGGGAGCAGCGGCCCTCGAGGGACTGGGAGGACGAACGCACCCACCCGAGGGGCGCCTGGGCCCGCGCCCCGGAATGGGACGAGCACGGCTACGAGCGCGGGCCCGACTTCGAACGGGACCCACGCGACTACACACAAGACGTGGACTTCAGACGCGCCGCGCGCGCCCTGGACCAGGGCCGGGAGCATGGCCGCGACTTCAACCTGGACCGGGAGCTGGACCGCCGCGCCCGGCAGTTCGACCCGGAGCGCATCGCCCGACGGCCGGGCTACAGCCCGAGCGGCACGTTCCGCGAAGTCGAGGAGGACTGGCGCCTGGAGCCCCCCTACCTGGGCGTCCTGGAGGACGTGGGGACGGGGACGGGG
>NZ_JAAIYB010000242.1 GCF_010894475.1 Myxococcus vastator
GCGTGAAGTGGCGCACGAACACGTCCTCTCGTGCCGTGCATCTCGCGCCAACGCCGCTCCAACGTGCGCGCCCGCATTCCCCCACACAAGGAGCTGCACTTCATGAAACATCCCCTCCCGGGGCTCGTCCTCGCCGCCTCGCTGTTCACCCAGGGCGCGTCCTTCGCGCAGTCCGGCATGCCCGACAGCCCGCCCTCCCAACAGGACGCGGTGTCCGTTCAAAAGGGCATGGCCACCTACCGCGGCTACACCGCCCCCACGGACGAGAAGGCGCTGCTCGACCGGCTGCACCTGGCGAACCAGAACGAAATCAAGACGGGCCAGCTCGCCCAGCAGCGCTCGCAGAATCCGGACGTGAAGGCGTTCGGCGCCATCATGATGAAGGCGCACACCGCGCTGGACCAGAAGCTCACGTCCTACGCGCGCAGCAAGGGCCTGAAGCTGGCCGAAGCCCCCAAGCCGATGAACGACGCGGAAGAAGCCTCCATGGCCAAGAACAAGGCCACCCTGGAGCAGCTCCAGGTCATCCGCGGCGCCCCCTTCGACTCCGCCTATCTGGCCTCGCAGGTCGCGGGACATGACGCCGTCCTGGGCATGGTCCTCACCGCCCAGAAGGCCATGCCCAAGGCCACGCCCGAGCTCGCCGCCATGCTCCAGGACCTCAGCAAGCAGGTGCCCGCTCACCGCCACCAGGCCTGGTCCATGCTGGGCAAGCTGGAAGGCGACACGGGCGTGGGCGGCTCCGGCCCGGCGCACGAAGCGCCGCCGAAGCCCTGACCCGACGCGCGGCGCGCGCTCCCACGCCGTACACCCCTGAATCCCGATGATGAAGCCGGGGACGCGCACGGGGCATGATGGCTCGCATGATGCCTCGGACGCTGACCCTGACCTTCGCCGTCACCGTGAGCGCGCTGCTGACCGGCTGCTTCAGCGACACGGACACCCTCTGCGAGAAACGGAAGGAGTGTTTCTCGGACACGCTCGACGTCCAGTCGTGCGAGGACGACCTCAGGGCCTGGATGGAGCGGCAGGACCAGGACCGCCGCCGGGACAAAGTCGCCGAATGCGCGGACTGCCTCGGCGGCCACACCTGCTCGCAGATTCGCACCGCCTGCATCGGCGCCTGCATGGGCGTTCCCTGAGGCATGAACGACAGCGGGGCCCGCACCTCACGATGCGAGTCCCGAGTCCTACGACATCACGCGGTGACTACTTGCGCGTCCACTGGTCCAACCAGCCCAGGACCTCATCGTGCCACTGCACGCTGTTGGCCGGGCGCAGCACCCAGTGGTTCTCCTCCGGGAAGTAGAGCAGCTTGGAGGGAATCCCCTTCCGCTGGAGCGCCGTGAAGGTGCCCAGGCCCTGCGTCTCCACCACGCGGAAGTCCTGCCCGCCGTGGATGACCATCATCGGCGTCTTCCACTTCGCGACGTGCTCAATCGGGTTGTGCTTGCTGTAGCCCTCCGGGTTCTCCCACGGCGTGCCCTTGTGCTCCCACTCCGGGAACCACAGCTCCTCGGTGTCGAAGTAGCCCATGCGCTCGTCGAGGATGCCGTCGTGGTTCACCAGGCACTTGAAGCCGTCCGGCCAGTTACCGGCAATCCAGTTGATCATGTACCCGCCGTAGCTCGCCCCCAGCGCGCACATCTTGTCCTTGTTGATGAAGCCGTAGCGCTTGAGCGCCGCGGCCAGGCCCTTCTGCAGGTCCTCGAACGGCTTGCCACCCCAGTCATCGGAGATGGAGTCGGTGAAGGCCTGCCCGTAGCCAGTGGAGCCGTGGAAGTCGACCATGACGGCCACGTAGCCACGCCCCGCGTACACCTGCGGGTTCCACCGGTAATGGAAGTGATTGCCGAACGAGCCCTGCGGCCCACCGTGGATGAGGAACGCCAGCGGGTACTTCTTCTTCGGGTCGAAGTTCACCGGCTTCACGACGTACGCGTGGACCGTCTCGTTGTTCCAACCGGGGAACGAGAACTGCTCGAAGGCGCCGAAGCGGATGCGGGCCAGCGCGTCCTGGTTCACCTGGGTGAGCTGGCGCGAGGCCGAGCCATCCACGTTCATCACGTGCAGGTCCGCGGGAGAATCCAGGTCGTCATACACATAGACGAGCCGGCCTCCGGCGGCCGGCTGCGGCGCGCCCGCGGCGCCATCCTTCGTCAACTGGGTGGGCTTGCCCGTGGCCACGTCCAGCGCGAAGACAGGCTGCTGGCCCACGTGCCCGGCGCTGGCGAAGAGCGTCTTGCCGTCCGCGCTCCACGCGAGGCTGCCCACGGAGCGGTCCCAGTCCTGGGTGAGCACGCGCTCCTGGCCGCCAGGCCAGGTGCGGAGGATGACGCGGTAGCGGTCCGCCTCGAAGCCGGGGCGCGACATGGCCAGGTAGGCCAGCGTCTTGCCGTCCGGGCTGAAGACGGGGCTGGTGTCGGTGGCGCGGTTCTTCTCCGTCAGCTTGCGCGGCTTCGCCTTGCCATCAATCGGCGCGACGAAGAGGTCCAGGTCCGTGGACCAGGCCTCGGCGCGGCCCACGTCCCGCGCGGCGAAGACGATGCTCTTGTTGTCCGGCGTGAAGGTGAACTCCTCCGCGCCACCAAAGGGCTTGGAGGGGCTGTCCGCGTCCATGCCCTTCATCACGTCCACGGGCGCGCCGCCGGCCACGGGGACGACGAAGACGTGCGAGCGCCGCCCGTCCTTCCACGTGTCCCAGTGACGCGCGAAGAGCTTGTCGTAGGTGCGGCCGGTGGCCTTGCGCTTGGAGCGTTCCTCCTCGCGCTGCGGGGTGCACTCCAGCGTGGGGCAGTCCGGAAACACCTCCAGCGCCACGGCCAGCCGCGTGCCGTCCGGCGACACGCGGAAGGCGCCCACGTCCAGGGGCAGCTTCGTCACCTGCACGGCCTCGCCGCCGTCCACGGCCAGCCGCCACACCTGCGAGGAGCCGCCGCGCGAGGACAGGAAGAAGAGGCTCTTGCCATCCGGCGCCCAGGTGGGCTCGGAGTCCGCGTCCGGATGCGAGGTGAGCTGGCGTGGCGCGGCGTTTCCGTCGACGCCGACGCCGACGAGCCACAAGTCGGTGCGTCCCCGGTTGGCCTCCATGTCCGTGGTGCGCAGGACGTAGGCGACCTGCTTGCCGTCCGGCGAGACGCTGGGGCTGCTCAACCGGCGCAGCGAAATCATGTCGTGGTGGGTGAACGGCTGGGGCCGGGCCGGCGCCGGAGTGGCGCTCAGGGCCAGGGCCGCGAGAAGCGACAGCGACAAGGGAGTCTCCTGGTTCAGTCGCCCCGCCGTCACCCCAACCGAGGGGCGCGTCACGGGCACGGTTGTCGGGGGTGGACGCTGCCTGCTACGGCCCGCGCTGTCCACCTCCGCGTACCCAGGGTGCCACCCACGCGCGTCCCCGGCGCACTCCGTCATGACGCGGCGCTGCGACGCGGTTAGACACGGCCCCATGAGCGAGCCCATCACCGTCCGCGTCTGGTCCGATTACGTCTGCCCCTGGTGTTACGTGGGCTACGCCGAGGTCCAGAAGCTGAAGCAGGAGTACGACGTCCAGGTGGACTGGCGGCCCTTCTACCTGCGCCCGGAGACGCCGCCCGAGGGCCTCCCCCTGCCCGACTACGTGCGCGAGAAGATGAAGGACCCGAACAACCCGCTGAAGCTCCGCGCCCAGTCCGCCGGGCTCACCCTGGTGATGCGGGAGCTCATCCCGTCCACCCGCCGCGCCCACGAGGCCACCGAGTACGCCCGTGAGCAGGGCCGCCTGGAGCCCTTCCACGCCGCCCTCCTGCGCCGCTACTGGAGCGAGGGCCAGGACCTCTGGCAGTGGGACACGCTCCGCGGCGCCGCCCAGGAGGCGGGGTTGGACCCGGACGCGGTGCAGCGCGTCGTCGAGGAGGGCCGCTACACGAAGGTCGTGGAGGACGCCATCCAGGAGGCGCGGACCCTGGGCGTCAACGCGGTGCCCACGTTCGTCGTCGGGGAGCGCTTCGGCCTCCAGGGCGCGCAGGAGTACCCGGTGTTCCAGGAGGCCATGCGGCGGCTCGGCGCGACGCCCCGCGCGCGGCCCTGAGCGTCAGAGCCCCTTGAGCAGCACGAGCATCCGGCCGAGCGTCTCGTCGCCCCCGCTCCCCGCCAGCCCCTGGGCCAGCGCGTGGAGCTGGGGCGCCTGCTCGACGTGCTTCGCGATGAGCTGGAAGCACTCCACCGCGGCGGCGTCGAGCCGGGCCCGGGCTTCGGCCGTGTCCGCCGCGCCCTCCGCGCAGAGCGCCACCACCGTGGGGTGGCCGAAGAGCGTCCAGCTCACGACGGCCTCGCGCAGCGCCATGCGGAACACGTAGTCCAGCACCCGCGGCGCGTCGGTGAAGGGGTGACGCAGCCAGTGGTTCACCGCGTGGTGGCGCAGGTACTGCTCCACCCGCTGTGACAGCCCGGGTGACAGCCGCTCACGGCGCTCCGCGTAGCGGCGCCACGCGTCGTCGGGCAACAGGTCCGCGCCGCCGTAGGACTCCAGCACCCGCTCCACCAGCGCGTGGAACCGCTCGCTCCGGACCGCGCCCAGGCGGGACTTCAGCGCCGCGGCGCAGATGCCCACCCACGGGCCTCCCGGCAGCGCCAGCGCCGCGAAGCCACCGTGCAGCGCCGTCAGCGCCTCCGGCAGGGAGAAGGCCCGCAGCACCTCCGCCAGCAGGGCCTCCGCGCCTTCACGCGCGTCGCCGCGAAACACCTCCGTGCCTTGGAAGTAGAAGCCGTCCAGCCTCAGGCCCAGCTGCCCCAGCGCGAAGAGCCTCGCGGCGAAGGGCAGCTCGCCACGCTGGAGCACCGACAGCGCGGTGGAACGCACGGCCTCCGCGTGCCGCGTCCACGCGTCCTCGGAAGCGCCGCCGCCCAGGGAGCGCGCAACCTCGGGACGAAGCGCGAGGTCCTCGGACACGGGCACGGTGTCCACGGCGTCCTCCGCCAGCAGGCACAGCCGAGCCACCTCTGGACACGCGAGCGAGCCCGTCACCTCCAGCCCGTGCGCCCAGCGCGTGGCGACTCTCGGGAAGGTGGCGCACGCGTCCGGCAGCGCGGCTTCGCCGTAGGCGCGGTGCAGTGAGCACGTCTTGCGCGCGTCGAGGAACACGCAGTGCCCGTCCTCGCGCTTCGCGATGACGGCCTCGTCGCCGGGGCTGGCGCAGGGCTCCGGCTGGATGAAGGCCTCCACCCGCTCCGCGTCCGGGCCGCCCGCCACCGCTTGCTTCAAGTGCCGCAGGCGCGGCTCGCTGACGAGCACGACGAGCCCCGCGCAGCAGGTGTCCTCGCAGGCGTCCGCGAGGCACCTGAAGCGCGTCATGTACCGGGGCGCGGTGGCCGTCATGGCGGTGCGTTACTTCCGGCCCAGCGCCTTCTTCACGAAGCCCCAGAAGCCACCCGCGCGCTCCTTGAGGTCGGCGCCACGGCGGTCCTCGGCGGCCTTCACGGACTCCTTGCTGACCTGGAGCTGCTTCTGGAGCTCCTCCGGCGAGTAACGCGTGGCCAAGGTGGCCTTCACTTCCTTGCGCGTGGAGTACTCGCGCGCCTCCACGTGCAGCACGCATTCGGAGTCCAGCTTGAGCGTCACCGCCACGCGCACCGAGCCCTTGGGCCCCTTGGGCAGGCCTTCGATGCGCACGGTGCCCAGGTACTCGTTGGCGGAGATGTGGTTGTCCTCGCCCTGGAAGATGGACAGCTCCAGGAAGGCCTCGTTGTCCTTCGTCGTGTTGATGGCGAAGGAGCGCTGCGCGGGCAGCGGGCTGTTGCGCTCGATGACGCGCTTGAAGGCGCCGCCGGGCATGGCCACGCCCACCGTCATCGGCAGCACGTCGATGAGCACCACGCTGCTCACCTTGTCCACGGAGCCCGAGTAGAGCGCCGCGCCCAGGGCCACGGCTTCATCCGCGTTGACGCTGGCCTGCGGGCCCTTGCCGAAGAGCCCCTTGAGCTTGTCGCGCACCAGCGGCATGCGGCTCATGCCACCCACGAGGATGATGTCGTCCACCTCGGCCGCCTTCAGCTTCGCGTCCAGGAGCACGTCGCGCACCACGTCGATGGTGCGGCTGAGCAGCGGCTCGCAGATCTTCTCCAGCTCCTGCCGGCTGAGGACGACGCGCAAGTCACGCGGCCTGCCCGTGTCGTCCATCATCAACATGGGGATGTGGACCTCGAAGGTGCTGCGCTCGGACAGCCCCATCTTCGCGCGCTCGGCGGCGTCACTCACGCGCGACAGGGCGATGCCGTCACCCGTGAAGGCGATGCCTTCCTTCTCCTGGAAGCGCGCCAGCAGGTAGTCGACGATGAGGTTGTCGAAGTCGATACCGCCCAGGAAGATGTCGCCGCCGGTGCCGAGCACCTCGAAGACGTTCTTCTCGATTTTCAGAATCGTGGCGTCGAAGGTGCCGCCGCCCAGGTCGTAGACGAGGACCTTCTTGTTGAGGTCGCGGTTGAGGCCGTAGGCGAGCGCCGCGGAGGTGGGCTCGTTGAGGATGCGCTCCACCTTGAGGCCCGCGAGGATGCCGGACTTGCGCACGGCCTCACGCTGCGGCTCGGAGTAGTACGCGGGCACCGTCACCACCGCGCGCTCCACCTTCTGGTTGAGGTGGGCCTCCGCCATCTCCTTGCACTCGCGGAGGATGATGGCCTGCACCTCTTCCAGCGACAGGGCCGTGTCCGCCAGCCGCACGGCGGCGCGGCCCGCGGAGTCGGGGACGATGTCGTAGTGGAAGCGCTCGCGGACCTGGTTCACCACGGCGCTGTCGTAGGGACGTCCGACGAGCCGCTTCGCGCCGTAGATGGTGTGCTGGGGACGCAGCACCAGCTGGTTCTTCGCGCGGTGGCTGACCAGCAGCTTGTTCTGCGCGTTGAGCGAGATGACGGAGGGAATGGTGTTGTAGCCCTCGCGCGAGCGCAGCACGAGCGGCCGGCCGTTGGAGAGCAACGCCACGCACGAGTTCGTGGTGCCCAGGTCGATGCCGATGACGGGCCCCGTGCCGCTGAGCGGCCCCGGCGGAGGCAGGAACACCGTCTTCGGCAGGCCGTGTTCATCCAGACCGGGCGCTTGCGCGGCGGCCTTCGCCACGGCGGGCGCGAGCACCGAGGGTGCCACCGGCTGCTCCGGTGCCCGAGGCGCCTCCCGGCGAACCTGGGGAAGCCCCTGCGGAGGCGGCGGTGCCACGGGCGGCGGAGGCGGAGGACGGGACGCCGCGGGCGGCTGCACCGGCGCGGGCGCCGCGCGTGGAGGCGGTGGCGGCGCGACGGGAGGGACCTCCTCCATGTCCTCGGACAGGTCCAGGTCGAACTCGATGCTGCCTCCACCCGTGCTCGCCGGAGCAGGCGCGCGCGGCGGCGCGGGGCGCACATCCTCGGTCAGGTCGAAGTCGAACTCGATGCCAGCCGCGGGAGACGCGGCCGGAGCCGGCGGCGGCTTGGGCGCCACCGGGGCGCGCGGCGGCGGCGGCGAGGGCGCGGCCTCGACCTCGCTCAGGTCCAGGTCGAACTCGAAGCTGCCTCCACTGGAGACAGGTGCTGGCGGAGGCGCCACGCGCGCGGGCGGCGCCGCGGGCGCACGAGGCGGCTCCGCGATGGCGTCCCCCAGGTCCAGCTCGAACTCGAAGGGCCCACCTCCCGCCGGTGCGGACGACGCCGGCTCGACCTCCAGGGAGATTCCGACCTCGATGGGCGGCTCGTCGAGCGGCGCGCCCATGGCCACGGGCGCATCCCCCGCCGGGCTCTCGATTTCAAACTCGAAGCCCGGCAGTGGCTCGTCGATGTCCAGCGCGCCCACGGACGGTGGCGGCGTGCTCGCGATGAGCTCGTCGAGCGGAATGTCCACATCGTCAGCGGCCACCGGAGGCGGCGGCGAGTAGGAGACGGGCACGCGGCTCGGAGGCGGTGTCCTCGGCTCCGCCTCCACCGGCGGGCCCAGGTCGAACGGCTCGTCCAGGACCGGCGCGGAGGAACCACCCTCCGGCTCCAGGTCATCGAACAGGGAGTCGAGCGCGATGCCCCCCACCTCCGCGGGCGCGGCGGCGGGGCGCGCGTGCACAGGGGACACGGGACGGGCCTGAACCGGCGACGCGGGACGGGCCTGCGCCATGGGCGCGATGGACGGCGCAATCGCGGGCGCCACGGACGGCGCAATCGCGGGCGCCACGGACGGCGCAATCGCGGGTGCCACGGACGGCGCAATCGCGGGCAGGGGCTGGACGGCGGACGCGTTGGAGTCCGCGACGGTCTTCCGCATCAACATCATGTCGACGAGCGCGCGGCTCGCCGTGTCCAGCTCCTCGAACTGCAGGCCCATGCCCGGAGGCCCCGCGGGGTCACCGACTTCGCGCACCCAGCGGACCAGCGCGGAGCCACGCAGCACCCGCACGCCTCCGGCAATCTGCACCTCGAACTTGACGGGGGTCCCCACCGCTTGCGGGGTGCGCGAGCGGATGAACATCCCACCCGGGCTCAGGTTGGTGGCGAACTCCTCCGCGAAGCTCCCCACGCTCTCGTGCTTCAGCTTCACCAGCAGGCCAACTGCTTTCCTGTCCGTGGTGCGCCTGCCTTGATCCATGGCGAGGACAATCGCGGTACGCGACCCGCCGCTCAAGTAGGTTTTGACCCCTTGGTCCCCTGCCCGGCGAATGGGCGCTGACAGGTGGGCAGACCGCCTACCTGCACCTTCCTATATCCTCGGCGGCGTCCCTCGGGAGCCCTCATGAGCGCCATCCCTCTCGCAGTCCCAGTCCCCGCACGCGCGGGCTGGCTCGTCGACCGGCGGCACGACTTGATTTCCACCGGGGGTGGCCTCGGGGTGAGTCTGGCGCTGGTCGGACTCCATGTCTGGGGCGGCGTCAGCAGCCTGGTGTTGTGGTGGGCGTGGGTGTTGGCGCTGGATGGGCCGCACCTGTTCGCCACGGTGTCGCGGACCTATCTGGACGCGAAGGAATGGCGGACGCGGCGGCGCTTGCTGCTGGGCAGCCTGGCGTGGTTCGCGGTGGGCCCGGCGTCATTTGGACTGTCGGCGCTGCTGGGCACGAAGCTGCCCTTCGCCCTCTTCATGACGGCGGCGGCGCTCTGGGCCTACTGGCACGTGGTGCGGCAGCACTACGGCATCATGGTGCTGTACCAGCGCAAGGGCGGTGAGTCGCTGCCACTGGACCGGCGGCTCGACAGCGTGACGCTGTACACGGGGCTGCTGGCGCCCTTCGTCGCGTTCGCGGTGTCGCATCCGGGCGCGCGCAAGCAGCTGGGCCTGCTGGGTCCGCCCACGTGGGAGCCGGTGGTGGCCGGGGCCTGCTTCGCGGCCGTGCTGGCGCTGGTGGTGCTCTACGCGGGCCGGCAGGTGCGGCGCCACCGCGCGGGCCTGAAGGTGAATGCGCCCAAGCTGCTGATGATGGGCGCGGCGATGGGACTGTCGGCCGGGGTGTTCTGGCCACCCTTCGCGGCGCGCATGGACTTCATCATGTTCGCCGTGGCGGTGACGGCGTTCCACAACGTGCAGTACCACGGCGTGGTCTGGTTCTATCACCGCAACCGCTACCACGCGGCGGGCGTGGACCCGGCGCCGTTCGGCTGGGCGCCGAAGGTGAGCCAGCGCTTCATCCTCTACGCGGGGTGCGGCGTCGTCTTCACGCTGCTGTACCGGGGCCTGGGCTGCGGCTTCGGCGCGCACCCGGGCTGCGGCGGCTTCGACTTGAAGGTGCCCCTGGGCGCGGGGCTGACGCTGCGCAACCTGATGGAGTGCTTCATCTGGGGCTTCGCGCTCCACCATTACTACCTGGATCAAAAAATCTGGCGCGTGAGCCGGGACAGCGGGTTGAACCGGGACTTGAAGCTCGAGCCGGCACCGGCCGCCTGACCTCCGGCCCGCCTGGCACCCAGGAGGCGACATCTGGATGCTGGAACCCCAGGCGCGGTCCGAATCCGGTGATAGCGTGCGCCACGAATGAAGCGGATTCTCTGGGTCCTGGGTGCAGCCCTCGTGCTGCTGGTGGCGTCCGGCGCGGGCGCCTTCTTCTGGATTGAGCAGCAGGCACACTCGGCCGCGGCGCCGCCTGGCGCGGACGTGGTGGAGTTCACCGTGCCCAAGGGGACATCCGGGCGCGGCCTGGGCACGCTGCTCGAATCGCAGGGCCTCATCCGCGACACGCGGGTGTGGCGCTGGCACCTGTACCGGCGCGGCAGCTTCGCCCCCAAGGCGGGCCGCCATGAGGTCAGCCCGTCGATGACGTTGGCCGAGCTGGCCACGGAGCTGGAAGGCAACCCCATCCCCGAGGACGTCCCGTTCGTCGTCGTCGAGGGCTGGCGCCTGCGCGACACGGACGCGGCGCTCGTGGCCGCGGGCTTCATCAAGCCGGGCGCGTACATCGCCGCGGCCAGCAAGCCCCAGCGCTTCACCGCGCCCTTCCCCCTGCCCTCCATGGGCACGCTGGAGGGCTACCTCTACCCGGAGACCTACGGCGTGATTCCGGGCAAGTTCGACGTGGAGGCGCTCATCCAGCGTCAGCTGGACGCCTTCGCGCAGCGCTTCTACGCGCCCAACCGCGAGGCCCTCACGAAGAGCGGACGCACGCTGCACGAGGTGGTGGTGATGGCCTCCATGCTGGAGCGCGAGGAGCCGCTGCCCGAGCAGCGCCCCCTGGTCGCCGGCATCCTGTGGAAGCGCGTGGACAAGGGCTTCCCGCTCGGCGTGGACGCCACGTCGCGCTACGAGCTGGCGCGGTGGAATGACCGCATCGCCTTCCTCAAGCGCCTGAGGGATCCGCGGGACCCGTACAACACGCGGCACAAGAAGGGCCTGCCGCCCGGCCCCATCGGCGCGCCCACCGTGGCCTCGCTCCAGGCCGCGATGGCGCCCAAGCCGAGCGAGTACTGGTACTACCTGCACGACGCGCAGCGCATCCTCCGCCCGTCGCGCAACGCGGAGGAGCACGAGGCGCTCCGCCGCAAGTACAACGTGTACTAACTCAGTCCTCCCACGCTCTTCACGCCCCCACAACGCTGGAATGGCACCCAGGAGCCTGTCGGAGTAATTCAACGACCCACTACATATTGGGCCTCGGCCTCAAGGTCGGCACCACTACCTGTATGTCTAGCTCGTTTCCCACTACTCCAACACGCCCCCAGGCGTCGGCCGAGCCCAGATATCCGCAAGGAGCCTGTCGCCACATCACGATGCCCCACTACAGCGTGGGCCTCGATGCCAAGCCCGGCATCGCCGATCGTGGGGCGCATCCCAATTTCGCCATTAGGGAGTACGGAAATTATTCGTCCGATTTTCGCATTCTGATGCCGATTTCCCGAGGGAGAGAGAATTCCTCTCATGGCAAAGTAATTTGTAGGCGGGCCCGTACCGCAATACCCCCCCAAAAGAGTTCCAAGATGGCGCGAGGTCGAACACCCAACCAGACGCCCCCTCCCATAGACCGAGGAAAGTTCCAAGTACGCTCCCTCTTGCTAGGTACGAGGGTGTGCGTTAACACTTGGCTATCATGGAGAAAACCCGGCTTGAGCGTCGTCCTGAAGCACGTGCATTTATGGTCGAGACGCTGTTGCAACATGTGAAGGATGGGAGGATCCGGGTACCTGACTTCCAGCGACCTCTTCGGTGGCGCTCCGCACATGTAGTGGATTTCTTTGACAGTGTTTATCGAGGGTTTCCTGTCGGAGATCTTCTCTTGTTTAAGGGACCAGCTGAAGCGGCCCCCATTCACTACGGGTCATTTCACATTGAGGCCCCAAACGTAGCGGATGCCTACTATGTAGTAGATGGCCAGCAACGCATTACCGCCTTGGCAGGAGCAATGCTCCACCCAGACACACGTCCTCGCGGAGACATCCATGCCATTTGGTTTGACTTGGAGAAAGAGTTATTCATCCGCGGTCAAGTCGCAGATCCCCCTCCTCACTGGATCCCGGTCAATGTTGTAGGCGATTCGTTCGTCCTACTGAACTGGCTTAATGACTGGCCATATCGGAGTGGGCGGCCAGATTTGGTTCAACGTGCCATCGCGCTTGGCAAGGCTCTGCGCGAGTACCAAATCCCAGCCTATATCGTTGAAGGAGCAGCACAAGACGTATTACGACTCATCTTCAAACGCGTAAATACCTCTGGCGTTGCAATGCAAGAAAGCGAGGTGTTTGAAGCTCTATTTGGCGGCCAAACACCTCAGCCAATCCAAAGCGCGTGTGCTCGGCTACAAACAGAAACGGGCTTCGGCGAGATCACCCCAGATTGGTTCCTGCGATGTTTGAAGGTCGTAGAGGGTCTTGACTTACGGCAGACTTTCACTCGACGCGAAAGTGATGCGGTAGGAGGACATCCTGGGGCAGTCGAAAGAACCGAGAGTGCACTCAGACATGCAATCAGTTTCTTGTCTGAGGATGCTGGCATTTTTCATGCCCAACTCCTTCCTTACCGTCTGCCCCTAGTCGTCCTTGCCCGATTCTTTCATATCCATCAGA
>NZ_JAAIYB010000243.1 GCF_010894475.1 Myxococcus vastator
GGACGCAGGTCAGCGGGGTCACCCTGCCGCAGAGCACCTTCCAGGTGCAGGCCAAGGGCACCTTCTCCGGTACCGAGGCCCAGAACTTCCACGTGTCCGCCAAGAACTTCGGCGGCGCGCCCCGGCAGATCGCCAGCGGGCCGTCGAGCGAGGTCTCGAAGGTGCTGGTCGCCGCGTAGCGGCCGCGCGAGAGGGGCTCGAGGTTGCGCCCGAGCGCTTACCGCCTGCGCGCTGCCCTCTTGCGCTGGCTGGGCGCCTCCGCAACCTGCCAGGGCCAGTACCAGGCTCAGGGCCAGCAGTGCCAGCCCGCTTCGACTCGCTCTTCTCATGGATGACTCCAGCGCGTGGGATGGGGGCATTCCGCCAGGGCCTCTCCGGCCACGTTCGTGGTGGCCCACCGGCGGAAGGTGCGCTTTACCCGGAAGGCCTCAGCGGACGGTCCGCCAAAGCGAGGACCGGCCGCACCACGGTCAAGTCCCGAATCCTGTGTAGTTGGTTCGGAGGGGGTTCAGGGGAGGGAGGCTCCTCGGCGGCATCATGCAGCGGCGGCGTCAGGGGTTGAATTCAGCAGGGACATGTCGAGGTAGCGGCGGTCATCTCAAACGCCGGTGACTTCAAGTGCGACGGCGATGATGAGGCGCAGCGCGCTGGCCCGGTCCGGAAAGGCGCCGACGCCGCGGATGCGGCGCTTTACCTCGCCGTGGAGCCGCTCGAGGCCATTGGTGCTGCGTAGGCGCTTCCAATGGGCCTCGGGGAAGGCGAAGAAGCAGGATGCGGCGTCGCTCCACCTCGGACAGCCGGTTGGTCGGCCCGGGTCATCAAGAACGAGGAGGATGACGGCTGGGCCGTGGAGATCCGCAAGCAGGGAATCGCCGAGCCCGTCCTCATCAGCCCATGGGTGATGGGCCGCGACAAGAAGAACCCCAAGCCTTTCGATTCGCCCGCGTTCGCGACCTTCGTGAAGACGGCCTCGGAGGTCCTCGACCGCTCCGCGCGACAGCGCGACCAGGCCATGACCCGGAAGCTCTCCATCGCCTGGGAGGGCCGCTGGTACGAGGTCCGGCTCGAGTTGGTGGCCGATGAGTATGAGCCCCACGCCCTCCTCTCGGCCATCGACGACGCAGGCGCCACTGTCGCGAAGTATCGCGTGCCGATGAACTTCAAGTTCAACAGAGACGCCGCCAACGCGTGGGTGCAACGCGGCTTCTCCGAGCCCTGACCTGGCTGTCCTCCGTTCGTCTATGATTCGCGAGGCCTCCCAGCCGCACTGAATCCCCGACGAACCTTCGAGTGAGGGCAGCACGCATGTTCAAGGACAGCGCCGCTTCAGGACTCGGGTCCGAGTACCGCCCGCTCGAATCTCCCCAACTCGAGAATCCCCACCCGTTCCTCGCGCGTGCGCGGCGAGAGGCGCCGGTGTTCTTCAGCCCGGCGCTGGGGGCGTGGGTGGTGACCCGCCATGCGGACATCAGCGCCGTGGTCGCCGATACCGAGCGCTTCTCGTCCGCCGAATCCATCACCGTGGGTGCCGCGACGACGCCTCCGGAGGTGGTCGCCGCGCTGATGGACGGCTACCCCCTGGTCCCCAGCCTCGTCGACAATGACCCGCCAGCGCATTCGCGCTTCCGGAGCCTCGTCAGCAAGGCCTTCACCGGGCGGCGCCTCGCGGAGAAAGAGCCCTTCATCCGCGCCCTCGTGGACGAGCTCATCGACTCCTTCCGGCAGGAGGGGAAGGCGGACCTGTTCCTCAGGTTCGCCCATCCGCTGTCGGCCCGCATCATCGCGGAGATTCTCGGAATCCCTCGCTCGGACATCCACAGGTTCCGGCGCTGGTCCGACGAGCTGACCACGGTCCTCGCGGCGCATGGACCCATCGAGCACCAGGTCGCATGCGCGAGAGGCGTCGTCGACTTCCAGCGCTACCTCGCCGAGGCGCTCGAGGAACGAAAGACAGCGCCCCGGGAGGACTTGCTGAGCGACATCGTCACCGGCTCGCGGGGGATGACGCCGCCCATGAGCATGGCGGAGCTCGTGAGCATGCTGATGCAGGTCCACTTCGCGGGGCACGAGACGACCGCGGGCCTCATCGTGGGCGCGGTGGAGCTCCTGCTCGAGCATCCAGAGCAACTGCGAGCCCTTCGGGACGACCCGAGCCTCATCGCGGGCGCGGTCGAGGAGGCGGTGCGGATGACCTCCCCCGTGCATGCCATGTTCCGGACCGCGCTGGAGGCGGTGGAGCTCGGGGGCGTTCCCATTCCCAAGGGAGCCCACATCCGAATCGTCTACGCGTCGGCCAACCGCGACGAGGCCCGGTTCCACGAGCCGGAGCGCTTCGACGTCCGGCGACCCGACGTCAAGAAGCACCTCGCCTTCGGGCAGGGGCTGCATTTCTGCATTGGCGCGCCGCTCGCACGGCTCGAGGCGCGCCTGGCGCTGGGGGCCCTGCTCCGGAGTCTCCCGGGGCTCCGGCTCGTGCCAGGGCAGACGCCGGGCTTCTTGAGGAGCGTCACCGTCAGGAGGCACGAGAGCCTTGAGGTCGCCTGGGATGTCCACGCGCCCCAGGCTCGCTGACGACAGTGGTGAAGCGGCACGGCGCCTGGGACCGATAGACGCCCGGCGTCAGCCGAAGACCCCGTGGTTGTAGTTGGAGATGTGTCGAGCGCGACAGGCCGTCGCACTCGGAGAGCTCCGCCTCGCGGGCATCGCGCGTCGGCCCCGCGTTCACTCGAGCGAGCTGGTCAGCGCCATCATCGCCTCCAAGCGCACCTGCTCTCCCTGACTGGAATCCGGCGGCCCCTTCACGCGCATGGCGCTCCTCCACGTCTGGATTCAAGCGCAGGCACGACAGTCAAGGCATCTTCCCAGGTCCGCAAGGCCTGTAAAAATGCGGCAAATTCAGCTCTTTCCGGAAGACCACCCCTTGACATATGACAGGCATCGGCCCCGATGACCGACGACACCCTCAGCGCCGAACACGCCCCCTCGTTTGAAAGTGGAACCGGCGCGGCGACGCTCTTCCTTGCCTATACGCGCAACGCGTTCATCGAGGATGAGCGTCATGGGCTAGGCAGCGGCGCGACGCTCCTGGGGCGTGGCGCCCCCCTCTTCCCCCGGGTCGCCCTGGACGACGCCCGGCTCTCCCGGGGCCATGCGCGCATCGAACACGCCGGGGGGACCTGGTTCGTGGAGGATTTGGGAAGCCACAATGGCACCCATCTCAATGGACGACCGCTCACGGGACGCGCTCCCCTCGCGTGGGGGGATGTCCTGCGAATGGGGGACACGCTGTTTGTCTTCGCCGAGGCCTCCGAGGCCCCCAATGACGAACACCCGGTTGACGGACTGGTGGGCAGGAGCGCCGCGCTGACGCGGCTCCACCGCGACCTCGAGCGGGCGGCGCGGCAGGTGCAATCCGTGCTCATCCTGGGGGAGACCGGGACGGGCAAGGAAGTCGCCGCGCGCGCGCTCCATGAACGAAGCGGCCGAGAGGGGCCCTTCATCGCGCTCAACTGCGGAGGCGTCGCGGAGAGCGTGCTGGACAGCGAGCTGTTCGGGCATGTGCGCGGCGCATTCACTGGCGCGGCATCCGCCCGGGACGGTCTTCTGCGCGAAGCCCATGGGGGCACGCTGTTCCTGGACGAGTTGGGTGAGATGCCGCCCATGCTCCAGGTCAAACTGCTCCGCGTGCTGGAGACGCGGCGGGTCCGCGCCCTGGGAGGAACGCAGGAGGTCCCCATCGACGTGCGGGTGCTCGCGGCCACGCACCGGGACCTCGTCTCCCAGGTGAATGAGGCCGCCTTCCGCGCGGACCTCTACGCGAGGCTCGTGCAATGGCGCCTCCTGATGCCCCCCCTGCGCGAGCGCCGCGAGGACATCGCGCCCATCGCGCGCCACCTGCTCGGACGCATGAAGGCCGAATCCCGGCCCATCGACGTGAGCCTCGCCGAGGCGCTGCTCCTGCACGACTGGCCGCTCAACGTGCGAGGCCTGCTCAACGTGCTCTCCATCGCGGTCATCGCTTCAGATGGCGGGCTGTTGAAGTGGGGGGTGCAGGTGGAGCATGAGCTGGAGGCGGAGCGGCGGATGCGGACAGCCCGGGCCTCCACGCAGCCGTCCGTGGCGGAGGTCTCCTCCCAGCCTCCTGCTCCGCGTGCGGCGCGCGCCGTCGACTCCACCCCCCAGGAGTTGGAGACCCACCTGCGCGCGCACCAGGGGAAGGTCGCCGAAGTGGCCCGGCACCTCGGGTGCTCGCGGCAGCAGGTGTATCGGTGGATCGAGGACTTCGGACTCGAACTGGACCATTACCGCGCGCCCCCGCCGCGCCTCAGCTGAGACTTCCCAGAGGGTCCCATGCGTTCTCTCCTCCCCCTGACGATGATGGCCTGGATGGCGACGCTGAGCGCCAGGGACTGCGCTCCGCCCATGGCCTTCGAGCCGCGGGCCCAGGAGTCCCGCGAGGCCCCGCTCCTCCAGCCCGAGCACGTCAATCCTCAGGCACCCAGCCTTACCGGGTGGACTGGCGTCGATGGCGGCAGTGTCTTCTTCCCGAGACAGTTCGACGGAGGCGCCAGCGTCTGGGTGGGAAGCGATGGCAGGGCCTATCAAATCCGCGAGAGCCCCCCCGCGGACCCGTGCCTGCCCGCGCTCCTGAAAGACGCGGGCGCCCAGCTCAAGCTCTATACCGTCACCGATGTCGTCCTGAACCGCAACGTCTGCGCAGGCCAGGGCTACGTCACGCGGAACCCCCAGGAATGCTCGCCGCCCACGAGCCACTTCTATGAGGGGAAGGCGGTCGTCATTCCCGGCTGCTGGATGCCGGATGGAGGCTTCAACGACGGAGGCGGCGACACGCCCTGCTTCACGGCGAGCTGCACGACGGGCGCGGTCGGCGTCTGCGCGCACTGGGGCTACCTCCCCAACCAGGCGTGGGATGGCGGGCCCCCGCTCGCGCGGCTGTTCCAGGCGTGTGTGCGGGCCGCGCGCGCCGACTACAACGGCGACGGAGAGCCCTTCACGTGCCAGGGCACCTACGTCGACTTCGTCGATGGTTATGGCATCCAGACCCAGGACACCTTCTCCGGAGGGCTTCCGCCGTTGCTCTTCGAGGCCGCCTGGAATGAGCACGGCGCCCTGCCCTTCGGCGTGACGCCGCACGGAGAGCGCTGCGTGCGGCCGCGTTACGCCCCCACCCTCCTCCCGAAAATCCGAGGGGCGCCAGGAGCCCCGGTGAGGGCCAGCTACGACTGCCGCCAACCCGGTGACGCGGGGACCCCCTTGAAGGATTACTTCGACGGGGGCGTGCCCTTCCTGCTGCTGACCCAGACCTGGAAGAACGAGTACTGCGTCACGGACGCTGGAGCGGGTGGCGGGCTCCGCACCCAGTGCCCCGTGTGCACTGGGGAGCCCCTGGGGCCAAGGACCTGTCATGGGGGGAGCTGCGTGTCCCCTCCGTTGCCTTGAGCGCCCCCACGCCAGAGGGTTGGGAGCCGCCCCCGGCCTTCGACGAATACCGCCTCATCCGCCTGCTGGGCCAAGGAGGGATGGGCCGCGTCTACCTGGCCGAGGACACGGCGCTCCAGCGGCGAGTCGCCATCAAGTTCATCGGCGCGGCGCGCTCCGGCCCGGGACAGCGGGACCGGCTCTTCGCCGAGGCCCGGGCGCTCGCCCGCCTCCGCCACCCGAACGTGGTGACGGTGTACCGGGTCTCGGAAGTGGGCGCCCAGCCCTATCTGGTGCAGGAGTTCCTCCCCGGCGTCTCCCTGCGGGACCTGGACACGCCGCTCCCGCCGGAACGGGTCCTGGCCATCGCGCTGGGCCTGGGACGGGGACTGGCCGCCGCGCACCGCGCACAGGTGCTCCACCGCGACATCAAGCCGGACAACGTCATGGTGCTCCCGGAGGGCGAGGTGAAGCTCGTCGACTTCGGGCTCGCGCTCTCCTGGGCGGCGGAGCAGGCGGACACCGCGGCCAGGGCCACCGCCCCCATCGCCGGCACCCGTGGGTACATGGCGCCGGAGGCGCTGCGTGGCGAACCGCCCAGCCCCCGGGGAGATGTCTATGGGTTGGGAATGGTGCTTCACGAGCTGCTGGAGGGCCATCGCCCCTTCGACACACCCACCGCGAGCGGCGCGGTGGACGAACCGAGGACGCCAGAAGCGCGGCCTCCCCGTCTGGAATCCTCCGGAAGCGGGCTCGGCGTCCGCCTGCGCGCCGTCATCCTCCGGTGTCTCGAATACGCTCCGGCGCGGCGCTTCGCCTCCGCCGACGCGCTGTGCGCGGCGCTCGAGCGCCTGAACGAGGACAGCGATGCGGCGCCGGTTCCTCCCGGCAATCCCTATCGCGGGCTGCGGGCCTTCGACGCGGAGCACCGGGCCGTCTTCTTCGGACGTGGCGCGGAGGTCCGCGCCATCCATGAGCGGCTTCGCGCCCAGGCGCTGGTGCTCGTCGCGGGGGACTCGGGCGTGGGCAAGTCCTCGTTGTGCCGGGCGGGCGTGTCGCCGCTCGTCATGCGCGCGGGGCTCGACGACGGCTGTGCGTACACCGTGCTGTCGCTCATGCCCGGGCGCCGGCCCTTCACGGCGTTGGTCGCCGCGGTGGCGGGACGGCTCGGGCTGTCCGAGGAGACACTGGCGGCCCAGGTGCGGCAAGAGCCCGCGGCGATGGCCCGGACGCTGCGCGCCGCCGGGCCCACGCGAGGCACCCTGCTGTTCATCGATCAGCTCGAGGAGCTGTTCACCCAGAGCGAGCTGGACGAAGCAGCCGCCTTCACGCAGGTGCTCGGGCACCTGGCCATCCTGGCCCCAGGTGTGCGCACGCTGGCCACGGTGCGAGGCGACTTCTTCACCCGGCTGGCGGCGCTGCCAGGGCTGGAGGACGAAGTGGCGCGCGCCCTCTTCCTCATCAAGCCGCTGGGCCCGGAAGGGACGCGCGAGGCCGTGCTCGGTCCGGCGCGCGTGACAGGCGTCGCGTTCGAGACAGAGGCCCTGGTGGACACGCTCGTGGCGTCCTCCGCCCACGCTCCGGGAGGACTGCCGCTCCTCCAGTTCACCCTCGCCGAGCTGTGGGATGCCCGCGACCGGGCGAACCAGCGCATCCGAGAGGCGTCGCTGGAGGCGCTCGGGGGCGTGGCCGGGGCCCTGGGTCGTCACGCGGACGGA
This sequence comes from Myxococcus vastator, assembly GCF_010894475.1. GTDB lineage: Bacteria > Myxococcota > Myxococcia > Myxococcales > Myxococcaceae > Myxococcus > Myxococcus vastator. The sequence continues at coordinate 7,158 of NZ_JAAIYB010000243.1, forward strand.
GCGCTGGCGGCGCTGGCCCCCGAGGCGCGCCGGGCGGCTCGCGACCTGCTTTTGCGCCTCATCAGCCCGGAAGGCGCCCGGGTCCGACGGACCACCGGGGAGCTGGGTGCCGAGACCTCCGCGAATCGCATCGCGCTGGAGGCCCTGGTCCGGGCGCGGCTCGTCGTGGTGAGGCAGGACGGTGAGGCACACGTCCACGAGGTGGCGCACGAGGCGCTGCTCGAGGGTTGGTCCACCCTGCGCGGATGGCTCGAAGCGGCCCGGCAGGAGCGGCAGGTGCTCGAACGGGTGAGGCTCGCCGCGGCGGGATGGGAGCGCGCGGACCGCGCCACCTCGGCGCTGTGGAGCCGACGTGAACTCGACGCGGTGACCGCGGCGGGCGAGCTCGCGCTGACGCGGCAAGAAGTGGCTTTCCTCAAGGCCTCGCGGAGGGCGCTCCGGCGCACCTTCGCGCGGCGCCTGGGGCTGGTGCTGGCCCTGCCCCTCACCGCGGTGGTGGCGGGGGGCGCGGCTTGGATGAAGGGCCGCCACGCGCTGGAGCGCACCGTGCAGGAGCACCTGGATGAAGCCCGGGTGTCTCTCACCGAAGCCCGCGCCCACCATGCCGAAGCGAAGGCAGCGCGCGCGGACACCTTCCAACGCCTGGACGCGCGCGGGGAGCGCGCCCTCACCGGCGCGCTGGCCAAGGCAGACGCAGGGGAACCCGAGGAGGCCTGGACCCAGGCACGAACGAGCGATGGCCACGCGGACGAGGCCTACCAGCGCGCCACGCAGGCACTCGACACCGCCCTGCTGCTGGACGGCTCGCGGAGGGAGGCCCGCGGACTCCTCGCGGAGGTCCTGACCGGACGCATGGAGTTGGCGGAGTGGTTCTTCCGCCCCGGACAGCGGCGCGAAGCCCTGCGCAGGCTGGCGAGCATTGATGACGACGGTGACGGGCGACGCAGGCTCCTCGCTCCGCCGGTCCTGGAGCTCGCCACGGAGCCCCCGGGAGTGGAGGTGCTGCTTCAGCGTGACACAGGCATGCCCGGAGCACCCAGACTGTCCGAAGGCATCTCCCTGGGCCCGACGCCCATCGCGTCGCATGCACTCGATACGGGCCCGGGGTCCTATGTCCTCACCTTCCAGGCACCGGGCCTGACGCGCGCCGTCCTGCCGGTGGTGTTGTCATCGGGAGAGCGCCTCCAGGCGCGCATCCCCCTGCCGCGGTCGGCCGACATCCCGGAGGGCTTCGTCTACATCCCGCCGGGCCGTTTCCTCTTTGGCAGCAGCGACGACGAAGCCCTGCGACGCGAATTCCTCCAGGCGCCCCCGCTCCGGCCGGTGATGACCGAGGGTTACCTCATCGCCCGCCATGAGGTGACGTTCGCCGAGTGGCTCGCGTTCCTCGATGCATTGCCACCGGACGAGCAGCGGCGACGGACGCCCGGCGTGAGGTCCACGGCCGGCGCCCTGGCGCTCACTCGGGAGAAGACGGGCTGGCGGCTCATGCTCCAGCCCACGCAGCATCCCCTCTCCGCGCGCAGCGGCGAGCCCATCCACTACCCAGGCCGCACGCACAGGGCCGTGCAGGACTGGTTGCGGTTTCCCGTCTCGGCCATCTCGCTGGAGGACGCGCGGGCGTACCTCGCGTGGCTGGACCGCTCCGGGCGCGTTCCGGGAGCCCGGCTGTGTTCCGAATACGAATGGGAGCGCGCGGCACGTGGCGCGGACGCCCGCCTGTTTCCCATGGGCGACCTGCTCGCGCCGGACGACGCGAACTTCGATGAGACCTATGGCCGCCAACCGCTGGGCTTCGGTCCCGACGAGGTGGGTGCCCACCCTGCTTCCGCCAGCCCCTTCGGGGTGATGAACCTGGCCGGCAACGCCATCGAATGGGTGCAGTCGGTCCGCGCGCCCGGAGAGGCAGTGGCCCGCGGAGGGTCCTGGTACTACGACCGCATCTCCAACCGCTCCAACACGCGAATGCCCAACGAGCCCTGGCTGAGGGACATCCGCGTTGGCCTCCGCGTCTGCGCGCCCGACACGGGTTCGCGTCACGCCCCGTGATGTGACTGGCGCCGTTCGCGTCCGGACATGTCCGGACATGTCCAGGACAGGCGCCCGCACACGAGCGCGCCACCACCGCCCCTGCGGACACCCCCTCCGTGCGGGCTGGCACAACGCATGCTCAAGGGAAGGTCCGAGCCCACGCAGGGCTCCTCGACCCCCAGAGAGGTTTCACTCATGCAGCAGAGCAAGCTCTTCGGCCTCCTCTTCGTCCTTCCGATGCTGATGCTCAGCACCTCCGCCCACGCCTTCAACATCAATGGGACGTACAAGTCCGAGAACGGTGAGTTCGTCCTGACCATCACCCACTCCAGCGATTACGACGGCTCCTTCAGCGGGACCTACGACACCCACTTCACGCCAGTCGGACCGTTGAGCATCCCCGTCTCTGGGACCTTCCATTTCGTCAAAAACCCCGACGGGAGCCTGGTGCCGCTCGCCCTCCATTTCTCCGCGGCGACGCGGCCTGGTGACTGGTCCTATGTGCTGGCGGACTCCTGGTCGGGCATTCTCACGCAGCCCGGCGTCATCTCCGCGACGGGCGTGAGGTCCTACCTGTCCGCGGGAGGCACGGGCGTACTGTCGAGCCTCGGAACCCATACGTTGCAGTAACGCTTCAAGTCTGCCCACCACAGCCCCATGGGATTGAAGCCATGCGCTGTGGGTGCGCAGCTGGGGTCCTCACGATTTTGGCGCGTGGCGCAGACGCGCCAAGACCGCCTCAAAATGTCTCGGGAATGTGAGCCAGCTCCAGTCGGTGTTGTCCAGGAGCGGAGTCCGTTCCCGACGGCGGCGGGCGGAGACCTCTTCGCGCCAGGCGTCCCGTCCGCCCGGGAGCGGCCAGGCGCGGATTCCCTCCCTCAAGGTCGCGCGAAGAAGAAGATGCAGTGCGAGTACCAGAAGGCCCTCAGAAACACCCGCCACCGGCGGATCAGAACCATGGACGGGAGGTCACCCACGGTGTGGTTTGCGGACATTCAATCGGCCCCCGATTGAAGGGCTCTCCCGCCCCTTCTTTGAAACCGCTGGATTTTGCCCCACGACGATTCAGAGAACACGCTCTACGCTCTGCGGCTCAGAACGCGATTGCCCATCCATTTGGCCGCGGATTGGGCTTTCTGGGGCTCTCTCTCGTCCAATTTGGGGAGAGAGGAACCGAGAGCGGTTAACACAATTCCCTGAGAGTCCAATTTCTCCGCTCTAAGGTTTCCAGGAGCGCTGCTCTCTCCGCTCTCCGGTTTCGTCCCTTACCTGCTTTGCAGGCTTCCGAAGGGGAGTCGCGATGCGGGCAAGTCCCCTACGGAGGGCCGGCCTGCGCGCTCCTGCCCTGCGTCCCCGGCGGACCCAACTCCCGCAGCACCTTTACCTCGCGCCGCAGCCTCGCCAGTTCCTGCTTCTCGTTCGTCGTCAGCCCGTCCTGAAGTGTGCCCTCGTCCACCTCGCCCTGACGCACCCAATTGCGCACCGTCGTGTCGGTGACCTGGAACTCCTCGGCCAGTCTTCTGGTCGTTCTCCCTGCCTTGGCCAGTTCGACAATCCTGGCCCGGAACTCCGGAGGGTATGGAGGCTTCGGTTTCGGCATCGTTGCGTCCTTCCCCCACAGTTGAACGGACTCAACGAAACTGACGCAAACCCAGTGGCGGCTGTATCGCAATGGCCCAGCGTCGCTGTGATTTCCGGCCCCTAGCGGCGGACATATGACATTTCCCGTGCCTGGGACACAACGCGAGCCCCTACAGCTCCACGCGGCTGCCGTCCTCCAACACGCGCCACGCGGCGTCGCCCTCCAGCAGCAGTCCCTCCGAGTGTCGTGGTGGAATGCTTTCGCGGTGGTCCAACGGGTGTTTGACGTCGATGGCGAACACCTTCTTGTCGAACAACGTCGTGACGCGCCAGTTCAGCGTATGCCCGACGACGACCGCCTTCGCATCGAACCGGGCCAGGGTTTGCTCCACCTGCTCCTGCGTCAGGTCGTCCTTGAAATAGCCGCGATACCATGACGGCCCTGTCTTGGTGTCTAGCAGCAGTTCCTCCTCGCCAGCTCCGCGGCGGGGGTACCACCTCTGGCGATAGTGCTCGCGCACGATTCGGTTGAGGTCGTCGAGGGAATGGTCGCGCTCGGCGAGCGCAGGATGCAACCCGCCATGCACGAACAGGACGCCGTTGATCACCTCCATGGTGTTCTTGCTCATCAGCCAGCGCCCCAGGAAGGAATCGTCTCCGAAGAGCTCCGACTGCTGCCTTCCGAGGATTGTGGCGACATTGAAGTACTTCTTATGCGACGAATGAAGGTCGCCTTGCAGGCTTTTGATTTCGTGATTGCCCAGGATGTAGTGCACGCGTCCGCCCGCCTGTCGGGCGCTGTGCTCCAGCTTGTAGATCAACCACAGCACCTGCGTGACCGAGGGGCCGCGGTCGACGAAGTCACCGAGCAGCACCAGATGTCCTTCCCCGAACGTCCAGTTGAGCTGGGCATCCATCACCCGCGCGTGGACCAGGAAGTCGCGCAGCGCCTTGTAGTTGCCCTCGATGTCGGAGAGGGCCAACACCAGTCCGCTATCTTGATAGCGGGATGGCGGGGTGGCGAACTCCGGGGTGGCCTGGACGCTGAACCGGCTCGGGTCCAACGGGAAGGACACCTCGAGTTGGAACGTGTCCGTCAGCGCGTGGCGTTTCTCTTCGACCCAGAATCCCTCCTCACGCGTACCCCGCAGGGTCTGTGATACCCATTCGTCTCCCTGCTGGAACACATGCGGCCCTTCGTCGCCCGCCTTGAAGGCTTCCGTGGTTTCTCCATAGTAGATGTCGACCCCCTCGTGGAGTCCGATGCCGGCGGCGACCACCACCAGAATCGAGAGCACGGAGAGGAAATGCCAGACGAAGGTCCAGACGATTCTCACGGCAGATGCTCCTTCTCTTGAGGCAAAAGAAGGCCCGCAGCCGCGCGGGCCGCAACACAATGCTTCCTATGAATGGGGGGCTCGGGTTTGCTCAGGCCAGTCCACGTCGCAAGACGCGCAGCACCCGACGGGTCAACTCCGCGCACCATGCCGAAGCCAGTAGGGCAAGTGGTATCAACCCCAACCTGAGCCATCCCCTCATATGAAGCCGAGCGTTTCTTGGAAAACCCGATGGCCGTGAAGGAGTTCGGCGAAGCGCTCGACGAGAGGACGTAGGCGCTCCTCCTTCATCATGGGAATGGCTTGGTAAT
>NZ_JAAIYB010000244.1 GCF_010894475.1 Myxococcus vastator
GGGTGCCCGTCGTCCCCGGGGCCTGGGCGGCGAAGGTGCTCGTGGGGGCCGGCTTCGTCACGCTTTGCGTTGGAAGGACGGAGCCGAGCAGGTCCACCCACTGCTGGGTGCTGACGTCCTTCGTGCCCGTGGGGCGCGTCTGGGTTTGGGGCGTGGAAACGAAAGGCAGCCGCTCGCCAATCTTTGGCATGAACTCCCCCCGGGAGATGGAAGGCCCAATCCTTACGTTGTCTGGGAATGGCCCGAAAATGATGCGTCTGCCCAAGGTGCCGAAAAGTGTCGTTGCCCTGACACGCCGTCTGGTCTTTCCTCCATGCCCATGTCTGGTGAGTTCGATTTCATTCGTCGGTTCCTCGCGTGCTTCCCCGCCGCGCGTGTGCCCGTGGGGCCCGGGGACGACTGCGCGGTGCTGCCTCCCTCACGGGGTGCGCAGTGCGTCACCACGGACGCCGTGGTGGAGGACGTGCACTTCACGCGCGCCGCGTTCTCCCCCGCGGACATCGGCCACAAGGCGCTGGCGGTGAACCTGTCGGACCTGGCGTCCATGGGCGCCACGCCGCGCTGGTTCGTCTGCGCGCTCGCGCTGCCGAAGGACTATCCCCCGCGGGAGCTCGCGGGCCTGGCGCGGGGCATGGCCGCGCTGGCCACCGCGCACCGGATTGACCTGGTGGGGGGCAACTTCACCTCCGCGCGCGAGCTGTCCGTCACCATCACCGCCGCGGGCGAGCTGTCACGCGCGCCCCTCACCCGCGCGGGGGCCCGCCCCGGGGACCTCCTCTATATCTCCGGCACGCTGGGCGACGCGCGCCTGGGCCTCTCACAGCTGCGTGCGGGGCTGCGCCGGGGCGCCGCCGTGCGCCGTCAGCGCCGCCCCGAGCCTCGCGTGGCGCTGGGCCTGCTCGCCGCGCGCCATGCATCCGCCGCGCTGGATGTTTCCGACGGACTTGCACAAGACCTGGGTCATCTCTGCACCGCCTCGGGCGTGCGCGCGGAGCTGGAGCTGGAGCGGCTGCCGCTGTCGGCCGCGGTGCGCAAGGCGCTGGGGCCCGAAGGGGCGCTGGCGGGGGGCGAGGACTACGAGCTGCTGCTGGCCGTTCCCCCGGGACGCAGCCGGGCATTCGAGCGCGCGTGCGCTACAGGAGGACACGCCATCACCCGCATCGGCCACTTCACAGAGGGACGCGGGTGGGTGAGCCGGGACAGGACAGGCCGCGTTCTCCCACCGCCAGAGGGGTTCGACCACTTCCGACCTCGGGCGACGGATTGACCCTGCGGAGCAGCAAGGCTAAACCCGAGACGCTTCTCATCCCCCGAAAGCAACCCGTGCGCCGTCCCCTCCGCGACGACACAGTCCCCGGACACACTCCCCGCCGCGAGCCCCTGCAGCGACTGCTGCGCGCCGTGGATGGCCCTCGCGCGACCCGCGAGCGGTCCCTTCACCGGAAGATTCTCAACGGCTACGTCTTGATGGGGCTGGCGCTGACGGCGTGGATGTACGCGTCGGACCGCCTCATCGACTTCCTCTTCCCGGAGCTCAGCGTGGGGGGGAGGGACGCGGTGCGCATTGGCGTCGCCGTCATCATCACCGGGGCCGCCGCCGCGCTGCTGCCTTCGTGGCTGGCGCGCGTCACCCGCGTGAAGGTGCTCAGCCGCTCCGCGTACGAAATCTCGCAGGGCGACCTGTCCAAGCCGGTGGCCGCCGAGGGCGGCAGCACGCGCGACGAAATCGACGAGCTGACGGGCGCCATCACCCGCATGCAGGAGAACCTGCGCGAGCTGGTGGGCAAGATTCAGGAGACGGCCAAGAGCGTGGCCGACACCGCCATCGACCTCCAGCGCTCGGCGGAGAACGTCAACGGCTCCACCGAGGAGGTGGGCTCGTCGATGGAGAAGATCGCCGGCGGCGCCGAGTCGCAGTCGCAGCTCGTGTCGAAGGCGTCCAAGGTCATCACCGAGATGGCCGGCAGCATCCAGCGCACCACGGCCAGCGCCGAGGACGCGGCGCGGACGACGGCGGAGACGAGCAGCGCGGCCGAGGACGGCTCCAAGGCGGCGCGGCTGGCCGGCGAGAAGGTGAAGAAGGTCTTCAACCGCATCGAGTCCGCCAGCCAGCAGGTGTTCGCCTTCGGCGAGAAGACGCAGGAAATCTCCAAGATTGTCGACGCGATTACGCAGGTGGCGCAGCAGACGAACCTGCTGGCGCTCAACGCGACGATTGAAGCGGCGCGCGCGGGCGAGTACGGCCGCGGCTTCGCGGTGGTGGCCGACGAGGTGCGCAAGCTGGCTGAGAGCGCGGGCCGCTCCGCCGAGCAGATCTCCAAGCTGGCGCGCGACATCTCCGGGCAGTCCACCTCCGTCGTGAGCGCCATGAAGGAAGGCATCGCGGAGCTGGCCGAGGGCCGCGAGGACCTGACCAACATCGTGCGCTCCATGGGTGCCATCACCGACACCATCCGCAAGGGCTCCGAGAAGGTGCACCTCATCTCCGAGAGCGCCCGCGAGCAGCTCAAGGGCAGCGAGGAGATGGTGAAGGCCATCGAGGAGATCAAGCTGGTGGCGCGCAACAACGCGTCCTCCACCGAGGCCATCCAGGCGGTCATCCAGGAGCAGACGGCCGCCGTGTCCCGGATGACGTCGCTGGCCAGTGAGCTGACCAACCTCTCCGTCGAGCTGCAGAGCGTCGTGCGCAGCTTCCGCCTGGGCTCATGAGCCAGCCGCCCTCGGACAACGTCGACGCGAGGCTGAAGGCCGCGGAGGACCATCTGCGCGGGGTGATGCTCGCGCTCCCGGAGACGACCGAGGAGTTCCCCTGGGGCCACCGCACGGCCAAGGTGAAGGGGAAGATGTTCGTCATCCTCGCGCTGGACAACGACGGGCTGGGGGTCACCACCAAGCTCCCCGAGTCCCACGAGGCCGCGCTCACGCTGCCCTTCACCGAGCCCACCGGCTACGGCCTGGGCAAGAGCGGCTGGGTGTCCTCCCGCTTCAAGCCGGGCAGCGAGGTCCCCATCGGGCTCTTGTCCCAGTGGATTCACGAGAGCTTCCGCGCCGTGGCGCCGCAGAAGGTGCTCAAGGGGCTGGCGGCAGGGGGCGGAAAGAAGCCCGCACCGGGCAAGGCGGCGGCGGGCGGGAAGAAATCCGTGGCGAAGCCGGCCTCGGCGCGCGAAGGTCCCAAGGGGCGGGCCGGCGCGAAGAAGACGTCCCGGCCGAAACGGTAGCGAAGCGGGCCGGTCATTCCAGAGCGGATAGAACGTTACTCCTGTGCGGCACGTCATCTTCCGGGTGGAGAAGGAGCGTTACGGGCTGCCGCTCTCGGCGGTGCGGGAGGTCGTCGTGCCTCCCGAGCGCTTCACCCGTGTGCCGCGTGCGCCGCTGGCCATTACAGGCGTAATGAATCTGCGCGGCCGGGTCGTGACAGTGGTAGAGCTGCGGCAGCTCCTGAGTCTTCCCGAGGGTCCTACCCCGCCCGGACGGGTGGTTCTACTGGACCGTGGGCGGAGAGATTTGGGACTGTTGGTAACGGACGTAGACGGCATCGAAGCGGTGGAGCGGGTGAGCACGGCGCCAGGAAAAATGACGCCTGCCATCCGGGGCGTCGCCAGGCTGGGTGGCCTGGGAGTGACGGTCCTGGACCCAGAAGGGTTGGACGCCGCGGTGGTTGCCTTGTTCACCCATTCCAAGTGAGTAGCCCCCTGGAAAGCGCGGATGCTAGTGTCCGCGCTCCTCTAGGTGATTCGGAGGCGGAGTTCTTCACATGGCTAAGCGGGTCCTGGTCGTCGACGATGCCATCTTCATGCGCAACATGATCAAGGACATCTTTGCGTCTGGGGGGTTCGAGGTCGTCGGCGAGGCGGCCAACGGCCTGGAGGCCGTGGAGAAGTACAAGGAGCTCAAGCCCGACCTCACGACGATGGACATCGTCATGCCCTTCAAGAGCGGCATCGAGGCCACGCGGGAAATCATCAAGGCCGACAGCAGCGCGGTGGTCATCATGTGCTCCGCGCTCGGGCAGGAGAGCCTGGTGATGGAGGCCATCGAGGCGGGTGCCTCGGACTTCATCGTCAAGCCGTTCCGGGCCGAGGACGTGCTGGCCGTGGTGAAGAAGGTCCTGGGCGAGACGTGAGCGGCTGCGCCCTGGCGCGGGCCGTCCACCCTTCCTGACACGAGGCCGGGTCCATGACGATGGACATGTCCCGCTACCTCGGGCTCTTCATCTCCGAGGCGACCGACCACCTGGAGGCGCTCGGGCGTGACCTCGTGGAGCTCGAACGCGAGAGCTCGTCCAGCGCGGTGGATTCGATGTTCCGCCATGCCCACTCGGTCAAGGGCATGGCGTCGTCCATGGGCTTCGAGCCCATCGCCATCGTGGCGCACCGCGTAGAGGACCTCGTGGACGCCGTCCGTCAGGACCGCGGCTGCCTGGACCGCGACCTGGTGGACCTGCTGCTCACCGCCGCCGACACCATGCTCGCGCAGGTGCGCGCGGTGGCGGAGGGCAAGCCGCCGGATGACTCCGCGGCGCTCCTGACGCAGCTCAGCCAGCGCGTCACCACCATGACGGGCCACGCCCCGGCCGCCACGCGCGTCGCGAAGGTGACGGCGCTGAAGCCGGAGGGCGGCGGCCCGGATGGCACGGACCCGGATGGCCCTGGCGGAGGCTCGGGCGGCTCGGGCGGTGGTTCGGGCACCGGCTCGGATGGCTCGGGCGGAGCTGGCAGTGGCTCGGGCCCCACGGGGGGAGCTGGCGGCGCAAGCCCCGGTGGCGGCACGAGCGGCGGAGCCGGAAGCGGCTCGGGTCCCACAGCCACCGGTGCCAGTCCCGGCTCAACGCACGGTGGCGGAGCTGCAGGGAGCGGCGGGGACGGAGGCGTGGGCACCGGGGGAAGCAGTGCCAGCCCAGGCGTAACCAGCGGCCCCGGCGCCTCCACCACCTCCAGCGCCCCCTCATCCCCGGACGGAGCCCCCGGAGGCGTGGTGCTGCCGCTGAACGCGCGCCGGGCCTCGGACGCGCCCGGCGCCGGAGCCGAGGCCCCGTCGCCCGACCTGGCCCACTCCCTGAAGGCCGCGGCCGGCGCGCCGCTCCCGGAGACGCTGGCCCAGCGTTGGGCGGTGCGCCTGCGCATCGCGCCCACCTGCCAGGTGCCCGGCGTGCGCGCCTTCCTCGTCCACAAGCGCCTCACCAACCTGGGCACGCTGGTGGACCTCCGGCCCGCGCTGGAGGAGCTGAAGGCCGGCCGCATTCCAGACGGCAACATCCAACTGGAGCTGGAGACCCCGGCGGGCGAAGCGGGCATCCACGCGGCGCTGAAGAACGTGGCCGAGGTGGAGGTCCTCTCGGTGAAGCCCGCGGTGGCCGCGCCCGTGGTGCAGCCCGCCCTGGTGCCCGTCCCCGACGGCGCCCGCGCGCCCGCGGACACGGCGTCGCGCACGGTGCGCGTGCGCACGGAGCTCCTCGATTACTTCCTCGACACCGTGGGTGAGCTGATGCTCGCCACGGCCCGCCTGCGCGAGGTGGGCAAGGTGCTGCCGGAGAACACGCGCCCCGCGCTGGAAGAGGGCGTCTACCGGCTGCACACGCTGGTGAAGGACCTGCACGACAAGGTGATGACGGCGCGCATGACGCCGCTGTCCCTCATCACCGACCGGCTGCCCCGGGCGGCGCGTGACATCGCCCGTCGCAAGGAGCGCGAGGTCGACCTGGTCATCACCGGCGCGGAAATCGAGCTGGACCGGGCCATCCTCGAGGAGCTGTCGGACCCGCTGCTCCACCTGCTGCGCAACTGCATCGACCACGGCCTGGAGGCGCCGGAGGACCGCGCCGCCGCGAAGAAGGGCCCTCGGGGCCGGGTGCTGGTGGCGGTGAAGCGCGCCAGGGACCGCGTCATCATCGAGCTGGAGGACGACGGCCGCGGCATGGACCCCGCGAAGCTGAAGAACGCCGCGGTGTCGCGGGGCCTGCTCTCGGCGGAGGCCGCGGCGCGCATGACGGACCGCGAGGCCTTCATGCTGTCGTGCCTTCCGGGCGTCTCCACCGCCAAGGACATCACCGACATCTCCGGCCGCGGCGTGGGCATGGACGCGGTGAAGCGCGTGGTGGAGAACGTCGGCGGCACGCTCGAAATCGACAGCGAGCGAGGCCGGGGCACCCGCTTCACGCTGCGCCTTCCCCTGACAGTCGCCGTGGTGCACCTGCTGCTGGTGGAGGTGGGTGCGGAGGTCTTCGGCCTGCCCATCGCCAAGGTGGTGGGTGCGACGGAGGCGGACGGGGAGTCGCTCAGCCGCAGCCGCGAGACGGCCCTGCTGCCTCACGGTAATTCACTGCTGCCGGTCCACGCGTTGGATGCGCTGGTGGGCGTTCCGGCCCCGCGGAGGCAGGGAACCCGGCCTTTCGTGGTGATGGACGGGGACTCCGGCCGGGTGGCCCTGGAGGTGGACCGCCTGTTGGGACAGGAGGAAGTGGTGCTCAAGCCGCTGTCGCGGCCCCTGGACTTGCTGCCCGGCCTGTCCGGCGTCACCATTCTGGGAAGTGGGCGTCCGGTGTTCATCCTGGACGTGCCGAGGTTACTGTCCGCGTGAGCCAGCCCCTGCCCAGCGACGCGCAACTCGACGCACTGCGCGAGGTGGCCAACATTGGTTGTGGCCATGCGGCCAATGCGCTCTCCCGGTTGATGGGGGGCCGCAAGGTGGACCTCTCCATCCCCCGCGTGCTGCTGACAGGCCCGTCGGACGCCGCCGAGCTGCTGGGCGGAGCCGCGCCGGTGGTGGCCGGGTGGCTCGGCATCCAGGGCGGGCTGCGGGGTGCCCTGCTGCTGGTGCTGCCCCAGGAGGACGGCGCCGCGCTGGAGGCGCTGCTCCTGGAAGGACAGGCGGCGATTCATCAGGCCGAGCGGGACAGCGTGGTGGCGGAGACGGCGAACATCGTCGCCAGCGCCTGCCTGTCCGCCATGGGCCGGCTGACGGGCTGGAGGCTGGTGCCCACGGTGCCCACGGTGCGGCGAGGCCGCGCGCGGGACGTGGTGTCCGACGCGGTGGGGCTGGTGGAGGGCGACGCCAGCAGCGTGGTGGTGCTGGAGGCCCGCTTCCTCGCGGCCGCGGCGCCGCCGGTGGGGGGACAGCTGCTGTTGGTGCTGGCGCGGGACAGCATCCGCGACCTGCTGGCGCGGCTGGGCGTGTAGCCCGTTTCGGGCTAGACGGGCGCCCATGGATGAAAAGGCGCTGAAGCAGCTCCTGGGCAGCGTGAAGTCCGGCCGCGTCTCCGTGGACGACGCGGTGGGCAAGTTGAAGGATTTGCCCTTCGCGGAGCTGGGGTACGCGACGCTCGACACACACCGCAACCTGCGCTTCGGCTTCCCGGAGGTGGTGCTGGGTGAGCCCAAGACGGTGGAGCAGCTCCTGGGCATCGTCGGGGCGCTGGTGGAGCGCAAGCAGACGGTGCTGGTGACGCGGCTCCAGCCGGACAAGGCGGAGGCGCTGGTGGCGCGCTTCCCCAAGGGCCAGTACCACCCGGTGGCGCGCATCTTCCATCTCAAGCAGGGCAAGGTGCGCGCGGGCCGCGTGGCCGTGGTGACGGCGGGCACCAGCGACATCCCCGTGGCGGAGGAGGCGGCCATGACGGCTGAGGCCATGGGCGCGGAGGTGCGGCGCGTCTACGACGTGGGCGTGGCGGGCATCCACCGGCTGCTGCGGCGCCGCGAGGAAATCCAGGAGTGCCATGCCGCCGTGGTGGTGGCGGGCATGGAGGGCGCGCTGGCCAGCGCGCTGGGCGGACTGGTGGGCATCCCCGTGGTCGCGGTGCCTACGTCGGTGGGCTACGGCGCCAACTTCAAGGGCGTGTCCGCACTGCTGGCCATGGTGAACTCGTGCGCCTCCAACGTGGCCACGGTGAACATCGACAACGGCTTCGGCGGTGGCTTCTACGCCGCCCTCATCTCCCGCACGAAGGGACGCAGGTGAGCACCATGCGACGCATCCTCTACCTGGAGCCGGTGGGCGGCATCGCCGGGGACATGTTCCTGGCGGCGGGCCTGGACCTGGGCATCGCTCCGGCGGACCTGGAGCGCGCGCTGTCGGGCCTGCGCGTCCCGGGCTGGAAGCTGGCGGTGAGCCGCGCGGTGCGCCACGCCATCAGCGGCACGCACCTGGACGTCGTGCTGGAGGCGCGCGAGGCCCACCCGCACCGCGCCTACGCGGACATCCGGCGCCTCATCGAAGAGGCGGACACGCTGCCCCCGCGCGCGAAGGAGCGGGCGCTGGCGGTGTTCCGCGCCATCGGCGAGGCGGAGGCGAAGGTCCACGGCGTGTCCATCAACGACATCCACTTCCATGAAGTGGGCGCGGTGGACTCCATCGTCGACATCTGCGGCGCGGCGGTGGTGCTGGAGCTCTTGGGCAACCCGGAGGTCCACGCGGCGCCGCCGCCGCTGGGCAGCGGCACCATCCGCGTGGCCCACGGCGCCATGCCCATTCCTGTGCCCGCGACGCTGGAGCTGCTGCGGGACGTGCCCGTGCGCTTCGAAGGCGTGGGCGAGCTGACGACGCCCACGGGCGCGGCGCTGCTCAAGGTGCTGGCGCACATCGGCCACCCGCCGGACTTCATCGTGGAGAAGGTGGGCTACGGCGTCGGAACGAAGGACTTCAAGGACCGGCCCAACGTGCTGCGCGCGTCGCTGGGCCGGCTGGAGCAGGCGGGCAACGAGGGGCTCTGGGTGGTGGAGGCCAACCTGGATGACGCCACGCCGCAGTTGCTGGGACACCTGCTGGAGCGGCTGCTCACGGTGGGCGCGCTGGACGTGTGGGTGACGCCGGTGGTGATGAAGAAGAGCCGGCCGGGGCACCTGCTGAGCGCGCTGGTGGAGGGCGGCACGCGCGAAGCCCTCGTGGACGTGGTGCTGCGCGAGTCCACCACGCTGGGCGTGCGCTACCACCGCGTGGAGCGTCAGGCGCTGGAGCGGGACTGGGTGGAGGTGGAGACGCCGTGGGGCCAGGTCCGCGTGAAGCGCGGGCTGCGCCAGGGCGCGGTGCTCAACGCCCACCCGGAGTTCGAGGACTGTCGCCAGGTGGCGGAGGCCGCGGGCGTCCCCGTGAAGCAGGTGATGGCCGCGGCGGTGGCGGCGCTCGGCGCGAAGCCCTGAGCGTCGCGGGCACCCTGGCCGCGGTGGCTACACCGGCAAGCGCACCTGGATGCGGGTGCCGCCCTGTTCGGCGCGCACGCACAGGTCGCCGCCATGCCGCTCGACGATGCGCCGGCAGACATCCAGGCCGATGCCCGCCGCATGGGGCTTCGTGCTGAAGAAGGGCTCGAAGATGCGCGGCTGCAGGTCCTTGGGAATGCCCGGCCCGTCGTCGGAGACCTCGACGAGCACGTGCGCGGCCTCCTTCCAGGTGCGCAGCCGCACGCGGCCTCCGCGCTCGCCCAGGGCCTCCAGCGCGTTGAGCACCAGCTGCGTCCACAGCTCATCGAGCGCGACGCCTTCCGCCTTCAGCCGGGGCAGGCTCGGGTCGTACTCGCGCTCCACCGTGAGGTGCTCACCGCGCAGCCGGTGGCCCAGCGCCGCCAGCGCGTGCTCCAGACCTTCGTGGACATCCACGTCCTCACGCGGCACCGGGTCCATGAAGGCATAGGCCTTCACGCCTTCGACCAGCGCGGACACGCGCGTCGTTCCGCGCGCCACCTCCGCCATGAGCACGTCGCAGCTCACCGCCACCACCAGCCACGCGAGCACGTCGCCCAGCAGCGCCCCGCCCACGCGCGTCGCCACTGACTCCAGCCACGCGACGTCCAGTCCGGAGGCCACCAGCGCGGGCGCCGCCTCCCACGCGTCCGCCACGCCGCGCGCCTCCAGCCAGGAGCCCAGCGCCTCCTCGCGCTCCGCGCGGGCCAGGGGCTCCAGCGGCGGAGAGCTCCGCCCGCGCTCCGCCGCTTCCCGGGGCAGGGCCAGCAGGACGCCGCGCTGGGCCAGGGACAGGCCGTGCTCACCCAGGGCCATGGCGCGCGCGGATACCGTGGCCATCAGCTCGCCCAGCCGCGCCGCGCTTCTCCGAGCCGCGGCGGCGGGGCTGCCCAGCTCGGCGCCCAGCTCGGCCGCCATGCGTCCCACGGGGAGCAGCTCCACCTGGGGACGGACGTCCTGTGCCTGCTGCTCGGTGCGCTGCGAGGCCAGCTCCATCAGTCCCCGGCTGAGTCCGGGCGCCAGCCGCAGCAGCTCCCAGAAGGTGGCCGGCTCCATCCGGAACAGGCGCACGTCCGTCACCGCGTCGCCGCTGTGGGGGTAGGGCGCGTTCAGGAAGAGGATGAGCTCGCCGAAGAGGTCACCGGCCTCCAGCGTGAAGGTGGGCGCGCTCTCCGTGCTGGTGTTGCGGCTCCACTGTGTGCGGCCCTCCAGGATGACGGACAGTCCATCCGCGGAGGCGCCTTGTTCGGCGATGCGCGTGCCGGCGGGGAAGTGGAGTTGACGGCCATGGTCCGCCATCCAGCGGAGCTGCTCTCCGGTGAGCCGGGCGAACAGCGGAACCTGGCGCAACGCCGCGACGATGTCGTCACTTCCCATACGTCGGGATGCTGCCTGTCCCCGCCAGGGAGTCCATCGGATTCGGCGGCGCCCCGCGCTATCGCAACGGTTGCCGCGTCAACGCCTGAGCAAAGGCGTCGTTCCGCTGCCCGGCCACGCACACCGGCAACCCCTCCAGCATCCCGCAGCGGGCGCCTGCCCGGAGGAAGGCGCCCACCTGCTGGCGCACCACGACGTACACCGTGGCCCCATCCACGCCGCCAGGGCTCATGGTGGCGTTGCATGCCTCGGCCATCGACGGTGGGACCCGGGTGACGTAGCCGCTGTTGAAGGTGAGGCCCAGCCGGTAGGCCATGTACCCCGCCGCGTTGACCAGCGGCTCGTTGTAGGGGCACACCCACTGCACCTGCGGCGGGAAGAGGGCCAGGTGCTGGTAGTGGCCCTTCAGCTCCGCCCACTCCGGAGCCTGAAGCCGCCGGAAGCCGTCCGGACGCCGGCGCAGCTCGCTCTTGTCCTGGCGCACGTCGTAGGCCTGCACCGCGACGGCCAGCGCGAGCACCGCTGTCCCCACCCAGGCGCGTTCGCGCCACTGCCGCAGCCACAGGAGGACGGCGCCGCCCATCACCGCGTAGCACAGCGGCCAGATGAAGCGCCCGGACGCGCGGAACGCGGAGGTCAGCCGCGAGAAGGGCTCGTACAGCCCGCCCAGGTCCACCACCAGCCGGCCCGTCCACGTCACCCGGGAGGACAGCGCGTAGAGGGCCAGCAGCAGCACCGCCACCGCGAAGGGCAGGCCCCGCCGCCAGGGCACGTCCCGCACGGCGCGGAAGCGAAGCGCCGCGCCCACGACGGAGAGCCCCACGAGCAGCAGCGCCCCCGCCCCCACATAGCCGAAGCCTTCGCCCTGCCGACGGGCCACGGGCAGGGAGGGCAGCAGCCGTGACCAGTCCGTGGGATTGAACAGCGCGGTCAGGTCGGCGGAGAACTGGCCGAAGCCCTCCGCGCCCAGGTTGCTGCCGAGGAAGTAGCCGAAGAGGGCGAAGACGAGCACGTCCACCACGACGATGCCCACCGAGGCCAGCAGCGCGCGTCGCCAGGTGATGACGTGGGCCAGGGCCAACCTCACGGCCAGGGCCATGGCGAGGGGGACGAGCATGGCCACGAGGTAGGGGTGGATGCCCGAGCCCAGGGCACACAAGGCCGCGGCCAGCCAGAGGCTCCGCTTCGCCGCGCGCGCATCCGGCGCGTCGCGCAGGTGGAGCCACATCATGGCCACCAGCATCCAATGCGCGCACAGCGCGATGTGTCCCAGGCGGGCCGCCATGGGAGGGGCGAGCGCCAGCAGCAGGCCCCCCAGGACCTGGTGTGTGGGCCGGGAGGAGGCGACGGACACGAGCTTCGCGCCGAACCACCCCATCAGCGCGAAGCACAGCGCCAGCCAGAGGCCGTGGTACTGGAAGTCAGCGGGCAGCAGCGCGTCGAAGGGCTTGAACAGCACCGCCAGCAGGGGATTGCCGTCCGTGAGCGCGACGGAGGTCCCATGGGGGTAGAGCTGGTGGGGCGAGCTCGTGAGGGGCAGTCGCCAAGGCGCGTTGCGGTAGAAGAGCCAGCCCATGGTGGCGCAGGCCCAGTCCTCGCGCATCAGCCAGTCGAGGCGCGTGGGCGGAATCGCCTTTCCACCGCCGAGCCAGAGGAACCACGCCAGTCCGCCCAGCGCGGCGCCCCAGGGCGCCCACCGGCTCGCGGGTGAAGGAGACGGCGCGGCGGCGGGGGCGGGC
>NZ_JAAIYB010000245.1 GCF_010894475.1 Myxococcus vastator
TGTGTCCCCAGTCCCACGAGGCGCTCGGGCACGCGGGGCGCGGGGGCGATGAGGTCCGCCAGCGTCAGCCGCCCCAGGGCCTCCTGGATGGCGTTGTTGATGAAGCGCCAGTGGCCCCGCACCTGGCAGACGGACTCCAGCTCGCAGGGCGCGCCGCCGGAGGTGTGGACGCCACACTCCGTGAGGGCGACCGGCCCTTCGAGCGCGGAGACGAGCTCCGCCAGTGACAGCTCATGGGCCGGGCGCGCCAGCCCATAGCCGCCGTTGGCGCCACGGTGCGACACCACGAGCGCCGCCTGGAGCAGGCCCTTGAGCACCTTGCTGGCCGAGGGAAGTGGCACGCGCGTGCGCGCCGCCAGCTCACGGGTGGTGCGCGTGTCACCCTCCGCGCGAGCCAGCTCGGTCATCAGCACGATGCCGTAGTCGGTCATCTTGCTCATCCGGAGCATGGGTGCGGGTGTCTCCTCTCTGGGTTCCAGGCGCCGAAGAACCTCGGGCCACGTTGACCTCTTATGTAATCAGGACCGTTTTAGTCCACATTGCAATTTGAATCCCTCCCTGAAGCGCCGCTGGTTGGAGGGCGGTGGGGAGAGGGATAGGGTGACGCCACCGTCCCCGGAGGAACCTTGCCGATGCGCCGTCCCCTGATGCTGCTCGCGACCCTGGCCCTGGCCGTGGTGGCCTGCGAGAAGAAGAACGCGCCCGCCCCCGCCGCGCCCTCGCCGGAGGGACAGGCGACCGGGGCACCGGCCGCTCCGGTGGACTCGGACACGATTCTGCTGGGCGAGGTCGGCAGCCTCACGGGCAGCGAGGCGACCTTCGGGGTGTCCGCGCGCAACGGCATCGAGCTGGCGCTGAAGGAGGCCAACGAGGCGGGCGGCGTGAAGGGCAAGAAGCTCCAGGTGCGCGTGTACGACAGCCAGGGCCGACCGGAGGAAGGCGCCCAGGCGGTGACGCGGCTCATCACCCAGGACAAGGTCGTGGCGATTCTGGGCGAGGCGGCCTCGTCGGTGTCCATGGCCATGGCGGAGAAGGCGCAGGCGGGCCAGGTGCCCATGGTGACGCCCACGTCCACCGCGCCGGAGGTGACGCAGAAGGGCGACTACATCTTCCGCGTCTGCTTCATCGACCCCTTCCAGGGGCTCGTCATGGCGAAGTTCGCGCGGGAGAACCTGAAGCTGTCTCGCGTGGCGGTGCTGCGCGACAACAAGAGCGCGTTCTCCATGGGCCTGGCGGACGTGTTCACCGACAAGTTCAAGGCGTTCGGCGGCGAGGTGCCGGGCGATGAGAGCTACTCCAAGGGCGACACGGACTTCCGCGCGCAGCTGACGTCCCTCAAGCGGCTGAAGCCGGACGCCGTCTTCGTGCCTGGCTACTACACGGACGTGGGCATCATCGCGCGGCAGGCGCGTGAAATCGGGCTCAAGGTGCCGCTGCTCGGCGGCGACGGCTGGGACTCCGACAAGCTGTACGAGCTGGGCGGCTCCGCGCTGGAGGGCAGCTACTTCTCCAACCACTACTCGCCGGGCAACCCGGATCCGGTGCTCCAGAAGTTCCTGGCCCGCTACAAGGCCACCTACGGCAGCGTGCCGGACAGCGTGGCCGCGCTGGCGTACGACGCGGCGCGGGTGACGATTGACGCCATGAAGCGCGCGCCGGACCTGAGCGGCCCTTCGCTGCGCGACGCGATTGCGGCGACGAAGGACTTCCCGGGCGTGGCGGGCAAAATCACCCTGGACGCCAACCGCGACGCGGTGAAGGAGGCCGTGGTCCTCAAGGTCTCCGGCGGCAAGGCGGAGTTCGTCACCACGGTGACGCCGTAGCCTTGGGCTCCCAGGCCCCCGCGCCTCAGATGGGGGCCTGGATGACGTAGTAGATGGAGTTGAAGTAGCGGTGGAGCGCGTTCAAGAGCGCCACCAGGAACGGCCACCCCATCGTGCTGAAGCCCAGCAGGGCCGCGGTGACGATGGCGTACTCCACCATGGACTGGCCGCGGGCGGCCCGTGACTGACGCGGGGACTTCTTCATGGGGCAACGCTCCGGCGTAGCAGCGTGAGCTGGACCTCGACTCCCGGGCCCGGCGAGAGGCCGCGCAGCACCGCGCGGCCACTCACGGACTCCTTGAGCACCTCGAACCCGACGCCATTCGACTCCACGGGAGCGGGCGCCCCGACCTGCCAGCCGCGCTCGCGGAAGAGGTCGCCGTAGCGCCGCGCCGCCTCGGCCGGCGAGTCCGCCTGGAGCTGGCCCGTCACCACGTGGTGCGAGGCGCCCTCCATGTTGAAGTTCACGGTCCGGGTCTCCGCGAGTTCAGCGGGCACGGGAAGCCAGCCGGGCACGGCCGCCGCGCGCTGCAACATGGGCCCCACCTGACCGGAGGACACGAACACCAGCGTCTCACCCCCTTGGGCCAGCGTGGACACCAGCCGCACCTCTTCCGTGGCGGGGCTCCAGTAGCCCACGTAGCCACCCTTCTCTCCGTGGCGTTGGTGCAGCACCGGAAGCCCCTTGGCGAGCAGGGCCTGCGTGTAGTGCTCCAGGACCTTCGCGGGCGCGTCCTGGGTGGAGAACCACGCCACCGCCATGGGCGCCTCGGGCCCCAGGTAGTCAGCGGCCAGCGCTTCCGGGCGGGTGGCGTTGGGGTACGGCGGGAAGTGAACCAGTGCCCGCTGGAGGATGGCCTCCTCCGCGGGCGTGCGCACCCAGCTACGGGAGGCTCTCTCCACGTCGGTGCCCAGCTCCGGCGGGCTCCACTCCTGGCTGCTGTCGCTGCCCCGGTAGACGGCGTGCTCCCAAGAGAAGCCGATGAGGCCGCCCACCACCGCCACGGAGAAGAGCAGCGCGGGAATCCGGACAACGGAGCGCGTGGCGGCAACAGGCGTCAGCACGACTCCGACCTCTCGCAACCCAGGTACCAGTTGCCGCGCGCCTCATAGGAGCGCTGGTTGTTGTCGCCCTCCCAGTCCTGCCACTCACTGCTGAAGTAGCCCTGGCGGCTCCCGCCCTGCTGCTCTATCTCCTCTTCGACGCCACCTCCGCCTTCGTGGGGCTTGATGGCGAGGCTGGGATTGCGAGGATCGTCTCCCGGTGTCTTGTAGCCCCGGGGCCGCAACCGCAGGCCCTGGTGCAGGAGACTGGAGCCGATGGCCTGGCTCACCAGCCCCTCCACCGCCGAGGACATCTGCGAGAAGGCCGGGTTGTCATCGTTCTGATAGAGCTGGATGACACGCTCGTGCATGCCTCTCCCCCCGGGTGTCCCCGGCCGCACGTCGGCGTGCTCCGTGAGCGCCCAGGTATCGGTGAGGATGGCAATCTGCTCCCAGGGGAGCAGGTAGACGTTGTCGCCCCGGCCGTGAGAGCCGGGGTCTCCGTTGCCCGTCGCGTTGTTATGGACGCCGTTGGCCCGGTCCTGCGTCTCCTTCGCCAACTTCACGCGGGAGAACTCCGGAAGGAACGTCTCCGGCAACAGGTAGTTCTGCACGCCCAGGCGCGCGGAGCAGCGGATGAGGCCACCTCGGCCGAAGGTGTCCATGAAGGACTGGTGGAGCGACACGCCATACGCGCCCACGGCCTGTGCATCCAGCGTGCAGTACACCTGCTGCCCGCCGGGGTTGAGCCAGCAGGCATGGGCGACGACGTCGGTGTGGTGGTCCTCGGAATCAGGAGAGTCACTACACTCCGGCCCCTTTCCCGGACCGTAGCTGTCGATGCCCGACTCGTGGTCGCAGTACATGTACCGCGAATAGGCCTGCGCCATCTCGAAGCCGGAGAAAGCCTCCGTCGTGGTCCCGCCGTCCTCCGTCGCCACCGACTCAGGTTCCTTCTCGTAGTCGAGGACGGTGTAGTCCCACGCGGTGGTGAGCGACGTCTCCTGCGAGTCCAGCATGTGGCGCAGCAGGTCGAAGAGGAACAGTGAGTAGAGGAACACGGGGATGATGACGAGCATGCACACCGCCATCTCCACGGAGGCGGCGCCTCGACGGGACGCGCGCGTCACAGGGACACCCCCGGGACCTGCGCCAACCGCGACGCGTCGGTGTTCCCCGCTGCGTTCAGCACCTCCGCGGCCTCATCGGAGCTGATGGGGTGCAGCTTCGCGCGCCAGTAGGGGCTGAAGAGGTTGGGGGCCTCGCGCCAGCCATTCGCGCCAAAGCGATGGTAATAGACAAGCGCCTTGGAGATGGCCACGCCCTCCTGCGCCGCGAGCGTGAGCGAGGCCGAGCCCTGGGCACCATGGTCCAGCCGCACCTGCGCCGACGAATTCAGCTCCCAGGGCGCCCGCTTCGGGTCGCCCACCCGAAGCTGCCGCGTGAGGTAGCTGTAGACGCGAGGTTGGCCCCAGTCACGCGCCGAGGACGGGTTGGCGCGGAACTTCATGAAGCAGTTGCCTGAACGGGCGCAGCCCGACAGCGCGTTCGCGTTGACGCCCTCGAAGTTGTGCGAGCCCGAATGCGCGCCATCCGGCTCGTGGCCGCCGCCATTGGCGTCGCTCCAGACGCCCGCCTCATAGCTGCTGGCCCAGGTGAAGCCGTGCCGCCAGGTGTGAAGGATGCGGCCCTCTTCCTGCGCGGCGCTCGTCGTCCCGGAGTTGCCCCCCTGCTTTCCACCGCTGTTGACCTCGGACTTGTCCTGGACCGTCTTGGAGGTCCCCTCGTGTTCGAGCACCAGGTAGGAGCCCTGGTCCGGGATGTCCCGGAGCTCGTCGAAGAAGTCCGGGTGCAGGTAGGAGGGCTTCATGAGGCCCAGCCGGTCCCCCTTGTAGGCGCGGTTGGCGCTCCAGTCCGAGCGGGTGGCATTGGCGATTTCGGTCATCACCCGCGCCAACGCTTCCGGAGAGGCATTCTCCACGCTGTTCCGGCAGTCCATTCCATCCACCGCGCAGTTGAACTCGTTCGCGTTGAGTCCCCCCACGGCTTGCGAGAGGTCACTGGCCCCGGGGACGCTGTACTGGGTCAACAGCGACAGGCCGTGGCTGCGTCCATCCCGCACCGCCTGGAGCGTCTGGGAATGGGCCTCGCGCTGGGAGGCGTGGAGGTTGTCGACCAGCAGGTCCACCCCTCGCACCGCGGCGTTGAAGCTGGACTCGAGCGAGCGGACCTTCTGGTCGTAGTCCTGCCCCGCCTGGTCGAACTCGCCGGCGATCTTCTTCGCCTCGGCCGCGTGGGCACAGTGGATCGCGCAGGTGTAGCAGGAGAAGCACTTGGCGAGCTCCATGAGCGCGATGGCGTTGAAGTTCTTCGCCGAGGCCCGCATCATCTCGCCCGTCACGCTCGACGCCGCCATGTAGGCATGGATGCTGTTCATCGCGACGTAGGAAGCAGCGATGCCCCGGTTGCTGACTGCATAGTAATTGAGCGACCGCGCCTCCAGGACGGCCATGGAGTAGGCCAGCGCGTCGCTGTGCTGCTGCAAGCCCATCTTCTGGCGCAGCGCGTGCGCGAGGTTGAAGCTCAGTGTCACCATCAACGCCAGCACCAGGAAGGACAGCGCCCCCAGGACGATGGCCTGCCCCCGCTGCGCGCGTCTCCGGGCCTTGGGACTCAATAGGCGAAGGGGAAGACGCATTCGTTGCTCCCTGGCAGGGCTGCCCGGTTGAGGAAGAAGTTGGACTGCATCCGCATGGTGTAGGTGGCGCGGATGGGAGAGATGTAGATGCGCTGGGCGGCCGCCGCCTCCAGCAGCGAGTCGGTGCGCTCGGGCGTACCGTCTCCCTCGGGCGTCTCGCCCTGCATGCGCAGCACGGACGTCATCTTCCGGCCGCGGGTGGACTGGTAGATGACCCAGTCCGCGAAGGGGATGATCATCCGGTAGTTGAACGTCACCTGGACGCGCAGCTTGGTGCGGTGGCTCTCCTTCCACCCGGTGGGCGCGGTGTTCCGGGGGTCATCGAAGTCCAGCTCCGGCCCACTCCCGCCCACGTCGCCCCGCGTGGGCCCGCAGATGGTGACCTCCGCGTGCTTGAGCGACGTGCCGGGAATCTGGTTGCCTTGCAGGTCCTGCCACTTCTGCTGGAACTCCGCGGCGCTGCCCACCGGGGGGATGTGCGCGCGGTTTCGCACGCCGCTCGGCACGCTCAGCAGCGGCAACAGCACCGCGAGCGCGGCCTTCTCCATCACGTCCACCTTGGCGCTGTTCAGCGACCCAGCCCGCACGGCCTTGTAGGCGGCGTACTTGGTCAGCAGCCGCGCCTGGTGCATCAACCCCAGCTGGAGGATGCCCAGGATGAGGAAGACGAACAGCGGAAGGACAATGGCAGCCTCCACGGCCGCCTGGCCCGACTGATTCCTCTCACGAAGGCTGCCCATGGACTCAAAGACTACCCAGCGGTCCCCGCAAAAAGGAAAACCCAGCCCCTCCCGGTCCGAAAATAATGGCATCCACTGTCGGACATCAGACAGACGCCACCCACAGGGGCTGGAAATGACCCCAAACCCAACATCAGACAAACCCTGTCAGGCAGGCAGCCAGACAGGGGCTGCCTAACGCCGCCGGACAATCTCCTGGATGAGCTCGACGTAGCGGCGGTTCTTCGGGTTCAGCTTGAACGCCCTGCGGAACGCGTCCTCGGCCTGCCCCCACTGGCCTTCGCCCTGCGCCACTTCACCCAGGAAGGCCCAGCCCTCCTCCAGTGTGGGCTCCTGGCGCAGCACCTCCTGCAGCTCCTGCTGCGCCAGCCGCCCGTGCGCCTCCGGCTTCATCAGGTAGCGCGCGTAGGCCCGGTAGGCCTGGTACAGCGGCTTCGGGTCGATGTCGCAGGCGTACTCGAAGTACTCGAAGGCCCCGGCATGATTGCGCGCGGCCAGCCGGCGCTTCGCCTCGTCGAACTGCGTGGTCGCGTCCAGCAGGTCCGTGCGGATGCGGAACTGCTCGGCCGTGGTGGGCCGCGTGCCCCGGTCCTTCTCCCGGTGCGCCGCGCGCCGCTTGCGCCACAGCAGGTTCTGCTCCGCGTCCGACAGCGCGCCAAACGCCTTCGCGTGGGCCGCCAGCAGCACCTCCGCCTTCTCGCGCAGCTCCGGCGTGTGGAAGCGCAGGGGCGCGTACCGGTCCGCCAGGGCCAGGAAGGCCTTGCGCAGCGGCACCGGCTGCACGTCCTCGGGCACATCCAGCAGCGCGAAGGGGTCCTTGCTCCGGTGCGACATGAAGGCGCTCACCAGGGCATTGCGGGCCGCCTCGTCCTCGTCGGAGAACGGCGTCCCCTGCGGAGCCTGCGCCGCTGCCGGAGGCGCCACCGGTTCGGGCGCGGCGGCGGGCGCCGTCCCTTTGCCCGCGCTCAGCCGGGCCGCCTTCGCGTCCACGTCCTCCGCGAAGCCCGCGACCTCCAGCAGGCACAGCGCGTACAGGCGCCGGAGCACCATCTCCGTGTCGAAGCCGGTGCGCTCCATCAGCTCGCCGAAGGTGGGCCGCAGCCGGAGCGCCTGGAACAGCCGCGCGTCCTTCGACGACAGCTTCAGCCCCGCCTCCGTGCCCGGCATCTGCCCGAAGCGGCGCTCGTCCGTGAAGGTGAAGTGCGTGGCCACCGCGTCGAACGGCATCACGTTGGCCACGCCCGTGAGGATGAGCTGGCCCGTGTTCGTCCGCACGCTGGCGTCTGGAGGCTCCACGTCGGCGATGAGCCGGTACTTCGCGTCCACCCAGCGGAAGCAGTCCAGCAGCTTGTGCGCCAGGTTCGCCTGCAATTGCTTGTACAAGTCGAAGGGGCTGATGAGGCCCTTCTGCACCAGCAGGCCGCTGAGCGGCACCTCCGCGGAGATGCTCTCCGCCAGCGCCTTCTGGTAGTCCGTCTCCGACAGCTTGCCCTTCTCCACCAGGTACTTGCCCAGCGTCTCGTGGAGGAGGTTGGACTGGCACGCCACCGGCGCGCCGTCCTCGAAGACGATGCGCTTCTCCCGCTGGCGCACCTTCAACTCCAACGTGCAGGTGCGCTCCTCCGCCATCAGCGCGTGGAGCAGCAGGGGGAACGGCGTATCGGCCAGCACTCCCTCCCGCTGGCGGAGGATCTGCGACGGCGTGGGGAACATGGACGAGAGCCTAGCGCTACTCGCCCAGGTACTCCTCCATCCCCGACGCGCTGGGTGGCTCGCCATGGGCGCCGGCGTCGTAGCGGCCACCGTAGCCGCGCTCCGGGGTCATTCCGAACCGGGGCAACACGGACGCCAGCCCCCCCAGCACCAGGGCCACGGCCGCCGCGTACATCAACGGCCGGCTGGGCCGCGCGCGCCAGGCCCACTTGCGCTCCCGGCGCCGCTGGAACCGGGGCGCCACCACATATTCCCCCCAGGCCAGGTCACGCATCCGCTTCGCGTCGTCACCACGGCCCGCACGGCTCAGGGCCTTGGCCAGCAGGTAGCGGCCTTCCACCGTGCCGTGCCGCACCTGGCAGTAGCGCTCCAGCGCCTCCACCGCGCCCGCCACGTCGCCGCGCTTCAGCCGGAAGCGTCCGCGCTCCAGGTCGATGGCGCCCAGCTTGTGGTCCGCGTCCAGCTTCGCCGCCTCGTCCAGCAGCAGCTCGCCGCGCTGGGAATCACCGGCCCCCAGGTAGGCCACGCCCAGCAGGTACAGCGTGTCCACGTCCTCGTCGCCTGCCTCCAGGTTGGGCTTGAGGATGTCCACCGCCTCGGCGTAGCGGCGCTGCTCCACGCGGATGTCCGCCAGCTCGTGCCGCGCGCGCCGCTCATGCGGGTTGGTGAGGATGGTGCCCGCCAGCTGCCCCGCGCGCTGGAAGCGCTTGAGCAGGCGCACCGGGCTGGGCAGCACCTGCCAGGTGAAGCGGTCCGCCACGAAGATGATGACCAGAATCAGGCCCAGCGACAGCAGCGGGCTGCCCGTCAGCAGGGTGAGGAACAGCCACAGTATCCACTTGCTCATATGCCTCTCGAAATCCGTTCCGGTGGGCGCCGTCCTAAATCAGCCGCGCGCACACGGCGCTGTGGACGTCCGCGCCCTTCTCCGTCAATGCCAGACGCCCGTCCCGCAGCGTCGCGAAGCCATGCGCCACCAGCCGCGCGACCTCCGCCCGCCGAGGCTCCACCGGCTGCCCATATCGCTCGCAGACGGCCTCCCAGTCCACGCCCGACACCAGCCTCAGGCCCATGGCCAGGCGCTCCGCGAAGAGCTCCTCCGGGCCCAGCGACTCGCGGCCTTCCTCTGGCAGCCGCCCCGCCTCCGCCTCCACGAGGTAGCGCTCCGCGCTGCGCAGGTTCACGTACCGGTGCGGCTGGGGCGACAGCAACATGCCCGTGGCTCCCACGCCCAGCGCCAGGTACTCCCCGCCCGTCCAGTACAGCGCGTTGTGGCGCGAGCTGCACCCCGGCCGCGCGTGGTTGGACACCTCGTAGCGATGCAGGCCCGCCGCCCCGTACACCTCGCGCACGACCCGCGCCATGTCGACCACGGTGTCGTCGGGCGGCAACTCCAGCTCGCCGCGCTTGAGCCGCTTCGACAGGGGCGTGTCCTCCGCCAGCACGTCGCGCTCCACCGTCAGCGCGTAGGTGGACAGGTGCTCGGGAGCCAGCGCCACCGCCCGGCGCGCATCCGCCTCCACCTGCGCCACCGTCTGCCCGTGCACGCCATAGATGAAGTCCAGGGCCACCACCGGGAAGCCCGCGCGCCGGGCCGCGGCCACGGCCCCGTCCACCATGGCCGCGTCATGCGCGCGCCCCAGCGCCTTGAGCGTCTCCGGCTGGAAGGACTGCACGCCCAAGGACAGCCGGTTCACCCCCGCCGCGCGGTAGCCCGCGAAGCGCTCCGCGTCCGCGCGCTCCGGGTTGCCCTCCAGCGACACCTCCACGCCGGGCGCCACCCGCAGCCGCGCGGCGAGGCCGTCCAGCACCTGGGCCACGTAGCGCGGGTGCCACAGGGACGGCGTCCCACCGCCCAGGAAGATGGAGTCGAGCACCTTCCCCGCGAGCGAGGGCTCGGCGGCCAGCCGGGTGTCCAGCTCCGCCAGCACCGCGCGGGCGTAGCGCTCCTCCGGCACCTGCCGCGCCACCGCCACCGCGAAGTCGCAGTACGGGCACTTCGCGAGGCAATACGGGAAGTGCAGGTACAGCCCGAAGCGGGCCGCCGGCATTCCCGTGAGGGCATCCACTGGCGCGTCGAAAGGCATGAAGGGGAACCTCTACCTCTTGCCCTTCAATTGCGCCTCCAGCCGGGCAATCTTCGCCTTGTAGCCCGCCGCGCTCTCGAGCGCTGTCTCGGCCGCCACCAGCTTGCGCTTGAGGTTGGCCGCGTCCGCCTTGAGCTGCTCGCGCTCCGCCTCCCAGTCCGCTGGCGCCCCCTGGGAAGGCGTCCCCGGCCCCTCCGCCAGCTTCGCCTCGAGCGCCTGCCGCGCCTCCTGCTCCGCTTGCAGCGAGGCCTCCGCGTCGGCCCGCTTCCGCGCCTCGGCCTTCAGCGACGCCTCGGTGCGCGCCAGCTTCTCGGCCTCGGCCGTCAGCGACGCCTCCGCGCGAGCCAGCTTCGCCTCGGCCGCCGCGCGCGCCGCGTCCGACTTGCCGCTGGCCGTCGCGGCCTGGGCCTTCGCGCCTTCCAGGGCCCCCTCCATCATCTTCAGCCGGCCCTGGAGGCGCTCCACCTTGTCCGCCTCGGCGCGCGCGGCCTCCAGCTCCTCGGTGAGCGAGGCCACCTGCGCCTCGGCGCCGCCCTGCCCCGCCGACAGCGACTCCACCTGGGCCTCGGCCTGGGCCGCCTTCACCTCCGCGTCGGTGCGCTCGGCCTCCGCCGCCTCGCGCCGCGCCCGCTCCAGGGCCAGCGCCTCGTGGGCCTTCGCCACCTCCGCCTGCAGCCGCGCCAGCTCCGCCTCGCGCTGCGCGGACGCCGCCTCCAGCATGGACACCCGGGCGGACAGGCCGACGCGCTCGGCGTCCTTGGTGGCCGCCTTCAGCTCCACCGCGGCGAGCTGCTCCTTCCACGACGCATGGTCCGCGTGGGCGGCCTCCACCGCCGCAGTCAGCTCCGTCACCTTCGTCTCGGCCTGCTGCACCGCCTCGCCCAGCGCCGCCGCGTCCGCGTCCATGCGGTCGCGCAGCGACACCTGCTCCACCTCGGCGGCCTCCAGCGCCTCCTTCAGCGCCGCGGCCTCGCCCTCCGCCAGTTGGGCCCGCTCACTGGCCTGCGCCAGGCCCTCTTCCAGGGCCTGGGAGCGCTCCTCGGCCTTGGCCGCCTCCGCCGCCAGCTTCGCCTTGAGCTGGGTCAGCTCCGCGGTGCGCGCCTCCAGCGCCTGGCGCAGCGCGGGCAGCTCCGCCGCCTCGGTGGTGCGCGCGGTGAGCGCCGCGCGCAGGCCCACGATTTCGGCGTCCTTCAACGCCAGCGAGCGCTCCAGCTCCGCCACCTGCTCCTGCAGGGTGCGCAGCCCGTCCTCCACCACCGCCAGTTGCTTGCGCGCCTCGTCGCGCTCGGCCTCCAGCGTGCCCGAGCGGCCCTGGGCCTCCTCCAGCGAGCTCTTCGACCAGTCGCTCTCGCTCTCCAGCGCGCTCAGCCCGGACTGGGCCTCCGCCAGCGCGGCCTCCAACTGCGCGGCGCGCAGGCCCAGCGAGTCCTTCTCCGCCGACGCCGCCTCCAGGTCGGTGGTCAGCCGCTCCACGTCGGCGATGGCCTGCTGGTACTGCTCCTGGACGGCCTCCAGGGCGCCCTGGGCCTCGGACTTCTCCGCGGCCAGCTCCGCCACGCGGTCCTGGGCCAGCGACAGCGCTTCCTTCGCGCCAATCAGCTCCTCGGCCACCGCGCCGCGGGCCTCGCGCTCCTCCTGGAGCTCCGACGTCAGGCGCGGCACATCGGATTCGACCTCCGCCAGCGCGCGCGACAGGTCCTTGCGGTCCGCCTCCACCGCGGTGAGCTCTTCCTGGAGGCTGGCGAGCCGCGACTGGGACTCCGCCGCCGCCCGGGCCAGCTCGTCCTGGAAGGCGGAGACGCTGGCCTTCGACTCCGCCAGCTCCTTGCGCGCCAGCG
Source organism: Myxococcus vastator (assembly GCF_010894475.1). Taxonomy (GTDB): domain Bacteria; phylum Myxococcota; class Myxococcia; order Myxococcales; family Myxococcaceae; genus Myxococcus; species Myxococcus vastator. The sequence goes on from NZ_JAAIYB010000245.1 coordinate 11,944, forward strand.
TCAGCGACTGCTTCACCCCGTGGAGCTCGCCGTCGCGCTCCGCGTACAGCGTGCGGGCTCGCGCCAGCGTCTCTGTCTTCTGGCGGACCACGGCCCGGAAGTACTCCAGCTTGTCCTCGGGCGAGCCGCCCATGGGCATCCGGATTTCCGGCGGCTCCCCGAATGGATCATTCCCCGGGGTCCGCGCGGCGCGGACGGCGGGGGCAGGAGCGGCGGCGGCCTGGGACCCGGGCGCCTTGGGGAGCGCGGGCGCCTTCGGGGACGCGGGCACTCCCGTGCCC